>CAJXKW010000040.1 GCA_913055855.1 uncultured Limimonas sp. | reverse complement strand
AGGAATAGGCCGCGCATGCTGTCGGCGAACCTGGAACAGACCCTTCATCGCGCCCTCGCCTACGCCAACGAGCGTCGTCACGAGTACGCGACTCTGGAGCATCTGACGCTGGCGCTGATCGAGGATTCGGACGCGGTGGCGGTGCTGCGCGCCTGCGGGATCGACCTGGATCGGTTGCGCAGCGATCTCACCGACTACATCGACAACGAGCTGAGCAACCTGATCACGGCGCAGGCCGGGGACGCGAAGCCGACGGCCGGGTTCCAGCGCGTGCTCCAGCGCGCGGCGATCCACGTCCAGTCGTCCGGGCGCGAGGAGGTCACGGGCGCCAACGTGCTCGTGGCCATGTTCTCCGAGCGCGAGAGCCATGCGGTCTACTACCTGCAAGAGCAGGAAATGACCCGGCTCGACGCGGTCAACTACATCAGCCACGGCATCGCCAAGGTGCACGGCCGTGGCGAAACCCGCAACGTTGACGGCGCGGACGAAGACGCGCAAAGCGAGAAAGTCGTGCGCAAGGGTCACGAGGCGCTGGATGCCTACTGCATCGATCTCAACCGCAAAGCCGAAGACGGCAAGATCGATCCGCTGATCGGCCGGGACCACGAAATCGAACGGACGATCCAGGTTCTCTGTCGGCGGACCAAGAACAACCCGCTTTACGTGGGCGATCCCGGCGTGGGCAAGACGGCGCTCGCCGAGGGGCTGGCGCGCCGCGTGGTCGTCGGCGAGGTGCCCGAGGTGCTTTCCGACGCCCAGATCTTCGCCCTGGACATGGGCGCCCTGCTCGCGGGGACGCGCTACCGCGGCGATTTCGAGGAGCGCGTCAAGGCGGTGCTCAACGAACTCGAGCAGATGCCCCACGCCATCCTGTTCATCGACGAGATCCACACGGTGATCGGCGCGGGCGCGACCTCGGGCGGGGCTATGGACGCGTCGAACCTGCTCAAGCCGGCGCTGCAGCAGGGCACGCTGCGCTGTATCGGCTCCACCACGTACAAGGAATATCGCAACCACTTCGAAAAGGACCGGGCGCTGGTGCGCCGGTTCCAGAAAATCGACGTCAGCGAGCCCACGATCGACGACACGGTGAAGATCCTGCGCGGCCTCAAGCCGTACTACGAGAAGCACCACAAGATCCGCTTCACCAACGACGCCATCAAGTCGGCCGTGGAGCTGTCGGCGAAGTACATCTCCGACCGCAAGCTCCCCGACAAGGCGATCGACGTCATCGACGAGGTGGGCGCGGCGCAGATGCTGGTGCCCGGCTCGAAACGGCGAAAGACCGTCGGCGTCAAGGAAGTCGAGGGCATCGTCGCCAAGATCGCGCGCATCCCGCCCAAGTCGGTCTCCAAGGACGACAAGGCGGCGCTGGCCAACCTGGAGCGCGACCTCAAGACCATGGTCTTCGGCCAGGACGAGGCCATCGAGGCCCTGTCCTCTGCGATCAAGCTCTCCCGCGCGGGGCTGCGCGATGCCGAAAAGCCGATCGGGAGCTACCTTTTCGCCGGGCCCACGGGCGTGGGCAAGACCGAGGTGGCGCGCCAGCTCGCGCGGTCGATGGGCATTCAGCTCACCCGCTTCGACATGTCCGAGTACATGGAGCGTCATTCGGTCAGTCGCCTGATCGGCGCCCCGCCGGGCTACGTCGGCTTCGACCAGGGCGGCCTGCTCACCGACGCGGTGGATCAGCATCCGCACTGCGTCCTGTTGCTGGACGAGATCGAGAAGGCGCACCCGGACCTGTTCAACGTCCTGTTGCAGGTCATGGACTACGGCAAGATGACGGATCACAACGGCAAGAACGTCGATTTCCGCAACGTGATCCTGATCATGACCACCAACGCGGGTGCGGCCGACATGGCGCGACCGGCCATGGGCTTCGTCCAGGAGGCGAGTTCCGGCGACGGCTCGGACGAGATCAACCGCCTGTTCACGCCGGAGTTCCGCAACCGGCTCGATTCGGTGATCACGTTCCGCAACCTGAACCGCGAGATCGTGGACCAGGTGGTGGACAAGTTCGTCATGGAGCTGGAAGCCCAACTGGCCGACCGCCACGTCACCATCGAGCTGTCCGACGATGCGCGCCGCTGGCTGGGTGAGCACGGCTACGACGAACTCTACGGCGCCCGGCCACTGGGCCGCGTGATCCAGCAGTACATCAAGCAGCCGCTGGCGGAGGAGCTGCTCTTCGGCGAACTCACCAAGGGCGGCGTGGTCCACGTCACCATCGATCCGGAGACGGACAAGCCCACCTTTACCTTCCACGAGACCGGCGGGGGCAAGGGCAAGTCCGGCGGCAAGACCGGGACCGGGTCGGCGGCGGACGGCGACTCGGGCGCTGGCGACGACGCCGGGCAGGACAGCACGCCCGAGCTGGTGGATTGAGGCGCACCGCGCCGGCGGCGCCGGCGCGCATCAGACAAACGCCCCGGTCCCATGGGATCGGGGCGCCTACGTGTCTGCGAACCGTGATCGCCACGCCGTCTTTGTTGCCTTGCGACCGCCGTTCCCGTGGACACGCCGGGCATGACCGCGCCGTTCATCCAGGGCTTTAGCGTCGGCATCGGCCTGATCCTGGCGATCGGGGCGCAGAACGCGTTCGTCCTGCGCCAGGGGCTGAAGCGCGAGCACACCGTCGTCGCCGTGACGGTGTGCGCGCTCTCGGATATCACCCTCATCACGCTGGGCGGTGCGGGGCTGGGCGCGCTCGTGGCGGAGACGCCGCTGCTGCGCGCCGGCGCCGTCTGGGCGGGCAGTGCGTTTCTGCTGGTCTACGGCGCGCTGGCGATGCGTACGGCGCTGCGTCGGCAGGACGCGGATCTCGCGGCCGAGGCGGGCACGGCCACGGGCGCGGCCGCCGTTGCCGGGGCCGCGGTGACCCTCAGCCTGCTCAATCCGCACGCCTGGCTGGATACCATCGTGCTCCTGGGCAGCATTGCGGGCAGCCACGACGCCGTCGCGGCACGCAGCGCCTTCACCGCGGGCGCGGCCGTGGCGTCGGTGGTGTTCTTCCCGCTTCTCGGCTTCGGCGTGGCAAGGCTGGCGCCGCTTTTCGAGCACCCGGTCACCTGGAAGCTGCTGGACGCGTCGGTCGCGCTGGTGATGTGGGCGGTGGCCGCGTCGCTGCTGCTGCCGCGGCTGGCGGGCTGAGCGGCGGATCGACCGGCGCGCGGGCCGAGCCCGCCCACTGGCGTCAGCCGTGCTGTTTGTACGGCGAATGCGCGTTCAGCTCGGCGATGTGTTCCGCCACGGCACGGCGCTCGCGCTGCACGAAATCGGCGACCGGGTCCGACAGGCCGGGGTCGGCGATCCAGTGGGCCGAGTAGGTGGTCACGGGCAGGTAGCCGCGCTGGAGCTTGTGCTCGCCCTGCGCCCCCGCTTCCACGCGCGAAAGGCCGCGTTCGATGGCGAATTCGATCGCCTGATAATAGCATGCCTCGAAGTGCAGGAACGCGTGATCCTCGGCCGCGCCCCAGTTGCGGCCGTACAGGGTGTCGTCGCCGATCAGGTTGAGCGCGCCCGCCACCGGTCGGCCCTGCGGGTCTTCGGCGAGCACCAGGAGGACCCGCTCGCTCATCGTCTCCCCGATCTGGTGAAAGAAATCGCGCGCCAGATAGGGCACGCCCCAGCGCTTGTCCGCGGTGGCGCAGTAGAAGGCGTAGAATGCGTCCCAGTGGCGCGCCGCGATGTCGGAGCCGATGAGCCGGTGGACGCGGATGCCCTGTTCGGCGACCTCGCGCCGTTCGCGCCGGATCTGCTTGCGCTTGCGTGAGGCGAGCGCCGCCAGGAAATCCGCGAAGTCGTCGTAGCCGGGGTTGTCGAGACGGAACTGCAGGCCGGTGCGCTGGAGATAGCCACAGCGGCCAAGGACGTCCCACTCGTGCGCTTCCGGAAAGGTGACGTGGAGCGAGGAGACGCCGTGGCGCTCGGCGATCCCGATCAGGCCCCGGGCGAGCGCGGTGCGCGCCTCGGCCTGCGCGTCCGGGTCCAGATCGCCGCGCGCCAGCAGGCGCGGGCCGGTCACGGGCGTGAACGGCACGGCCGCCTGGAGCTTGGGGTAATACCGGCCACCGGCGCGCTCGTAGGCGTCCGCCCAGGCCCAGTCGAAGACGTATTCGCCGAAGGAATGGCTTTTCAGGTAGAGCGGCGCGACGGCCAGCACGGCGCCGCGCGCGTCCTGGAGAACGGCGTGCTGGGGGAGCCAGCCGGTCTCGCCGTCGGCCGAGCCGCTGTTCTCAAGCGCGCGAAGGAAAGCGTGCCGGACGAAGGGATTGGCCGTGCCCGCGCAGCGATCCCAGTCGCCCGGCGCGATCTCGGAAATGTCGCTGACGACGCGCAGGCTGTGTCGGTCCGGCGTATCGGGCATGGCCGGAACGTGGCGCGACACGGCGGCGCCAGCAAGGCTGGACCGCCGCTTTAGATGTCGTCGCCGAAACTCCGGTTGTCCGTGCGTTCCGTGCGCGGGACCACTTCGGCGGGTTCGCCGGCATGGGTCCGCGCGCTGTCGGCCTGAGCTTCTTCGAAGCTCCGCCGCCGGCGCAGCAAGTACGGGCTTGTCGCACCCCGGTCCCGCTTGTGTCCCATCGTGCTCACGATCCGACCCCGTCCAATCCGACTCATGGTTTCCGGCACCACCTATCCATATGGACAGGATGGCGGGGGCGCATTAAAGCTGGGTTAAAGCACGAAACGAACATCCGCGGCACACCTGCCACGTCGGGCGTAGCGCCTGCCTCTTTTGCGGAAAGGGCGAGGGCGGCGACCCGCGACGGCGTGCGCCACCGCGGGCCCGCGTGCGGATCAGACGATCTCGAAGATGCCGTCCACCTCGACGGCCACGTTCAGGGGCAGCGAGCCCGCCCCCACGGCCGCGCGCGCGTGCGTGCCCGCGTCGGCGAAGACGTCGGCCATGAGGTGGGAAACGGCGTTGATGACCTTGGGCTGGGCCTCGTAGTCCGGCGTGGCGTTGACGTAGCCGGTCAGCTTGACCACCCGCGTCACGCGGTCAAGGTCGCCGCCGCACGCCTGCTTGAGCTGTGCGATGAGGTTGAGGCCGCAGATGTAGGCGGCGCGCTGGCCGTCCTCGAAGGCCACGTCGCGGCCGAGCTTGCCCTTCACCTGTACCTCGCCGTTCAGCATGGGGAGCTGCCCGGCGAGATACACGTGGTTCCCCGTCACGATGTAGGGCACGTAGGCGCCCTGCGGCGCGGCGACCTCGGGGAGTTCGATCCCCTTCTCCTTCAAGCGGGCTTCGACCTGGCCGGCCATGTCGCGTCCTCCCGTATTCCGTTCCCGGTGCGATGCTACGTGTTTGCGCGCGGCGACGCTAGCCACCGGCGGGCGCCCGGGATCGCCTTCAGGCGACGGCACCCGGCAAACCTGCGCCACCCGGGCGGCGGCGCGTCAACGCCCGATGAGCCAGAGCACCAGCGAGAGCACCACCGAGAGAAGGAGCGAGGTGCCCAGCGGGATCACCACGGTAAGGTTGTCGCGCTCGATCCAGATGTCGCCGGGCAGGCGGCCCAGGCCGAGCTTGCCCAGCCAGGGCCAGAGCAAACCGGCGACCACGAGAATGACGCCCAGGACGATCAGAAACCGTGCCATACCCGGCATGTGGGGCGATGCGGTGCGGGTGCAATCGCGGCGTTGGCCGGCGACGGACGCGTTTATGCGGCGTTAACGATTTCGCCCGACCCTGTCGGTGTTGGCAAACATAATGTCGGAGGTGCCATGGACACGTCCGAGATCAAGGAGGCCTACCAGGAGACGGTGGACGAGGCCACGGGCCGCGGCGTGGACGCCACGACCGCGCATCAGGAGGGCGTCACGGCCGCGGCGATGATGCTCTCGGCCATGGAGGGCATCGAGGACCAGACCGCCCGCGAACAGGTCGAGGCCGCCGTGGCCGGGTAGGATGGCCCTGCGCATCGGCGCGAGAACACCAAGCCATGGTGCGTTGCGGATGGTGACGCCCTTTCAATAGCCGCGCCGGTCCAACCGGACGGCTCAGCCGGAGCCGCCGGATTCCGTGTCGGGCCCGGGATGCGTGAGCGGCGCCGCCTGGTCCAGGCGGGGGTGGTTGTCCCGGAACGTCCCGCGCAAGCCGCCGCGGCCGTCGTCCTGCTCGTCCAGCGCCTGGATCGTGCCCGCCACGCCGTGGCACGCGGCCAGCACGTCCCGGGTGTGCCCGGACTCGGAAACCGTGTGCATGTTGCGGATGGGCATGCCGATCGAGGTCGCCGCGCAGTCCACGCTCGCCAGCACCCCCGCCATGCCGTCGGTGCCCGTGTCCGCGCCGACGACGTCGCGCTGCATGGGGATGTCGCGGTCCTTGGCCGTGCGCTCGACGACCTGGTTCAACTGCTCGCTGGCGATGGCGCCGACGGACAGCGTGAAGCCCTTGCCCATTTCCTGTGGGTTGAACTTGCGCTCGCCCACATTGGGCGCGGCCGCGAAGTCGTGGTTCACGTCCACGGCCAGGATGGCGTCGGGCTTGAGCTCGCCGGCCAGGACGCGGCTGCCCATGCGTCCGATTTCCTCGTACGTGGCGATGGCGAAGAGGGTGCGCACGTTCTTGGGCCCGCCGGCCTCGGCGGTCAGGCGCGCGGCCTCGGCCGTGACGAAGCAGCCCAGGCCGTTGTCGAGATAGGCGCCGTAGAAGGTGTCCGGGCTGAACCCGCGCCGGATCGGCCGGTTGAGGATGATGGTGTCGCCCGCCCGGATACCCAGGTTTTCGATCTGCTTCTTCTTGTTCTCGCCGTGGATCTGCAGCTCGACGTAGAGCTGGTCCTTCTTGACGCCCTTGTCGCCGTTGCGCAGCGCCTGCTCGGCGAAGTGGATGGCGCCCACGGCTTCGACCGTGCCGCCGTCGATCCGGCGGTACTGGCCGGGGCTGTCCGGGTTTTCGCTGAACAGGGTGACCTCGTGGCCGATCAGCGTCATGGGCAGGAAGGAGTCGCTGTTGATCCAGATCTTGCCGTCCTGGCCGATGGAGCGGACCTGCATGCGGATCTTGTCCGCGTGGCCGATCACCATGACCTTGAACCGCGCGTCCTCGCCCGGGTGGCTGTCCAGGACGACGCCCGCGTGGCCCTTGAACTGATGCAGGTGCCAGCCGCGCGGCGCGAAGGACTCGAAATAGGGCTTGAGCACGCCGTAGGTCATGGCGCCCTCCAGCCCGATCGGGCTGGGTGCGGCGAGGATGTCGCGCATGCGCGCGAATTGGTCCTCGGGCATCGGGGCGTTCCAGGGGGCGGTTTCCTCGGCCATCGGCGCGGCTCTCCTTTTGCTGTCGTCTATCTGGCTCTGTGGCAAATGGCTGGCGATGGCGCAAGCCGAGCGCGTGGCCGGAGGCGTGCGCCCGTCGGGCCGTTAGGCCGCTTCAAGACCTAGGGCATCACGCCTGCGTGCCGTGATGGTATCCGGCTGACGCCCTGGCGCAGATGCGGCCCGGGATGTCGGGTACTGGACTCCAGGGTTGCGGCCGAACCCCGGGGTTCGGGAAGCTCCGCAGAACAGGCCGAAAACCAGGACACGGGAACCGCCAACCACCTCGACTCACCCATCCGAATCCGCGACATGCGCCTGCCGAACACCGGCCATCGCCAAAGGCGCGTCCCCTGCCGGCGCGTCGTGCGAGCCCAACGCGGCGACGCCGATCGCGCTGCGGCGCGCATCATCGCGCCCGCCACGCATCCAGATGTGATATTGCTGTTCACGCCCCACCCGTCGACCGGCGTCACCGCCATCGACGCGATGTATGCGCAGCGGAGTCTGGAGTTCCGGCAAAGCTCCGTGGCGGACCTGGGCGGGGCACAAGCCAACGCCCGGATGCCGAGCTGCATGACAGCCATGTCACCGGCGAGGGCGTGGACGTCTGACGTGACGATCCGCAGCACCTGATGCCCGACGCGACCGACCGGCGGACGTTCGAGAAGCGGTTCATGGAGCGGGCCGGGTTGGCTGGGTGACGAGCGACTTTGCGTTCGCCGCTTTTGCCGGGAACTGACGCGGCTTGGTGGTTAGGCTTAGATCAGCGACCCGCGCGAGCAGTGCGCTGGATCCGAATAGCAGTCGTCACATGTCTGCGCCTGGACCGTGGTAATTGAACGAAAGCGGACATCATTGATGGCTGCGTGTCGGCGCCGGGATGCGTTAACACGGCCGTCATGTTCCAGCGAGATGACGCGCTGCTCGGTACTTGGCGCCCTCTATTAATCTCAAGGCAGCTACGTCCGGAGAGCGACATCATTAAAGCTAGGTTTCTATAAATTGTAGTGTTGGCGCCACTTTGTGCGATGGGTGGCTTGGACATCCTTTAACAACTTGTTCGCGCCCCGCTCTTGTGGCGTTTTGGTCTCCACGAGTTTGGACCATTTCGTTCGACTCAGCACCTTGTCATAACACTTAGCAAAAAAGTTCTTGGCATCGGAGGACCACATATGCCCATAGCCATTCTCGCACTCGAGGAACTTGCGTACCAAGAAGATCACTAAGTCCGACAACTGCACCATCGGATGCCGGACCGAATCGACCGGATAGCTGAATTCCACGAGCCACTTCAGCCGGTTTGTCTGGGGCACCTCGAACCGGCGATAATGCGTGATTCGGTCAATTTCAGCCTGATAGCTATCCTTCGTGTCTAGGATAATCATGCTGCGCGCTGTGTGCCCGAGTTCCTTTTGCGTGAAACGCTCTAGGTAGTTGACCATGTGATTGAAGCCAAGCAAGTACGGAACCCGGGCGTCGAACACTGCATGCTCCGTTCCGATCGCGTGGGACGCCAGTCTCTGCTTGTCGATTCCAACGAAGTGAATCCAGTGGCTCCGGTGCGCGATCAGGTCGAGCACGTCTAACGCGAACTGGTTACGCTCAGCTTGGCTATAGCCATGGAACGGTCCTTTCCCGTTGATCAACTCCGTAGCGTGAAGCTCAAATCCGTTAGGCACGGCGCCACTGAAGAAGTGTCGGTATAGCTCCCATACTTTCCTGGTGGTTGTTGTCCAGCCCTGATCCTTCACGGCGATGCCGCCAATCACAAAGATCGGTTGCTGCGAGGCATTCAGGTCGGCGCCGGTGCAGCCTGTCTCATCCAAGTAACAGAAGTGCATAAGTTAGCCCCGGCTTGTGAATTTGGCAAACCTTTCACCGAAAGGGTGCGGTCATCGCTATTAATTTGAGGCATCAACTGCGGATACCACCCGGTCGAGGCGGATGCTTACCTACATGCAAGGCCAAGAGGCCGAATCTTACCGAAGCGAAATCCTAGATCCTGCACGAGAGGACATTCAACACCTATGGTCTGTTTCGGCTTGCACCCAAAAGGCCATTTTAAAGTAGCACGAGCACCGTCTAATCGCAACGATAGCATCCACCGTGATCCGCGCGCCGTGGCATCCCCGGACGGCGGCCCATTACCGCCGCCCGGAACGCCGCGCCGCAACTCCTCACGAACACCCGCTTGTGGCGCCGCAGGTCGCGCATTTCATGCAGGTGCCGTTGCGCACGAGGGTGAAGTTGCCGCACTCGTCGCACGGGTCGCCCTCGAAGCCCTTCATCCGGGCTTCCTGCATGCGCGCCATGAGGACGCCGCTGTTCCCGGCATCGCCGCCGCCGAAGCCGGTCTCCGCCGGGGCCGCGCCGGCCAGCGCCGTGCTGGCGGTACTGGCCTGCTGGACCACGGTCTCGCTCGCCACGGTCGCGCTGCTGCGCTGTTCCCCGGCTGCGGCGGTCACGGCGGGTCGGCTCTGCCCGCCGTCGTAGACGCGCAGCGACGAGCGGACGTAGCCCTGCGAGGCGAACCTGGTCACCGTCTCGGCGACCTGGTCGGCCTCGGGCAGCGCGCTCTGCTGCTCGCCTTCGCCCATGGAGTCCGGCTCCGTATCCGCCGGCGAGACGTGCGCGAGGTCGTTGCGGCCCAGGTAGCTCACCGCCAGCTCGCGGAAGATGTAGTCGATGAGCGAGGTGGCCATCTTGATGCGGTCGTTGCCCTCGACCATGCCCGCGGGCTCGAAGCGGGTGAAGGTGAAGGCGTCGACGTATTCCTCCAGCGGCACGCCGTACTGCAGGCCGATGGAGATGGCGATGGCGAAGTTGTTCATCAGCGAGCGGAAGGCCGCGCCCTCCTTGTGCATGTCGATGAAGATCTCGCCCAGGTCGCCCGTGTCGTACTCGCCGGTGTGCAGATAGACCTTGTGGCCGCCCACCGTGGCCTTCTGGATGTAGCCCTTGCGCCGGTCGGGCAGGCGGCGGCGCTCGGCCGGGCGCTCGCGCTCGATGACGCGCTCGACCACGCGCTCGGCCATGGCCTCGGCGCGCTCCTGGGCCGGCCCCTCGGCGACCGCCGCCAGCGCTTCCTCGGCGTCCTCGGCCTCGTCGATGCCCAGCGCCGCGGCGGAGAGCGGCTGCGACAGCTTGGAGCCGTCGCGGTACAGGGCGTTCGCCTTCAGGCCCAGGCGCCAGGAGAGCATGTAGGCGTTCTTGCAGTCCTCGACCGAGGCCTGGTTGGGCATGTTGATGGTCTTGGAGATGGCCCCGGAAATGAACGGCTGCGCCGCCGCCATCATGCGGATGTGGCTCTCCGCGGAGAGGTAGCGCGTGCCCTTGCGCCCGCAGGGCATGGCGCAGTCGAACACCGGCAGGTGCTCGTCCCGCAGGTGCGGGGCGCCCTCCACGGTCATGGCGCCACAGCAGTACGTGTTCGCCGCGTCGATGTCGGCCTGCGAGAAGCCCAGGGCGCCGAGCATGTCGAAGCTCATGTCGTTGAGCTGCGCCTCGGAGAAGCCCAGCGTGCGGGTGCAGAACTCGGCGCCCAAAGTCCACTTGTTGAACGCGAACTTGATGTCGAATGCGCTGGCCAGCGCGCTCTCCAGCGATTCCAGCACCGCCGGCGTGAAGCCCAGCCGGCGCAGCGCGGCGTGGTTCACCCCGGGCGCGTCGCGCAGGGTGCCGTGGCCCACGGCGTAGCGCACGATGTCCTCGATCTGCTCGCCCGTGTAGCCGAGCTTGTCCAGCGCCTCGGGCACGGTGCGGTTGATGATCTTGAAATAGCCGCCGCCGGCCAGCTTCTTGAACTTCACCAGGGCGAAGTCGGGCTCGATCCCCGTGGTGTCGCAGTCCATGACCAGCCCGATGGTGCCCGTGGGCGCGATCACCGTCGCCTGCGCATTGCGGAAGCCGTGCTTCTGGCCGCGCTCGAGCGCGGTTTCCCAGGCGCGCACGGCCGCCTCGCCCAGGCGCGGGTCGTGCAGGTTGCCGTGGTCCAGCGGCACCGGTGCCACGCTCACGCCCTCGTAGCCGCTGCGCGCGCCGCGTGCCGCGCGCCGGTGGTTGCGCATCACGCGCAGCATGGGCTCGCGGTTCGCCGCGAAGCGCGCGAACGGACCCAGCTCACCCGCCATCTCGGCCGAGGTGGCGTAGGCGGTGCCCGTCATCATCGCGCTGATCGCCGCGCACATGGCCCGGCCCTGGGCGCTGTCGTAGGACAGCCCCTCGGCCATGAGCAGCGCGCCCAGGTTGGCGTAGCCCAGGCCCAGGGTGCGGAAATCGTGCGACAGGCGCGCGATGTTCTCGGAGGGGAACTGCGCCATGGTCACCGCGATCTCCAGCGCGATCGTCCACAGCCGGCAGGCGTGCTCGAACGCGCCGACGTCGAACTGCCCCTGGGCGTCGCGGAACTGCATCAGGTTCACGGAGGCCAGGTTGCACGCCGTATCGTCGAGGAACATGTACTCCGAGCACGGATTGCTGGCGTTGATCCGGCCGCTGTTGGGGCAGGTGTGCCACTCGTTGATGGTGGTGTCGTACTGGATGCCCGGGTCGGCGCAGGCCCACGCGGAGTAGCCGATCTTGTCCCAGAGCTCGCGGGCGCGCAGGCGCCTGGCCTCGGCCCCGTCGGTGCGCCGGGTGAGCGCCCAATCGCCGTCCTGCTGCACGGCGTCGAGGAACGCGTTGGTCACGCGCACCGAGTTGTTGGAGTTCTGCCCCGACACGGTGACGTAGGCCTCGCTGTCCCAGTCCGTGTCGTAGGTACGGAATTCGATCGCCCGGAACCCCTGCTGGGCGAACTGCATCACGCGCTGGATGTAGTTCTCCGGCACGTGCTCGCGCCGTGCGGCCTTGATGGCGCGCTTGAGCTCGGCGTTCTGCTTGGGCTCGAACGCGGCCTCGCCCTCCCCGCGGTCGCGCGCGGCGTTGCAGGCGTCCATGACGGCCGTCATGTGCTTGCGCACGATCTTGGACCCGGTCACCAGCGCGGCGACCTTCTGCTCCTCGGTCACCTTCCAGTCGATGTATTCCTCGATATCCGGGTGATCGATGTCGACCGTGACCATCTTCGCCGCGCGGCGCGTGGTCCCGCCGGACTTGATGGCGCCGGCGGCGCGGTCGCCGATCTTGAGGAAGGACATCAGGCCCGAGGACTGCCCGCCGCCGGCGAGCGGCTCGCCCGCGCCGCGCAGGCTGGAGAAGTTGGAGCCGGTGCCCGAGCCGTACTTGAACAGGCGCGCCTCGCGCACCCAAAGGTCCATGATGCCGCCCGGGTTCACCAGGTCGTCGCCGATGGACTGGATGAAGCAGTTGTGAACCAGGACGTTGGCGGAGAGGTATTCGCCGCTTTCCGTCTGGATGTCGTAGACGGGCTGTTCACCTAGGTATTCGACACGTGCGATCGTTTCGTACCGATGTGCCGGCATGTTCTTGCCGCGCACGTCCTCGGCCAGGGACGCGTCGAGCTTCGCTGCCTTGTCATCGGCGATGAAGCCGATCCGGTCGCGGAATTTCCGCCGCTCGCCGGCATAGCCGATGATCAGGTGGAAGTACGGCCGCCGTTCGGGGCGCCGGTCCCCACACGGGGCGACCCGGGCGTAGATCCCCAGATTGGCCAGAAGCTTCTGGGCGTCGCGGAGGAGGTCGTGTGAAACGCTGCCGAGCACGACATCGTGGGAATCGCTCGGGCCGGCATGATCCCGCACGCCACCATCGGCCTGGAACAGTGCCTTAAGGTAGGCCGCGGCAACGCCTGGACCGCCGTTCATGACGGTCTCCGGCACGCGCATGTCCGTGGTTCGTGCGAGCAGGTCGTGGCGCTCGACGAAGGATCGCAGCCCCTCGCCGTACAGCCGGATGCGGCGCAGGCTTAGCGACGGATCATCCGAGTCCACGCTGCGAATGTGATGGTGGATGCCCTCGAAGGTTTCCGTGATCAGCGGATACAGCGCGTCGAATTCAGCCTCATCCGCTGTCATGAATTCGCATGTCAGGGAGCGGTTCGTGCCGCTCTCGTACTGCCCGACGAAGCCGTCCGCCTGCAGCCAGCCCGCGAGCATGGCCTCGGAGGCCGCTACGTCGTTGCGCGCGCCTGAGGCGATCTCGGTGTCCGTGCGCTGAAGCAGCCGCATGCCGGGCTCGAGTTCGCCGGCGGCGAGCCATTGTTGATGGCCCTTGCCGACCTTGCCCTTGGTCACGGTCTCGACCCAGACATGGTGGTCCGGCGTCACCTCGATGTCGTTGCCGTTCTTGAGCACCACCCGCAGGACCGGCTTCACGCCGTTGGACGCGACCGCGCGGATCCGTGTCGTGGCCTTGCGGTCGTAGACCTCGCGGCCGACGGCCTCGCCCTCCACGAGGCGGCCGATCGGGACCGGGCCCTGGGGGGTCGCGACGAGCGCGTGGTAGGGCTGGCACGCGTGCGGCTGCGGCCGTTCGTACGCGCTGGGGGCCTCGTGCACCGCGCCCGTGCGGAAGTCCACGTAGTGGTGGCCCTGGCTCGGGCCGTCGATGCCGTAGGCCCAGTGCAGGCCGGTGTTGAACCACTGCGGCGAGTTGGGTGCCCCCATCTGGGTGGCAAGCATGTGGCGCATCTCATCGAAATAAGCGCGCGCGTCGGCCTCGCTGTCGAAGTAGCCGGCGATCCAGCCCCAGTAGGTCCAGGTGCCGGCGAGCCGGTCGAACACCTGCTTGGCGCTGTTCTCGCCGCCGAAGCGCGCCTCGGGATCGAGATCCGCCATGGCTTCGTGATCCGGGACGCTGCGCCACAGCCATTCGGGCACGCCGTCCTCGGGCACCCGCTGGGTGCGCGCGGGCACGCCGCGCTTGCGGAAATACTTCTGGGCAAGAATATCGCACGCGACCTGACTCCAGTCGGCCGGAACCTCGATGGCGCTGTGCTGGAACACCACGGAGCCGTCCGGATTCCGGATCTCGCTGGCGGTCTCCCGGAAGGGGATGGCGTCGTAGACGTCCTGGTCGGGCGTGGTGAACTGGCGCTCGATGCGCATGTGTCGTGTCCTTCGCGGTCGCGGTTGCACAAATCGTGGACGGGCCGAGCCGTCCATGCCTTGGGCTTTCGCGGGGTGTCGGTGCCATATCTTGCACGGTCCGCCGCGCCGGCACAAGGCCGAAATCGCTATATATAGTCCCTTACGCCTCATCCGGGCGCTATATCAAGCGTGAAACGCCTGTGAATCCTGGGGATCGCGGGTATGGCGGCAGGACGCGTCGGGGATGGACGGTGGGCAGGTCTGTGGACGAATGCGCGCCTGTCCGGAGCCATCGGCGGCGTGCCGGGGGTGTGCCCGATCCGCGACCGCCGGATCGTGCGCGCGGTGGATAAAACGGCGGCGAAACCCCGGTTCACGGCGCCGGCCATCCGGCCGTTCGCGTCCCGGCACGGGGCGAATCAGCCGGTCAGCCAGACCACGGACTGGATCTCGCGCTCGTTGAACGCCTCGAGGCTCGAATCGGCGACCGTCCCCATGGGAATCCGCGCCGGCCCGGCGGGTTCCATGAGCACGAACTTGTCCCCGCGCAGCCGGATGACACGGTCGCCCTCCCGGGTCTCGACGTCGGCGGCGAGAACGGCGTGGCCGGGCAGGAGAATCATGGCGGTGCGCACCTCGGGCGCGAGCCGGCGCATCAGGGCGGCCAGCGCGGTCGCCTTGCTGTCGCAGTCGCCCTTGTTGTGGTGGAGCATCTCGACGGGCGTGGCGAAGCCGGTGCCCTCGGCGGCGTCGCGCCCGGTCAGCCGGTCGTAGGGAATCGTCTGCAGGAACGCCAGCGCCAGCGCCATGCGGTCGCGCGCAACCGAACCGGCCCGTGCGGCGATGGCGCGCGCCAGCGGCTCCAGGCGCGGCGCCGCCTGCTGGGCGACCCGGCGATAATCCACGCGCAGCAGGTCGAGTTCCGGATCGCGCACGTAGTAGTAGTCGTTGTAGACGTCGTCGCGCACCCGTTTGGCGTAGCGTTCGATGTCGGCCTCGGCGCCGTCCAGGATGCGTTCGCTGACGGCTTCGATGCGGTCCTTGATCCGGTCCCCGAGGTCTTCCAGCTCGTCGCGGCTCGCGCGGCGGCTCTTCAGGGACCAGCTCAGGCCGTCCGCGCCGAAACTGTGCCGGATCTCGATGTGATCGGGCAGGCGCCGGTCCAGGGCGTTCAGGCGGGCGGTGATGGCCTCGCGCCATTTCCGGCGGCGTTCGGCGACATAGGCCTCCACGGGCTTGTTGATGCGTTCCCGCACGTCCTCGGAGTCCACCGGCGGCAGGCCGCGCTTGCCTGCGGCATAGGCCTGTTCCGCAAAGGTGAAACGAAGCCGGTGCGTGCCGGCGTCCGCATCGCGGAAGGTGATCGTGTAGCGCACACCTTCGGCGGTGGCGGCCACGTCGCGGGCGATCTGGCCCCCGGCCGCCGCCGGCCGCGTCGGCGCCAGCGCGGCAAGAACAACAACCAGCACGGCAAGAACAACAAAGAGCGTCCCGGCGCCCGATTGTGGTGCCCGCATCATACCGCAAGACAACCGCGCTTCGCCAACGGCGTCAATCCATTCGCCCCGAGGCGGCGCACCGATTCGCCGTGCTGCTCTCGGGGCTGGGCCGGCCGTGGATGCCGGCCGGCGTTGCAACGCAATCCGGGACTGAAAGGGACGAGCCATCATGCCATCGTATCGGACCGCACTCGCCGCGGGCGGGCTTGCGATCGCCGTGGCACTCCCGCTGGGCGCGGCCGCGCAGAACTTTAAGGCAAAATCAGCCGGCGACGTCGTGCTTCGCGCGCGCACCATCCGGATCGTCCCCGCCGAAAGCAGCAGCGTCGGGACCATCGGCGGCGACGTCGAAGTGGACGAGGCCTTCACCACCGAACTCGATTTCACCTATTTCGCCACGGACAACATCGGCTTCGAGCTGATCGCCGCCACGGCAAACCACGATGTCGAGCTGGAGAACTCGGCGGCCGGGGATTTGAACCTGGGCGACGTGTGGATCCTGCCGCCCACGCTGACAGCGCAGTATCACTTCCGCCCCGCACAGCGAATCAGCCCTTACCTCGGCGCGGGGGTCAACTGGACCCTGTTTTATGGTGCGGACTCCGGCGACGCCAACGATATCGACTACGAGAATGCGGTGGGGCCCGCGTTCCAGGCGGGCGTGGACGTGGCGATCAGCGGCAACTGGTCGCTGAATTTCGATGTCAAGAAGATCTTCCTCGACACCACGGCGGCGGTGAACGTCGGCGGCACCACCGTGGACGCGGACGTCGATATCGACCCCTGGATCTTCGGCATCGGTGTCGGGTACCGGTTCTAGAGCAAAATCGATGAGAGCCGAACCGGCTTGCATCGTGAATTTTGCTCTAACTTCCTGAAGAGTGGGCAAGATTCAGCTGAAACGTGATTCCACGTTTCAGCATCTTGCCAGGGCGTAACGTTCCAGGGTCCGCCTCACCCCGCGGCGGCAGCGACGTGCGGCCGCCCTGGACGCGGCCGGGGGGCACTGTCATAGTCCAAAGCACGCGGCGTGCGCGGGCACGTCCGCTCGGGGCGAACGATGAAGGGCCGCGTGCATGAAGGGCAATCTGGGAACCCTGATCTACACCCGCTGGCGCGGGGAGTACGTCGGCGAAGACGAGTACGGAAACCGTTACTACCGGGACCGTCAGGCCCGCTTTAACAAGGGGCTGATGGCGAGCAACGAGAAGCGCTGGGTTCTCTACGGCGGCGATGAGGTCGAGGCGAGCCGCGTGCCGCCGGCTTGGCACGCCTGGCTTCATCACACCGTGGATACGCCGCCCAATGCGGGCAGCTTCCCGGAGAAAAAGGCGTGGGAGAAGCCCCATACGCCCAACCGCACCATGACGGCCGAGGCGTACCGGCCGCCCGGTCATACCCTGCGCGGCGGCAAGCGCGCCCGCGGTACTGGTGACTACGAGCCCTGGATTCCTTCGTAATGCGGCGGAACATCATTGAGACCGTGCTCGGTGCGGCCGTGCTGGCGGTGGCGATCGTCTTCGTCGTTTTCGCGTTCTCCAGCACCGGCGTGAGCACCGTCGAAGGCTACAAGCTGCACGCGCGCTTCGACAACGCGGCGGGACTCACGCCGGGCACGGACGTGCGCATGAGCGGCGTCAAGATCGGAAGCGTGATCAAGCAGGAACTCAATTCCGAGACCTATTTCGCGGAAGTCACGCTGGCGATCCAGGAAGACATCAAGCTGCCGGCGGATACCTCCGCCCGGATCGTCCCCGACGGTCTGCTGGGTAGCAACTACGTGATGCTGGAGCCGGGCGGCGCGCGCGAGACCCTCGCTTCGGGGGGTACGATCCAGTACACCCAGGGCGCCATCAACATCGTGGACATGGTCAGCCGCCTGATGTTCAGCAGCGACGGCGGCGGCAGCGGTCAGGGCGGCGATGGCAGCGGCAGCGGCCAGGGGTCCGGCGGCGGCAGTGCCGTCCCGGGGCTGGGTAACTGAGATCCGGCGTTGCCGGCGCGGCGCCGCGACCCCACGTGGCGGGCGGAACGGCAAGATCCGGTGACAGGATGGACAACGCCCATGCCCGAGGCGGAGACCAACGGCTTTCCCACGTGGCGCCAGCCCGACGGCCGGCCCGTCGCCTGCCGCGAGAAGATCCAGGTGCTCAACGAGAATCTGGGCGAGATCCGGCAGATGGCGCAGGACGCCCTGGAGGATGCGGTGCTCATGGGCTGCGACGAGCGCCAGTTGCGCCAGGTGCTCCACGACATGGTGGACGACCTGACCAATCCTTACGCGGACTCGCGACGCGCCGCATCCGGTGCCGGCAAGGGGCAGCCATGATCGCCCGCGCGCGGCGCGCGGCCGCACCCTTGGGGCTGCTGGCGCTGCTGGGGAGCGCGGCCGCGCCGGCCCACGCGATCGAGGCGGATGTCGTGGTGATGCAGGGCCTGGACAAGGTCACCGCGCGCACCCGTACGTTCCGGGTTCCCGTGGGCAACACCAAGGATTTCGGAAGCCTGCGCATCACCGCCCGGCACTGCTACAAGACGCCGCCGGAGGAACCGCCGGAGCGCAAGGCGTTTCTGGAGATCGTCGACCGGCGTCCGGACCGCCAGCCGGTCGAGGTGTTCAGCGGCTGGATGTTCGCCTCCTCGCCCGCCCTTAACGCGCTGGAACACCCCGTCTACGACGTCTGGGTCATCGACTGCACGGTCAAGCAGGCGGACAGCGGCGAGTAACCTGGCTTCGCGTCGCGGCGGTAACGCAATCCGCCGTATTTCCGCCAGCGGCGACACACGCTGACGCCGTTACCCTTGCGCCGGCTCGTCCGCCCGGTGCCGGTGCAGGAGGGGCGCCTGCGCGATGGCGAAGCCCAGGGTGATGACGAGGATGCCGAAGACCTTGAAGTTGACCCAGAGGTCGGTCGGCTGGGTGCGCCAGACCAGCTCGTTCAGGCCCGCCATGGCGGCGAAGAAAACGCCCCAGCGAAGGGTGAGCACGCGCCAGCCCTGATCGCTCAGCGGCCACGGCATCGCCATGCCCAGCACCGGGCGCAACAGTGGGCGGCCGACCGCCAGTCCGCCCAGCAGGATCACCGCGAACAGGCTCTGTACGATCGTGGGCTTCATCTTGATGAACGCCGGATCGTTCAGCCACAGGGTCAATCCGCCGAAGACCCCCACGATGGCCGCCGTGATCAGGGGCAGGCGCGGGATCGTGCGCACCACCGCCAGCGAGAGCGCGAGCGCGGCGGCCGTGGCGGCCATCAGGGCGGCCGTGGCGACCATCAGCCCCTGCGCGACGTAGCCGATGAAGAACGCGGCCAGCGGCCCGTAATCGACGAGGGGCCGCAGCCAGGGCGGCGCGGCGGGAACGCTGCTCATAGACAAGCCTCTTGCGATGCGGTTCGCGGTGGGTGTGTGTTCACCGGCGCCGCCCTCCAACGGCGTCGGTGCGCACGGCCTGTGTGTACAGGAAGCGCTCGAGCTGGGCCTGGCTCACCTGGCGCGGAAACTGCGCCTGCACCGGCACGGCCTCGGCCAGAAGGTGGCGGTACTGCTCGCGCCGGATCTCCACAGCGCCGAATTGCGCCAGGTGCGGTGTGATGAACTGGGTGTCCAGCAGCTTGAAGCCGCCCAGGCGCAGGCGGAGCACGAGGTGGACCAGCGCCACTTTGCTCGCATCGGTGACCCGGGTGAACATGGATTCGCCGAAGAACGCCCCGCCCAGGGCGACGCCGTAAAGGCCGCCCACCAGCTCCGTACCCAGCCAGCACTCGATGGAATGGGCGAAGCCCATGTCCGCCAGGTCGGCGTAAAGCGCCTCGATGGTGGGATTGATCCAGGTGTCCGGGCGGTCGGCGGTGGGCTCGGCACAGCCCGCGATGACTTCGCCAAAGGCCGCATCCGCCGTCACCCGGAACTCATTGCGGCGCACCCGCCGGCGCAGGCGTTTGGGAACGTGAAACTCGGCCAGCGGGATGATTCCGCGCAGCTCGGGATCGATCCAGTGGATTTCATCCTCGCGGCGGCTCTCCGCCATCGGGAAGATGCCGACGGCGTAAGCCCGCAGCAGGAGATCCGGCGTCAGTTCCATTGCCACCCATGCAACAAGATCCGGGCGGTAATGTAGCGCAGGCCGGCCGCCTTCGCGATAGGGCGTCAGCTCGCCGAAGTCTCCGCCACGAAGCGCGAGAGCCAGTGGATGTCGTAGGTGCCGTCGACGAACGCCGGCGCGGCGATGAGATCCTGGTGAAGCGGGATCGTGGTGGTGATCCCCTCGATGACGAACTCCTCCAGCGCGCGGCGCAGGCGCATCAGGCACTCGTTGCGCGATTGCCCGCGCACGATGAGCTTGGCCACCAGGCTGTCGTAGTACGGCGGGATCCGGTAGCCGCCGTAGAGTCCGCTGTCCACGCGCACGTCCAGGCCGCCGGGCGCGTGATAGTCCTTCACCATGCCCGGCGAGGGAATGAAGGTCCGGGGATCCTCGGCGTTGATGCGGCATTCGATGGCGTGGCCGTTGATGCGCACGTCCGCCTGCTCGAAGGCCAGGGGCATACCCGCGGCGACGCGGATCTGCTCGCGCACGATGTCCACGCCCGTGATCGCTTCGGTAACCGGGTGCTCCACCTGGAGCCGGGTGTTCATCTCGATGAAGTAGAACTGACCGTCCTCGTACAGGAACTCCAGCGTGCCCGCGCTGTGATAGCCCATGCGCCGGCAGGCGTCCGCGGCCAGGTTGCCGATCCATTCGCGCTGCTCGGCGTTAAGGGCGGGCGAGGGACCTTCCTCCAGGATCTTTTGGTGGCGGCGCTGAAGCGAGCAGTCGCGCTCGCCGAGATGCACGACATTGCCGTGCCGGTCGCCCAGCACCTGCACCTCGATGTGGCGCGGATGACCCAGGTATTTCTCGATATAGACGGCATCGTTGCCGAACGCGCTGCGCGCCTCGTTGCGCGCCATGCGCAGGGCGGATTCGATCTGGTCGCGGCTGTAGGCGACCTTCATGCCGCGCCCGCCGCCGCCGGCGGCGGCCTTGACCAGCACCGGATAGCCGATCTCGTCGGCCACGCGAATGGCCGTGGCGTCGTCGGTCAGCGCGCCCTCCGAACCCGGGACCAGCGGGATGCCCAGCTCGCGCACGGTGTCCTTGGCCGCGACCTTGTCCCCCATGATCTCCAGGTGGTGCGGGTCGGGCCCGATGAAGGTCATCCCGTGCTCGGCCACCATGGTGGCGAAGTTGCCGTTCTCCGAGAGAAAGCCCACACCGGGGTGGATGGCGTCCGCCCCCGTGATGATCGCCGCCGAGAGGATGGCGGGCATGTTGAGATAGGACTGACTGCTCGAGGGCGGGCCGATGCACACGCTCTCGTCGGCGAGGCGGACGTGCATGGCGTTGGCGTCGGCGGTGGAGTGCACGGCGACGGTATGAATGCCCATCTCGCGGCAGGCGCGGTGAATGCGCAGCGCAATCTCGCCGCGGTTGGCGATCAGGACCTTCTCGAACATGGCTTACTCGATCACCATCAGGGGCTCGCCGAACTCGACCGGCTGGCCGTCGGTGATCATGATCCGCGTGACCGTCCCGCCGCGCGGTGCCGGCAAGGGGTTCATCACCTTCATCGCCTCGACGATGAGCAGGGTGTCGCCCTCGCTGACCGTGTCGCCCACCTGGACGTACGGCGCCGCGCCCGGCTCGGGCGCCGTGTAGACCGTGCCCACCATGGGCGCGGTGACGGCGCCCGCGGGAACCCGGTCGCTGCTGGCCTCGGGGTGCGGCTCCGGGGGCGCGCTCTGCGCCGGCTGCGGCGCGGGCGCGGCGGACGCCTGCACGGTGGCGGTCTGCTGGACGGTGCGCGCCACGCGGATGCGCTGGTTGCCGCTTTCGTACTCGATCTCCGTGAGATCGGTTTCGTGGAGCAGGCTGGACAGCCGTTTGACGAGGTCTTCGTCCAGGTCGAACTCGGCCATCAGGTCTCCTCTTCCGACAGCAGGCGGTCGGCGAGGGCGTCGATGGCGAAACGGTAGCCCGAAACGCCGAAGCCGCAGATCACGCCGACCGCGATGTCGCTGATGTAAGAATGGTGGCGGACGGGCTCGCGCCGGAAGAGGTTGGACATATGCACCTCGACAACGGGCAGCTCGACCGCGAGCAGGGCGTCGCGCAGGGCGACCGAGGTGTGCGTGAACGCACCGGCGTTGACGATGATCCCGGAGTGCGCGCCGCGCGCCGCCTGAATCCAGTCGACGAGTTCGCCCTCGTGGTTGGATTGCCGGCAGGTTACCACCACGCCCCGGCGCTCGGCGTGCGCACGGCAGGCCGTGTCCAGGTCGGCGAGCGTCGCGCGGCCGTAGACCGCCGGCTCGCGCGTGCCCAGCATGTTCAGATTCGGCCCGTTAACGACCAGAATCGACGGCGCGGCGGCCATCCAAGCCCTCCCGGCGGCACTGCGTGAAACGACTGACGGACGCCTAGCACGACCCTTTACAGGGGCGCAACGTAACGCGCGCGTCACACGCGCGCAGGTTCCGTCCGGCTCAGTTGCGCCCGGCGATGCGGCGCTCGGCCTCGCGCTTGATGTCCTGTGCGCGCAGCCAGTGCGGGGTGTGCTTGTCGAGCAGGGCCATGGCGCGCTTGGCTTGCTGGATCGCCTCCTGGGGCGAGCCCTGGGCGAGCCGCGCCTCGGCCAGGGCCCACGCGCTTTCGCCGCGGTTCCCGTTGCGCCCGTGGGCGATGGCGCGCAGGCGCCAGGCCGAGGCGTTCCGGGGTTCGGCCTCAAGCACCTGGCGCAGATGCGCCAGCGCGGAATCGTTCAGCGATGGCTTGTTGCGTTGAACCTGGGCGCGCGCCAGCCCGAGCCGGAGCAGGGCCGAGTCCGGGCGCAATTCCACCGCCTTCTCGTACGCCGGAAGCGAGTCCGCGATGTGCCCGTTCTCGTACAGCATCTGCCCCTTGAGTTCGCGGAAATACGGGTCGTCCGGGTATTCCCCGATCAGGGCGTTCACCATCGACAGCGCCTTGTCCAGATTGGCGTCGCGGTAGTGGGCGATGGCGCGCGCGTAACGGCCGGGCACGCTGGAAACGTCGCGATACTGGCGCAGCGTCTTCGCCGGCGCCTGCATGAACCCGGCGAGCTTGGCGGTCATGCGCGCGTGCTCGAGTTGCAGCCGCTCGGGCGGGGCGGAGCCCGTGTGCGGCGAACGCTGGACCGCCTTCTCGAGGAAGTTGATCCGGTTCTGCGTCAGCGGATGGGTGCTCAGGTAGGGCGACTGGTTCTCGCGCAGCAGGGCGTTCTGCCCCTCCAGGATCTGCATGAACTCGAGCAGGCCCTTGGGCGAGTAGCCGGCCTGGTTCATATAGGTCACCGCGGCCCGGTCGGCGGCGCCCTCCTGTCCCCGGGTATAGGACAGCATGTTGGCGATCACCGCGCCCTGACCGGCCTGGGCGACCGCCATGCCCGCGTCGGCGCGCCCTGTCGCGAGGGCGGCGGCGAGCCCCAGCGCGTAGCTGGCGATCATGCCCGTGGTGCTCTCCGCCATCTTCTGGCCGCGGCCGGCGATGTGGCCGGCGGCGATGTGGCCGGCCTCGTGCGCGATCACGCCCATGACCTGCATCGGGCCCTCGGCCCGCCGCAGCAGGCCGGTGTGGAGGAACATGTTCATGCCGCCGGCGACGAAAGCGTTCAGGTTTTCGTTCGCGACCAGATAGACGTCGATCGCGTCGGCATTCAGCCCGGCGGCGTCGAAAACCGGTTCGGCGTAGTCATGGATCGTCGCCTCGATTTCCGCATCGCGGATCAGCCGCATCCCCTGGGCGGCTGCGGTCCAGGGGGCGGCCAGCACGAACAGTGCCAGCAGGCTCGCGGCGACGCGTCGGTGTGCCCGGCTCTTGCGCACGGTATGACCCTTGTGCTTCACCCCACGCATCTAGACCACGCCGTAGGGCGTTTCAATCGCGACGAATCGGGGGCACACGGTGCTGCGACGCATGAACCCGGTGGCCGCCGCGCTCACGGCGGCCACTGTGGCCTTGGCCGGGTGCACCGGCAGCGGCGAGCCCGAGGTGGCGGAGCCCAGGACCGTGCAGGGCTTCGCCGGCATGGTCGCGGCCGATGCGCCGCGCGCGGCCATGGTCGGGCGCGAGATCCTGGGCAACAACGGCAACGCGGTGGACGCCGCCGTGGGTATGGCGTTCACCATGGCGGTGACCCTCCCGTCGCGCGCCGGTCTGGGCGGTGGCGGCGCCTGTGTGGTGCACAAGCGCGACGACCGGGTCCAGCAGGCGCTGCTGTTTTTCCCCGGCGTGGGCGACGGCGGTGCGGCCGTCCCGGGCCTGGCGCGCGGCATGGCGGCCCTGCACGCGCGGCACGGGCTGACGCGCTGGGCCGAACTCGTGCGTCCGGCGGAGGAGCTGGCGGCGTTCGGCTACGAGGTCACGCGCGCCTTCCGCCAAGATCTGGCGCGGGGCAGGGACCGGCTGGGCCCGGATGCGCGCCGGATGTTTCTGGGCGCGGACGGTGGCCTGCCCGAGGTGGGGCAGCGCCTGAAGCGCCCGGCCCTGGGCACGGCGCTGGCCGGCATCCGGCAGCGCGGGGCCGGGCATCTGACCACGGGCAGCTTCGCCCGCGGTCTCGTCGAGGGCGCGCAAGCGGCGGGGCACGGTCTCGCCCTCGCCGACTTGCGCGATCAGGTGCCCGCGTATGTCGCGCCCGCGACGGCGTCATTCGGCGAGCACACCCTGGTGACGCCGCCGGCGCCCGTGGGCGGCGCGGCAAGCGTTCCCGCCGCCTGGACGCGCCTCGGCGAGGCCGGTCCCGGCGAGGCCGGCGACGCACAGCGCTGGCAGGGGCTTTTCGAGGCCTGGCGCGCGGCCGCCCGGGAGTCCCGGGAGTCGGGCACGGCGGATGCGTTCGCGGGTGCGGACGGTGCCGCGGCGGGTCCCGGCGACGTGGGGGCTGGCTTTGCCGTGGGCGACCGTTTCGGCAACATGGTCGCCTGCGGGCTGACCATGAACGCGCTCTTCGGCTCGGGCGACGTCGCCGGCGGCACGGGGATCCTGATGGCCGAGCCCATGCCGGCGGCGCGCGCCGCGCGGGCGGTCGCGCCGGCCGTGATCGGCAATACCTACAATGGGCGCGGCCTCTTCGCGGCGACGGCCACGGGCGGTGGCGTCCCCGGTGCGGTGATGCTGGACGTGCTGGCGCGCATCGACGCCGCGGGCGGTATCGCCCGGCCCTACACCACGGTCGCCGAGGGGGTGAAGCGGACCCAGCAGCGCCGCGAAGGCGCGGCGAACCGTGGGGCCGGCGCCGGGATGAGCGTCGCGGCGTCTCGCGCGGCGCGCATCGCGCCCCTGGTGAACGCCGCGCGCGTCGGACTGGCGGCGGACGGCGGGGCGGTTCGCTACGAACGCGGCGTGCCCGCCGCCATACCGGATGGCCTGCAGAAGGCCGGCTACCAGGTGATGCCGGTGCGCGCGGTCGGCCGAATCAGCGTGGTGCACTGTCCGCGCGGCCCCGTGGAATCGCCCGGAAGCTGCACGGCGGCGGCCGACCCGCGTGGCAACGGTCTGGCGGTGATCGCCAGGTAGACGGAGAGCAACCCGAACGGGATATCGGCGCATGCCCCTCAAGATCGCCGAACGCGCGGACGTCGCACCGTTCATCGTCATGGACGTGGTGCGCGCGGCCAATGAACGCGAAGCCGCAGGCGGCGACGTGCTCCACCTCGAAGTCGGCCAGCCGGGCGGCGGGGCGCCGCAGGGCGCACGCGATGCGGCGGCGGCAGCGGTCCAGCAGGGGCCGCTAGGCTACACCGAGACGCCCGGCATGCCAGCCCTGCGCCGGCGCATCGCGCGGCATTATGCGGAGCGCCATGGCGTCGAGCCGGATCCCGAGCGGGTGATCGTGACCACGGGATCCTCGGCAGGCTTCCTGCTGGCGTTCCTGGCGGCGTTCGAGCCGGGCGACCGCGTCGCCCTCGCCGCGCCCGGCTATCCGGCCTACGCGAACATCCTGAAGGCGTTGGGCCTCGAACCCGTGTGGCTGCCCACCGGGGCCGGAACGCGCTTCCAGCCTACCCCCGAGCTTCTGGCCACGGTCCGGGGCAAGCTCGACGGCCTCATTCTCGCGAGCCCCTCGAATCCGGCGGGCACAATGGTGGACGCCGAGGCCATGGCCGGGCTCGCCGAGGCTTGTGCCGAACGCGGAGTGCGTCTGATCTCGGACGAGATCTATCACGGTATCGAGTTCGGCCAGCGGGCGGTCAGCGCGCTCGGCTACAGCGATTCGGCCGTGGTTGTGAACTCGTTTTCCAAGTATTTCGGCATGACCGGCTGGCGCGTGGGTTGGCTGGTGGTGCCCCCGGACATGGTGCGGCCGGTGGAGCGTTTGGCGCAGAACCTCTTCATCTCGGCCCCGGCGGTATCGCAGCATGCAGCGCTTGCGGCGATGGACTGCCGGCACGAGCTGGATGCTGCCGTGGCGGCGTACGCGCGCAGCCGGGCGACGCTCCTCGACGCCCTGCCGCGCGCCGGCATCACGGAGATCGCGCCGGCCGACGGGGCGTTTTACATCTATGCGAATATCGGCCACCTAACGACCGATTCCCAGGAGTTCTGCCGCCGGATGCTCGACGCGACGGGAATTGCGGCCACGCCGGGTATCGACTTCGATCCCGTGGACGGCCACCGCCATGTCCGGTTCTCGTTCGCCGGGCGCGAGGCGGAGATCGCCGAGGCCGCGGCGCGCCTGGTGCGTTGGTTGGGCGGCCGATGAAATCGGTTTTCGGAACGCTTTCCGTATCGGCCACCGAGGAAGCTTCGCCGACACTACCGGACTCGTCTCGGCTGACTGCTGAACGCGTCGGCTCGACATCTTGTCGGCGGGCGTGCGCCCCCAAACGGGGGCGCGCGTTCAAGGTTGCCCGTCGGCGGCGCCGGCAAGCGCGTCGTCCAATGTCGCCGCCGTGATCGCCCGCGCGCTGAGCCGGCTCAATTCGGGTGCGGACATGC
>CAJXKW010000039.1 GCA_913055855.1 uncultured Limimonas sp. | reverse complement strand
CTGACGCCGATGACGCCGGGATCGGCCAGGGGATTGCGCAGCAGCCCCTGGAGCGCCGCGCCGGACAGGCCCAGCGATGCGCCCACCAGCAGCCCCATGAGCACGCGCGGCAGGCGGATCTCCTGCACCACCATGGCCACCCGGCTTTCCGCAGGGTCGGCGAGCAGCGCCGCCCAGGCGCGCAGCGGGTCGATGGCCGCGCTGCCGATGGCCAGGCCAACGAGCACAGCGATCGCGGTCGCCGCCACCAGGCCGGGGAGCAGCCAGCTCCGCCGCGCCACGGCTGCCGGCTGCACCTCGCCGCGCGCGGTCATGGCCCCTCCGTTACGGCCGTTTGCTGCGGCCGCAGCATGCCGGGAAGCTCGGCCAACCGGTCCTGGATCTGCGCCATCGCCTCGACCGCATACCACGCCTGGCAGGTCAGCAGCCGCCCGGGCACGCGGATCACCGGCACCCGGTCGAACAGCCTGCGCAGGAAGCTGTGCCGGGCGATGGACCAATAGTCGGGGCGCGCCGTCGAGTCGAAAAAGCCGGTCACGATCACGTCGGGCGGGTTCAGCGCCAGCCGCTCCAGGTCCAGCGGGAACCAGCCCGCCCGGCCGCGCGCGGCGGCCATGTTGCGCAGGCCCGCGTGGGTGAGCAGGCGATCGGTGAAGGTGCCCGCGCCCGCCGTCGTGCCGCTGGGCGTGACGTAGACGGCCGTCGGACGCTCGCCCTTTGGTAGCCGGCGGGCGTGAATGCGCGCCAGCTTCCGGTCCATGTGGGCGATCATGCGCCGGGCCTTGTCGCGCGCACCCAGCGCCGCACCCGCCTTGCGCAGGTTGTCCCGCGTCGTGTCGAGATCCGTGGCATAGGCGAGCTTTACCTTCGGGATGCCGGCGCGCGCCAGCATCGCGCCGGTCTGGGCCGCGCCGCCCCAGAACCGCACCACGAGATCGGGCCGGGCCATCAGGATGTTCTCCGCCGTGGGCGCCGTCTGCGGCAGGCCCCGCGCGCGCTCGGCATAATAGGCATAGGCGTCCGTGGCGCGCGGCGAAAGCGCGGCCACGCGCGCCCGCCCGGCCAGGGCGAGAACGTACGGGTCCGCACAGTGGTCCAGCGACATCACGCGCGCCGGCCGGTCGCCGCCGCTATCCGCGGCCCAGCCGGGCGCGGGGGCGGCGCAAACGGCGGCGAGGAGGCCACCCGCCGCCGCGCGCATCCGCATATGGCGCCGGGACACCGCCATAGCGCCCCGCCTAGAAGCTCACCCGAACGCCGGCAAAGCCGGAAATGTCGGGCGTGCCGAAGCCAAATGCCGTCTGGTATTCTTGATTCAACGCATTTTCCAAGCGACCGAATATTTCTACGTTTTTCCGCACGTCATAAGCTCCACGCAGGGTGACGAGAACGTAATCGTCCAGCGTTACCCGCTGTCCGCTCGGCTCATCTTTTTCTTTGCCGTTATATGTGACGCTTGCGAAAAAGCGCGACCGATCTGTGGGCGTCGTCCTTAGGTCCAAACCGGCTTTGTGGCGTGCACGGCGTATCAACCGTTCATTCGTTTGCGCGTTTTCCGCGTCGAGATACGTGTAGTTTGCGGAGAACTCCATCCAATCGGTAGGAACAACGTTGAGTGATACCTCAACACCTTGTTGCGATGTCTTTGCGCGATTCCGGAATGTGAAATTTGCCCTATCAAATTCAATCAGGTCGTCGATATCTTGGTTGAAGTAGGTTACGCTCGCACTTAGCCGATCCTGGAAGAGAGTCTGATCAATCCCGAATTCCCAACTCTCGCTACGCTCAGGTTCAAGCGTAATGCCCGGGTTCGTAAAACTGATCTGGCTCAGTGTCGGCGTCTTGAAACCTTCGCCCCACACTGCACGTAACGTTGTCCCCGTTTCGCGGAGGTTGTAGGCAGCCGTAGCGCGCATGGTCGTCGCGTCAGCGAACCGATCATTAGCATCGTGTCGGACACCAGCCGTCAAGGTGAGACGCTCAATCGGCGTTATTTTGGCCATTCCATAACCAGAACTATTGGTGAAGCCTCCGTCAGATCCAGGTTGCGTTCGGAACGCATTGTCCTCCACTTCGCCTCCGATACTCAAAACCAGCCAATCCGCGACGTCGAATGTGCCTTGGTAGGCGATCGTGCGGCGCTCACCCTCGGCATTAAAGTTGGAAGTCCCCTTGTTCTCCCGGTCGATGTCGACGAGCTTGACGGAAAGTTTATTTTGGACTCGATCCGCAAAAGCTGTGTGGCGTGCACTGATCCGCCCGGCAATTCGGTTCGTGAAGGACACGCGATCAGCGTCAGTCTGCAAATTTCCAGGCTCCGGCGTATTATCGAACTCTTGACGCTGATCGTTGACATTCACAGCCGCTTCCAAGCGCAGGTGCTTGCTCAACTCAAGCTGCCCGCGTCCCGTGACTGTTATGTCGCGAAAGCCGTCCTTCTCATCATTGCCGTTGTTCTCGTCGGCGGCAGAGATCCCGTCCGTTCGCGTACCGCTTAATGTGATGGCGCCCTGAGCACGCTCACCGCCGACTCGTAGCGTCCCATTGCCACGCACCGTTCCGAACGAACCGCCCTCAAGGGCTGCGTTGCCCGAAAGACCCCGCTCACCGGATTTCGTGGTGATGCTGACAACACCACCGATGGCGTCGGACCCGTAGAGTGTGCTCTGGGGTCCGCGCAGGATTTCGATTTTCTCGATATTGCTTGCAGTCAATCCGCCGAAATCAAAACCTCCACTCGGGGTGCTGGGATCATTAACCTCAATTCCGTCTATTAGAACCAATGTCTGCTCAGAATTTGCTCCGCGCAAGCGAACCGAGGCCTGACTACCAAGACCACCGTTTTGGGAAATATCAACGCCGGGGACCCGCCGCAATGCATCCGTAACCGTCCGGTCGCCGGCCTCCTCGATATCCTCTTCGGTGATCACGGTGACCGACGCGCCGGTCTTGTCCAGCTCGGTGGGGATGCGTGTGCTTTCCACGATGACCGGCTGAGCCTGGCCGGAGGCGGTGGCGGACGGGGCGGTTTGCGTGCTCTGGCCGAAGGCGGGTGCGGCGAGTGCGCTGCCGGCGAGCAGGGCAAGGGCGAAAGGCGCGCGCGTCGCGCGCGGCATGGCGTGGTTCATGGCGACGACCCCTCTGCTTGGGCGTTCACGTTTTCCAGGGGGGTCGCGCCCATAGACGCCGCCGATGGCGCACGCACGCCCGACGCGCCGTGCGACGACCCCCAATCGGTTTGGTGACGTCGTCGCTGGCGATCGGGCGCCTTCCCGCGGCTGGTCCCGGCCGGGGAACGGACAACGTCGTGGTGGCAGGTTTCCTGGCTCGCGGGTCCTCGCCGCTCGACGTTCCGGCCTTCCCGGGGGCTCACGCGACCCCAGTGGACGATGGAACGCGGGCTCGCCGCTCACAGTTGCGGGCACAGCCCCGGATTCGGCGCACGGCGCCTCACCGGGTTCCCTTTTAACCCCGTTGTCACGGGGCACCACCAAGCGGGTTGCTTAGACCGAGCGCGCGGGCGATGGCAAGAGGGTGCGTCAGTCCGCCGGCGTTTTTGCCGTCTGCGGCGGCCGGAGCATGCCGGGCAACTCGGCCATTCGCGCCTGGATCTGCGCCACGGCATCGACGGCATACCAAGCCTGACAGAACATGGTGCGTCCGCGCACCCGAATGACCGGCACCTCGGCGAACACCCGCCGCATAAAGCTGTGCCGCGTGATCGCCCAGAAGTCCGGACGCAGGCCGGCCTCGAACTGCCCGGCGACGATCACGTCCGGCCGCCGCAACGCCAGCCGCTCAAGGTCGAGCGGGTACCACCCCGTCCGCCCATCCGCGGCGCCCATGTTGGCGAGGCCGGCGGCGGTGAGCACGCTGTCCGCGAAGGTGCGCGCGCCCGCGGTCTTGCCGCTGGGGGTGACGTAGATCGCGCTCGGGCGCTCGCCCGCGGGCAGCCGGCGCGCCCGCATGGTCGCCAGGCGCCGGTCCATGCGCGCGATCATGCGTTCCGCCTCGGCCGGGTGCCCCAGTGCCTTCCCGGCACGGCGCAGGTTTTCGCGCGCGGTCTCGAAGCCCGTGGCATAGCGCAGCTTGAACACTTCGATCCCGGCGCGCCGCAGCGTCCCGCCGATGCCGGGTTGGCCGCCCCAGAGCCGGACCGCGAGATCGGGGCCGCGCATCAGGAGCTTTTCCGCCGTGGGCCGCAAGCGCGGCAGGCTTTCCGCGCGCTGGGCAAAGCGCGGCAGGCGTCCGCCCGGTGGCGGCGGGGCCAGGGCGGCGATCTGCTCCCGGTCGGCGAGCGCAAGGACGTAATGGTCGGCGCACGGGTCCAGAGAGGCGACGCGCTCCGGTGTCGCCCCGCCCGCGCGCACCGGCGCGCAAGCCCCGGCGAGCGCGACGGCCGCAGCCATCAGTGCGATCACGCCATGCCAGCCCCCATGCATGCGGCCGTCTCCCATCACCGCGCGCAGCGCAGCAGCGCGTCGAGGTCGAGGTGCGTTTCGCAGTGGTCGGCGAGCGCGTCCAGCGCGCCCTCGACGCGCGCCTCGAAATCGAGCTGCGCCGCCCGGCCGCCCACTTGGTGGAGCCAGTGGGCGCGGAAGGAATCCGAGCCGAACAGGCCGTGGAGGTACGTGCCCATGACCCGGCCGTCGGCCGATACGCTGCCCTCCGGACGCGACGGGCCGCCGCCATCGGCCAGCGACAGCCAGGGTCGGTCAAGGCCCGGCCCCGTGGTGCAGCCCATGTGCATCTCGTAGCCGGTGATCCGGCTGCCGCTGCCCGTCTCGGTGGTCTCCACGTCGTGCAGGCGCTTTTCCGCGCCGATCTCGGTCTCGATGTCGAGCAGCCCCAGGCCCGGCGTCTCACCGGGCGCGCCCTCGACGCCCTGGGGATCGCGCACCACCCGGCCGAGCATCTGGTAGCCGCCGCAGATGCCCAGCACACGCCCGCCGTGACGGACGTGCGCATGAATATCCGTGTCCCAGCCCTGTCGGCGCAAAAGGTCCAGGTCGCTGCGCGTCGCCTTGGAACCGGGCAGGATCACCACATCGGCATCCTTGGGGATGGGCGCGCCGGGCTGGACGAAGCGCAGGTCCACGCCCGGCTCGGCCGACAGCGGATCCAGGTCGTCGAAGTTCGCGATGCGCGACAGCCGCGGCACCGCGATGGTGAGATCGCCGCCGCCGCTTTCCGCGGCACGCTCGAGCGCCAGGGAATCCTCCGCGGGCAACCGGCCCGCCTCGTAGAACCAGCGCAGCACGCCCAGGCAGGGCCAGCCGGTGCGTTCGGTCATGATGTCCATGGCCGGCTGGAAGATGCTCACGTCGCCGCGGAACTTGTTCACCAGATAGCCCTGCACGCGCGCCCGGTCGGCGGGATCGAGCAGGTCGTGGCTGCCCACCATGGCGGCCGTGGCACCGCCGCGGTCGTTGTCGGTGACCATGACCACGGGCAGGTCCGCCTTCTCCGCCAGGCGCATGTTGCTGATGTCGCTATCGCGCAGGTAGATCTCCGCGCCGCTGCCGGCGCCCTCCACCAGCACGACGTCGGCCGTCGCGCGCAGCCCCCGCAGGCTGTTCAGGATCACCGGCAGCAGGTCCTGGCGCATGGCGTGGTAATCGCGCGGCATCCGGGTGCCCAGCGAACGCCCGCGCAGCACCACTTGCGAGCCCACTTCCGCCTGCGGCTTGAGCAGGACGGGGTTCAGGTCCACCGACGGTGGAATGTAGCAGGCGCGCGCCTGGAGCGCCTGGGCGCGGCCGATCTCGCCGCGCTGGGGCGTGCCGTCGGGATGCGGCGGGAGATCGCCGTCCACGGCCACGGCGGCGTTGTTGGACATGTTCTGCGCCTTGAACGGGCGCACCACGAGCCCGCGCCGGGCGTAGGCGCGGCACAGCCCGGCGACGAGAAGGCTCTTGCCCACGTCGGAGCTGGTGCCCTGGAACATCAGGACGCGGCCGCCGCCGGCCGCCGTGTCGCCATCCGCCATCGCGCGTCCCCGTGCCCTGGCCGCACGACCCTTGCGCCGCACGTCGCGGACGGGCGGGTACTGCAAAACCGCCCGCCTTGGCAAGCGCATCGGCAGCGCGGCGCGCGCCTGCGGTGTTCACCGGTCGGATGACTTGACAGCTTCGGGCGGCGTGTCAGGTTTCGACGTAGCGGTTGTGGCGGCGCGAACCCGCTAGCGCCGTTTTCTCGGGAGGCTATGGGATGGCACAGAGCGATCAGCCGCGCCGCGGCGGAACACGGGTTGTCACGCGCGGCGGCGACACCGGCGAAACAGCCCTCGGCCGCGGGGTACGCGTCGCCAAAAGCGACGCCCGCGTGGAGGCCTACGGCACCATCGACGAGGCGAGTTCGGTCCTCGGCGTGGTGCGCGCGCTGGCGGCCGGAGACGCCGAACTGGACGCCATGCTGCGCCAGGTGCAGGTGGACCTCTTCAACATCTCGGCGGACCTGCACATGCCCGGCGAGCAGGGCGCACACCTGCGTTTCCCCAGCGAGCCGGTCCAGCGCATCGAGACCGAGCTTGACGCCATGAACGCCGAGCTGCCCGAACTGAAGAATTTCCTGCTGCCCGGCGGCTCGCAGGCGGCGGCGCAGGCCCATGTCGCACGCACGCTGGTGCGCCGGGCCGAGCGGCGCGCGGTCACCCTGAACGGGCAGGAGGCGATCAATCCGGCGATCCTGAGCTACCTGAACCGGCTCGCCGATTTCCTCTTCGTCGTCGCCCGGCGGCTCAACGATAACGGCGCGCGCGACGAGGTCTGGGCGCCGCGCACGCAGAAGGCCGCCGGTTAACGCGCCGCCCCGTTCCACCCCGCCCGCTTGCGCTGGCGCCGGTCGACCACATTTAAGAGTCGTCACGAAATCGAGGGACGGCGGGGATACGGGGCGTGCAGGCGACGGGTTGGCGGAACGGGTTGCGGGCGTTCGTCGAGCGCGCGACGGTACGCTATGCGATCACGGCGCTGATCGCCCTGAACGCCGTGACGCTCGGCCTGGAAACCTCGGCGACGGCGATGGCCGCGGCCGGGGACCTGCTGCTCGCCCTGGACCGCATCATTATCACCGTTTTCGTCGTCGAGGTGGCGGCCAAGATCCTGGCCTACGGCCGGCGTTTTCCGCGCGATCCGTGGAACCTCTTCGATTTCACCGTGGTCGCCATCGGCGTGATGCCGGCCACGGCCGGGTTCGGCGTCCTGCGGGCGCTTCGGGTGCTGCGGGTGCTGCGCCTGGTTTCCGTGGTGCCGTCGATGCGCCGGGTGGTCCAGGCGCTGCTCTCCGCCATTCCCGGCATGGGCTCGATCGTCCTGCTGCTGGGGCTGATCTATTACGTCGCTGCGGTGATGGCGACCAAGCTCTTTAGCGCGAGCTTTCCTGACTTCTTCGGCACCATCGGCGCGTCGATGTACTCGCTGTTCCAGATCATGACCCTGGAAAGCTGGTCCATGGCCATCGTCCGGCCGGTCATGGCCGAGCACCCCTATGCCTGGGCGTTCTTCGTGCCCTTCATCCTGATCACCAGCTTCGCCGTGCTGAACCTCTTCATCGCCATCATCGTCAACGCGATGGAGACCGAGCATCGCAAGGACCGCGAGATCGAGGAAGCGGAACGCGCCGCCGCCGAGGCGGAGAACCAGCGCCGGCTGACGGCCGAGCTGGCCGAGCTTCGCGGCGAGATCGCCGCCCTGCGCACGGCCCTGGGCGAGCCGGCGACGCCGCACCGGCCCGACGGCGCGGCCGGGCGGGCGGATGCGCCGCGCGAGCGGTGAACCGCCGGATAGCGGCAGCGCGGCGGCACGACGTGCCCCCACCATACCGCGGTTGCCACCGGCCCGGCGCGTTCGGGCCTCAGGACTTGACCCCAAGCGCGCGCTTACGCGCCGCCGGTGTTTGCCAGCATGGGCCCGAGGTGCCGGCCGGCGAAGATGTGCAGGTGGAAGTGCGGGACTTCCTGGTTCGCGTCGCGGCCGCAGTTGGCCAGGATGCGGTAGCCGCTCTCCACGATCCCGAGCTGGCGGGCGATCTTCCCCACCGCGCGGAAGAACGCCGCGATCTCCGCGTCCGAGGCCTCGTTGAAGAAGTCGTCGCTGGAGACGTAGCGCCCCTTGGGAATGACCAGCACGTGCGTGGGCGCCTGTGGGTTGATGTCCTTGAACGAGAGGACATGTTCGTCTTCGTAGACGGTTTCGTTCGGGATCTCCCCGCGTAGGATCTTGGCGAAGACGTTGTTGTCGTCGTACGCGGCCATTTCGCACTCCCGTTCGCCTGTCCCGATCATGCGTGCCGACGCGACGCGCGGATGCGCGGCGCAGCGCCGGGCGCGCGGCGCGAGATTAACGCGCGCCGCGCGCCCTGTCGAACCGCGGCCCGTGCGCTCAGTTGCCGCCGCCGAACACCAGCCGCGGCAGCGCCAGCGGCACGTCCGGAAAGATGATGCAGACGGCGAGGCCGACCACCTGCAGCCCCAGGAAGGGCAGCGCCGAGGCAAAGATCTGGGTGGTCGGGATGCTCGATGGCGTCACCCCGCGAATGTAGAAAAGCGCATAGCCGAACGGCGGGGAGAGGAAGCTCATCTGCATGTTCACCAGGTAGATGATCCCGAACCACAGCGCCTGCTGATCCGGCGGCACCCCCGGCAGCCCGAACACGCCATCGAACTCCAGCGACTTGATGATCGGGATGAAGATCGGCACCGCAAGCAGCAGAATGCCCACCCAGTCCAGGAACATCCCCAGGAAGACCAGGATGATCATCATCAGCACGAGGATCCCGTAGGGGCCCAGCCCCGTGCCCAGGATCATCTCCTGCACGAAATCCTGCCCACCCTGGAGGATGTAGAAGCCAACGAAGATGGTCGCGCCGAAGATGATCCAGATGACCATCGCCGTGGCCTTCATCGTGGCGACGCTGGCCTCGCGCAGGCTGTTCAGGTTCAACCGGTTGTGCAGGGCGGCCACGATGAGCGCCCCGAAGCTGCCGATGCCGGCGGCTTCGACCGGGGTCGCCGCGCCGGTGAAGATCACGCCGAGCACCAGCCCGATGAGCAGCACCGGGGCGAGCATATTGCGCAGCAGCGCCAGCTTCTGCGTGAAGGTCACGCGCTCCGAGACGTCCAGGGCGGGGGCGAGGGACGGCTTGAGGTACGCGCGCACGCCGACGTACGTGAGATACAGGCCGGAAAGCACCAGCCCCGGCAGCACCGAGCCGATGTACAGCTCGCCCACGGACTCCTGCGCCACCACGCCGTAAATGATCGCCAGGATGGACGGCGGGACCAGGATGCCCAGCGTGCCGCCGGCCATGATCGAGCCGAGCGCGATCTTGGGGTCGTAATGCCGCTTGAGCATGGCCGGCAGCGCGATGATGCCCATGGTCACCACGGCCGCGCCGATCACGCCCACCATGGCGGCCATGATGGTGGACGCGACGATGGTCGCCATGGCGAGGCTGCCGCGCACGCCGCCCAGCCACTTGTAGATGGTGTCGAACAGCTCGTCGATCAGCCCCGCGCGCTCCAGCATGGAGGCCATGAAGATGAACAGCGGGATGGCCGAGAGCTGATAGTTGGTCATCAACGGGAAGATGCGCGTGGGGATGATGTTCAGCATGCCCTGGCCGCCGACCAGATAGATGAACAGCACCCCCAGCGAACCGGTGCAGAACACCAGCGGCAGCCCCAGCGCGAGCATCACCAGCAGCGCGCCGAACATCAGCAGCGACAGGGTGGCGATATCGATCCCCTGCAGCGCGCCCCTGAGCGTCCACAGAAACTTGGCCTCGCCGTAGGGGTCGTAGAACGCGACGTTGACCACCTCGACAACGAGCAGCAGCGCCAGCCCGCCGCCCAGCAGCGTGATCAGCCAGCCCAGCCCGGTGCGCGGAACCGGCAGGAGCGCGCTTGCGCCGGATTGCGAGCGCGACGCCTCAGCCATGCGAGGGCGCCTCCCGATAGAGCATGTTGAAGACCATGATGTCCTTGACCAGCCGGCTAACGCCCTGGAGCAACAGGAACACGCCGCCCAGCACCAGGGTGAACTTCACCGGGTAGTACTGAATGGCCCACTCCGTGAACGAGACCTCGTTGGACATGCCGCGGGCGAAGAAAAACTGATTCTGGTTCATCGACTGCGAGAAGAAGGTCCAGGCGGTCCAGATGAAGGCGAGCGCGAACGCCATGAACAGAATCGCGGTAAGGATGTCCAGCGCCGCCTTCCCGCGCGGGCCAGCCTTGGCGTAGAACACGTCGACGCGCACATGGGCGTCGTAGAGGTAGGCGTAGGCCCCGGCAAGCACGTACTGCATGCCGAACATCAGGAACATGCTCTCGTGCGCCCAGTTCGTCGGCGAGTTGAACACCGTGCGCACGATCACTTCATAGAAGTACACAAAAACCGCAATGACGGTCCAATAGCCCACGAACACGCCCACGAAGTGGGACAGCCGGTCCATCCAGCGGGTATACAGCGTGGTGGGGATGAGCACGTGTTTGTAGCGCTCCCAGCCCGCGGGGGGCGACGCCTCGTCGCCCGCCGGCGCCGCCCCGCCGCGCAGCCGCAGAATCAGCATGTAGATCAGCGGGAACGCGAAAAGGCCGCCCCAGTACAGCCAGTGCGGCAGCACGAAATTGATGTCGGTGTTGAACATCCCGGCTGCGATATCCTGTTACGATACCATCTTCGAGCGAGACCCAGCCGCGCGTGCCGCCCAACCGAGCACGGGACTCAGCGTAAGCCCTCATGGTCGGCGCTGCCAACCATGAGGGCGCTTCGCGGCTCGCTTTGCCGGCCGGTTACAGATCCAGTGAAAAGTTCTTGATGTCGGACTTCTCGATAAGCGCCACCTCGGGGTTTTGCATGACCTCGAGGTGCTTCTGGAACAGGCGCGCGGCCGTCTTGTCCTTGTTCGCCCACTTGAACCAGTTGGGGATGGCCACGTCGCGGAACTTGGTCACATCGGCCTCGGACAGGCGCGTGACCTCCACGCCGGCCTCCTCGTACTTGGGCCAGGCGTTCTTGTTCGCTTCCTGGATACCCGCATAGTGACGCCGCGAATAGGCGTCTACCAGTTCCGGGAAGAGCTTCTTCATCCGGTCGGACAGGCCGTCCCATGCGCGCAGGGACAGCGAGATGTCCATGAGGTCCACGGGCTGGTGCAGGCACGGCGTCGAAGTCGGGCCCATGGTGATGTAGTCGGTGACCTGGTGGAACCCGAGGTCGTAGTTGACCGCCGGTCCGACGAAGTCGGCGGCGTCGATGGTCCCCTTCTCCAACGCCGGGTAGACATCCGAGCCGGGCAGCAGCGTGGTCTGCGCGCCGATGTCGGCGAAGCAATCGGCGACGATGCCGCCGGGCACACGCAGCTTCAGGCCCTTCAGGCCCTCCAGCGAGGAAATCGGCTTCTTGGAGTGGATCAGGTTCATGTCGTGGTGGACGTGCCCGACGAACTTCAAGCCGAAGTTCGAATACAGCTCGTCGGCCATCTCACGGCCGCCGTAGCTGTCGAAGAGCATATCCCACATGTGCGGGTGGTTCAGGCCCATCGGATACGAGGACAGGAACACGCCCGCGGCCATACGCCCGGCCCAGTAGACGGTGAAGACGTTCATGCCGTCGAGGACGTTGTTGCGCACGGCGTCCATGAGCTGGAAGTCGCCCGACACGGCACCCGCGGGAAACGGCTTGATGCCCACCTCGCCGTCGGTGAGGTCGGGCATTTCCTTCGCCCACTGCTCGAAGATCTTATAGCCGGTGGTGCCGGGCTGCCAGGACGACTGCATGCGCAGCGTCATCTTGGGCGCGGCGTTGGTCAGGCTGGTCGAGGCCACGATGGCGGGTGCGCTCGCCGCAGCCGCGGCGCCCGTGCGAAGAAAACGGCGACGGCTCGCAGCCGGCTGGTCGGTCCGCTCGGTCATATGCCCTTACCTCCCTGTTTGTCGTTGCTTTCCGGGCGGTCACCCGGACAGTCCAACCGCGTAGCCGATTTTCCCTGTCCTGTAAACCGGAGCTAGCCACCCGGTCGGGACCCTGCCCCCGCAGACCTACCGCCCGTGGCCGATTGCCGGCACCGTACGCAGGTCTACTCCGAATACCGGCCATTTGACGTGATCGCCGAACACGCAACTTGGATACGAAATTCCTAGACTTGCCGCATCCGGGACTTCGCGGCGCTCGGCACGGCGTTTACGGCACGAGCCAGGCGGCGCGCCGTGTGCCCGACGACCACTCGAAGAGCGCCCGCCGGTGCCCGGCCGCGGCGAGGTAGAGCCATTCCAGCCGGGTGACGTGCAGGCGCAGGACGGCGAAGTTCTCGCGCCCCAGGTCCGGGTCATCGGCCCTGGGCAGGTCGGCCCCGTCGGGCAGCTCGAGCGGCGTCCCGGGACCCGGCTGTAGGCGGTAGCATTCGCGACTGAAGTCGCGCGTGCGCGCCCACGCCGTCTCAGCCACGTCGTCGTCGGCGTGGATCACGGCCGTCCCGGTCAGGCGGAGCTGAATCTTCGCCGCCGGATCGTACGCGTGCACCGAGGCGCGCGGCTCGCGCGCGATTTCCGCCGGCTTGCGTCCGCGCCGATCGGTGTGGACCTGAAGCCAACCGGCTGCCGGGTCGACCGCGCGCAGCACACAGGTGCGCACGCTGGGCGTGCCGTCGGTCTCGCAGGTGCCGAGCTGGACGCAGTGGAAGCCCGACTTGCGGTTCTTCACGCCATCCTCCAGCCGGCGCCACGCCTCCGCCAGACTCGCCTCGAGATCGTCGTAGAATGCTGGAAATGCGTCCTCGGACAAGGCTGCCTCCGGGATTTGCCCACCTCACGCCGCCTGCGCGGCGATCTCGGTTCGGATGCGTTCCTGCTCGGCCGCGTCGATGGGGTAGCCGCGCAGGATCCAGATCGCGGTCAGCTTGATGACCACCGGGCCCAGGCTGTACAGCCCCGCCAGGGTCAGCAGGGCGCCCGCGGGCTGCGCGCCGTCGCCCTGGTCGAACCCGGCAAGCCCCAGGATGGGGAACGCGATGCCGACGGCGAGCGCAAGGGGCACTTTCGTCGCCACGCCCCAGGCGGCAAAGAACACGCCGGCGCGCCGGCGGCCCGTGCGCAGCGTGTCGAGGTCCACCACGTCCGCCTGCATCGACGGCGGCAGCGCCAGCTCCGCGCCCAGCGGCACGCCAGTGACGATGCACAGCGCCAGGAAGGCATAGACGTCGCCCGGCCCCAGCAGCATCGCCGTCCAGAACGTCCCCGCCGCAATCGCCATGGCGATGCGCCAGGCGTGGTGCTTGCCGATGTGCCGGCTCAGCCAGAGCCAGAACGGCACGCCCGCCACGGCCGAGGCGAAGTACACGCCCAGCAGCGGCCACGCCCACGTGGGGCGCTGCAAAACCTCTTCGACGAAGAGCAAAAACAGCGTCGCGGGCAGGCCGTAGGCGATGCCGTTGATGAAGTGCGCGCCGATCAGCAACCGGAACGGCTTGTTGCGCCAGAGCACGCCCATCCCCTGGCGCCAGGACAGGCGCGTGCCGCCCGCCACGGTTTGCAACGGCACGCGGTGGTCGGGCAGCACGAGCACGGCCACAAGCACCGTTGCCGGCAGCAGCAGGGTCAGGGCCCAGGCCGTGCCCGCCATGACGTCCGCGCGCTGCATGCCCACGATGGCGGGTACCGCCAGGGCGAGCACCGTCCCCGCGATGACGGCGCTCTCGCGCACGGCGGTGATGCGGCTGCGCTCGTGATAGTCCGCGGAGAGCTCGGCGCCCCACGCCTGATAGGGCAGCAGGATCATGGTCCCGCCCAGGTAGAGCACCACCGTCCAGACCAGCAGGTGCAGCGCGCTCACCCCGAACGGCGGGGCGAAGAGCAGCCACACGGCCAGGATTACCAGGGGCATCCCGGCGAGCATCCAGGGCCGGCGCCGGCCCAGCCGGCCGCCCGTGCGGTCGGAGAGCCAGCCGATCACGGGGTCCGTCACCACGTCCCACAGCCGGGTGACGGTGAGCACCGTCCCCACCGCGGCAAGGCCGACGCCCAGATCCTTGGCGTAATACGTGGGCAGGGTGACGTAGAGCGGGAGCAGCAACACCGCGAGCGGCATTGCCGGCAACGCATAGACGATGAGGCGCAACGGGCTCAGCCGGGACGGCTCAGGCATGGTCGGCGAGCACCGGCGACGTGGGCAGGAATCCGGAACGGTGGACCAGGGTGTAGGTGACGCGCTTGCCGCGCCCGTCGAAGCTGAGGCCAACCCAGCGCCCGTCCGGGTCGTACCAGATGTGCGCCGCCACGTCGCCAGTCATCTTGTACCCCGTTGCGGTGACGCGACCGCCGGGAACCTTCTGCTCGCGCTGGCCCAGCGAGGCCAGGGTCACGCTCGCCACGCCGCCCTTCTGAGTGTTGAGCAGTCGATCCTGCTCGGTCGTCGCCGTCATCCAGTAGGTCGTGGGCAGGATATCCGCCGGCGCCACCGCCGATTCGCCCCGCTTGGTGGCGACCGCGAGCTTGTCGTCGTCGCGCCGCTCGGCCTCGACCTCGTAAACCTCGCCGTCGTCGTCCGTCCGGGTCGAGAGATACAGGATACGCCCCTCGGACCAGACGGTGCGGTTGTGGTGGGTGTAGCGGAACACGGTGAAGGGACCGAATTTCACCGCGAGATCAATGTCGATGGCGACCTTGATGCGCCCGTGCCCGGCGCGCTCGAAGCGCAGCTCGTGCGTGCCCATCTCGCTCCCGTCGCGGTCCACGCGGAAGCGCATCACCCCGCTCTCCGCACTCATATCCGGCTCACCGGCGGCATCGCCGGTACGTGCGGCGCGGACGCGCAAGGACGGCGCGGCGACCGCCGACGCGGCGGCGACGCCGAGCAGGGTACGGCGGTGAAGCATGGCATGGCGGCCTCTCGCTGTTGGCATGACTCTATACGTCGCCGCGCCGCCGTCGGTTCGGCCCTTGCTCCGCCGGGCACGCCGCCGCGAAGCGGTTCGGCTCAGGACGCCGGCCCGCGGGCGCGCAGCGCGGCCGTGAGCGTGCCGTCGTCGAGATAGTCCAACTCGCCCCCCACGGGAACGCCGTGGGCCAGCCGGGTAACCGCCACGCCCAGGGGCTGCAGACGCTCGGCGATGTAGTGGGCCGTGGTCTGGCCATCCACGGTCGCCGACAGCGCAAGGATGACCTCGTGCACGCCCTCCTCCTGCACGCGCCCGACCAGCCGGTCGATGTGGAGTTGCTCCGGCCCGCGCCCGTCGAGGGCGGACAGGGTACCGCCAAGCACATGATAACGCCCCTTGAACGCGCTGGTGCGCTCCAGCGCCCAGAGGTCGCCCACCTCCTCGACGACGCAGACCGTGGCCGGATCACGCTCGGGATCGCGGCAGATGGCGCAGGGATCCTGCGTGTCCAGGTTGCCGCACTGCGAACACGTTCGGATCGCCTCCGCCGCCGCCTGCATCGCCTGCGCCAGCGGCAGAAGGAGCTGGTCCCGGCGCTTCATCAGGTACAGCACGGCGCGCCGCGCCGAGCGCGGCCCCAAACCCGGCACGCGCGCCAGAAGCTGCATCAGGCGGTCGATCTCGCCGGCGGCCATGCGTGCGCCGTCGCGGGCCACGCCTCACATGCCGGGGAGATTCATGCCCGGCGGCAGGTCCATGCCGCCCGTGACCTCCTTCATCTGCTCCTGCATGTACTCGGTGATTTTCTCCTTGGCATCGTTCAGCGCGGCCGTGATCAGATCCTCCAGCACGCTAACGTCGTTGGGGTCGACGAGGCTGGGGTCGATCTTGGTGCTGCGCACCTCATACTTGCCGTTCATGGTCACGGTGACCATGCCGCCGCCGGCACTGCCCGTCTCCTCGTGCTCCTGCAGGCGCTGCTGCATCTCCTGCATCTTTTCCTGCATCTGCTGCGCCTGCTTCATCATGTTGCCGAGATTCTTCATCATGACTCGTCGTCTCCTTCGAACGCATCAGGGTCGCCCAGGTCAGGGTCATCCAGTATGGGCGAATCCGCGTCGGCCGTCTCGGATTCCGTGTCGCCGTCCGCCGCGCCGCCGGGATCGGCGGGCGGGCCGCCACGATGGCCCACAAGCCGGGCCTCGGGAAACACCTCAAGCAGCGCCTGCACCTTCGGATGCGCCATCAGGCGCGCGCGTTCCTCGGCCTCGTGCGCCGCGTCCTGCTCGGCCAGGGTGGCCTCGCCCGCCTCGCCGGAGACCGAGACCACCCAGCGCCGCCCGGTCCAGGCGGTCAGGCACTGCCCCAGCCGCCCGGGCAGGTCCGTGGGCGCGCCCGCCGCCAGACGCAGCTCGATCCGACCTGGCTCGAAACGCACGAGGTGGGTGGACTGCCGGATGTTGGCGGCCATCTTCGGCTCGCCGTTGTGCCGGCAAAGCTCGACCACGTCGCGCAGCGAGGCGGGCATGGGCTCGCCATCGGCCGGCGCGCCGTCGCTGCGGGCCGCCGCCTCCGGCTCGGCGGCCGGGGCGGGCCGGGTCTCGCCCCCGGATGCAGCGGCCGCCGTGGGCGCCGGTGTGGGCGATCCCGTCGCGGCGCCTTCCCCGCCGCCACCCTCGGGCCGGGGCGTCGATGCCCCCCGTTCCTGGGCCCCCGCACCCGCACCTTCGCCGCGCAGTTGCCGGATCACCTCGGCGGGCGGCGGCAGCTCGGCCGCATAGATCAGGCGCAGCAGCACCATCTCCGCGGCCTGCCGCGGCTGCGGCGCCTGCTGCGCTTCCTGCAACCCCTTGAGCAGGATCTGCCAGTTGCGTGCCAGCGTCGACGGCTTGAGCGCCTTGGCCATGTCGCGCCCGCGCGTGCGCTCGGTCTCCGGCAGGCCCGCCATGGCCTCGCCCTCCCCCACGACCTGAAGGCGCGTGAGGGTGTGCGTCACCTCCATCAGGTCCTGGATCACCACGGCCGGGTCCGCGCCGGCATTGTACAGGTCGCCGAACACCGTCAGCGCCGCCTCCGGCCGACCGCCCAGCACGGCGTCGTAGAGGTCATAGACGCGCCCGCGGTCCGCCAGGCCCAGCATGTCCTTGACCAGGTCCGCCTGGATCGCCCCGCCCGACAGCGCGACCGCCTGGTCGAGCATGGACAGTCCGTCGCGCACGGACCCGTCGGCCGCGCGCGCCACCATGGCAAGCGCCTCGTCGGATGCCGCGATGCCCTCGCGGTCGACGATGCCGCGGAAATGCCGGATCAGCGTGTCCTGCTCCACACGGCGCAGGTCGAAGCGCATGCAGCGCGAGAGCACCGTCACCGGCACCTTGCGGATCTCGGTGGTGGCGAAGACGAAGGTGACGTGCTCGGGCGGCTCTTCGAGCGTCTTGAGCAGCGCGTTGAAGGCCTGGGTGGAGAGCATGTGAACCTCGTCCACCACATAGACCTTTTGCCGCGCCGAGACGGGCCGGTAGCGCACGCCGTCGATAAGATCGCGGATGTCGTTGACGCCCGCGCGGCTGGCGGCGTCCATCTCGATGACGTCGACGTGGCGGTCGGCGGCGATGGCGCGGCAGTGCTCGCACACGCCGCACGGCGCCGCGGTCGGGCCGCCGTTGCCATCGGAACCGATGCAGTTCAGCGCACGCGCGACGATGCGCGCGGTGGTGGTCTTGCCCACCCCGCGGACCCCGGTAAGCATGAACGCCTGCGGAATGCGGCCGGCCCGGATGGCGTTGGTCAGGGTTTGGACCAGGGTTTCCTGGCCCACGAGGTCATCGAACGTCGCGGGGCGATATTTGCGCGCCAGCACCTGATACGCCGAGCCCGAGGGCGCGCGGGCGGGCGCGTCGCCGGCCGGCTCGTCGGATTGCTGGGAATCGGACATGGAACGCGACGTGTTCGTGACCTGCGGGCGGCGCGGGCGCTGCGCGGCGTCGCGTCGCACGCCCCTCGGTGGCGCGTGCCCCGCGTACGGCTGCCGGGGTGGGAGACTGGTCGGACGACCCGAGCCTGACCGGTTACGGCTGCTTCCTTCCGGACCTGACCGGGTTAGCCGGCGGCTCGCCCGCCGCCAGCCTCCCGGGCGCGAATATCACCATCACAGGGCGGCCACACAAGGGGCGTCTGCGCATCGACGCGCCGGGCGCGTCCCGTAGACGCGGCGCAGGCGTCTCGCATCCCGGCGAAATGTTAGGCATTCTTTAGTGGAAACGGGTTACCCCTCTGGTCAAAAGACCGGAGGCGGTTCGACGGTGTCAGCACTCGATGCTAGCATGGCCGGGCGCGTCCACACCCAGGCCGATCCTTGGCCGCATGATGTTTAGGGTACGGGAAGACCGATGACAGTGAGCGTGCTCGTCGCGGACGACTCGAAGTTCGCGCGCCGGCAGCTTTTGCGCACGCTGCCCGAAGGCTGGGACGCGGACGTACGACACGCGAAGGATGGGCAGGAAGCCCTGGACGGCTTTCGCGAGCGTCAGCCGGATCTGTTGTTCCTCGATCTGACGATGCCGGACGTGGACGGGTTCCAGGTTTTGGAAACCCTTTCACAAGAATTTGAACACTACAATGTCATCGTGATTTCCGCCGACGTGCAGCCGAAAGCGGTCGAACGCGCCACGGAGCTGGGCGCTCTGGCGTTCATCAAGAAGCCCGTCGACGGTGAGGAGCTTACCAACGTCCTGGGGCAACACGGCTTTCTATGACCGTCGAACCACTCACCGAGGACCAGTCGGACGCACTTCAGGAGCTTGCCAACATCGCCATGGGGCGGGCCGGCAAGTCGCTGTCCACGCTCCTGGATTCCTTCGTGATCCTGTCTGTCCCCCGGGTGACGGTCGTGGACGTCGGCGACGTGGCGGACACCGTGGCGCGCATGGCCAACGCCCCGGAGATCGGCACAGCCGTGCGTCAGGCGTTCTTTCCCACCGTGCGCGGGGAGGCAATCACCATCTTCGGCCCCGAGGGCTGCCGCGAGATCGCCGACCTGATGGGCCACGAGGGGGAACTCGGGGATTCGCAGGAACAGGAGCTGCTCCTGGACACAGCCAACATCCTCGTGGGCGCCGTGCTCAACGGGCTGGGCGAGCAGATGGAGACCGAGTTCAAGTATACGCCGCCGTCGATCCTGGCCGTGCGCACGCCGCTGCAGCAGCTTCTCAATGCCGAGAACCTGGACTGGACCTGCGCGCTGCTCATCGAGGTGAACTTCTCCCTCGATGAACGCGGCTTCACCTGCCACATGCTCACCCTGATGCCGGAGAACTCCCTGGACTATATACGCCGGACCCTGGACGAAATGCTGGAAGACCTTTAGCAAGCCGTGCCATGAGCACCCAAGCTTGGCACGCGTCCCCACCGCTGGAATACATCATCGACCACGTCAATGTGGGGCTTTTTGTGGTGAACCGGGACTTCGAGGTGGTCCTGTGGAACCGGTTCATGGCGCTTCACAGCGGCAAAACGGCCGAAGAGGTCGTGGGACACAACCTGTTCGACACCTTTCCCGAGCTGCCCCAGCGCTGGCTCCAGCAGAAGCTGCGCAGCGTCTTCCTGCTCAAGAACGCCGCCTTCACCGCCTGGGAACAGCGGCCCTACCTTTTTAAGTTTCCCCACAACCGCCCGATCACCGGCGGTGTGGACAGCATGCGCCAGAACTGCACGTTCCAGCCCATTACCGACGACAGCGGCGAGGTCGCCTACGTCTGCGTGTCCATTTTCGACATGACGGACGCCAGCATCTATCAGGAACGGCTTCAGGAAACGAAACGCCAGCTCGAGGAAATCAGCGTGCGCGACGGGCTCACCCACCTGTTCAACCGGCGCTATCTCGAGGCGTGTCTCTATACCGAATTCGACCGCGTGCGCCGGTACGGCGGGCGACTGAGCGTCATCATCCTGGATATCGACCACTTCAAGTACATCAACGACACCTACGGCCACCCCACGGGCGACACGGTTCTGATCCATCTTGCGGAAATCCTGCGCAACAACCTGCGCGCCTCGGATATTGCCGGGCGCTATGGGGGCGAGGAATTCGCGCTGATCCTGCCCAACACCGACCCGGCGGGCGCGGCCACACTGACCGAACGCATCCGCCACGCCATTGCGGAGCACCCCGCGCGCCACGGGGATACGGTGGTCCCCTTCAGCATCAGTGTGGGTATCAGCGGACTCACCGACGCGGTGCCCGAGCCGGAGGCGCTGGTCAAGAACGCCGATCTCGCCCTGTACCGCGCCAAGGCGAACGGGCGCGACAGCGTCGTCCGCTACGACGAGATCGCGGCGGACGACCTGTCCGATTCGCAGTGATCCCGGTGCACACCGGCGATCACGCCCCGGCCAGATGGCGCTTCAGGAAATCGCGCGCGAGTTCGAGGCCTTCCTGATCGATCTCGTGCCCGCGCCCCTGGAGAACGCGGCTCGTCACGGGCACCCCCAGCGCCTCGAGCACCTGGACGGACTGCCGGAACTGGTCGATGGGCAGCACCGTGTCCTGGTCGCCGTTGGCCATGAGCACCGGCGGCCGGCTCGCGATTTCGCCCGGCAGGCTCTCCGCGTCGACGATCATGGTGGACAGCCCGACGACGCAGGCCACCGGCTGCGCCCGGCGCAGCGCGCTCTGAAGGGCCACCATGCCGCCCTGGGAAAACCCGACCAGCGCCACCTTGTCCGGCGTCAGGCCCGTCCGCGCCATCTCGTCGTCCAGAATGCGGTCGACGTAGCCGCCGGCACGCCGACCCTCCTGCGCGATGGCGCCGGGGTCGCCGTCGCGGAACGAGAACCATTGCCGGCCCATGGGCGCGAAGTCGAAGGGATCGGGGGCGTGCGGCGAGACGAACGCTGCATCGGGCAGGATGTCCTGGAGCAGCGGCGCAAGCTGGATCAGGTCGTTGCCGTCGGCGCCGACGCCGTGGAGAAAGATCACCAGGCGCTGCGGCTCGCCGCCGTTGCGCGGCGCCGTGCGCGGACCGTCGTAGGCGGGTGTGGTCTCGGCCATGGCTAGGCTCCGGTGTCCTGGGTGTCGGGGCGCCGCGTCAGGGCGCCCCGGGGTGGCGGTAGATGTGCCAGAGGAATCGCGACGCGGCGCTGCGATAGGGTTGCCAGGGCCGGGCGATCTCGCGCAAGGCCACCGCGCTGGGCCGCTCCGCCAGGCCCTTGAGGCGTTTCGCCGCCATTTGCAGGGCGAGATCCTGCGCCGGCAGCACGTCCGGTCGCTCCAGGGCAAAAAGCAGAAAGCTCTCTGCCGTCCAGCGGCCCACGCCCTTGAGCGCGGTAAGCTGTGCCATCACCGATTCGTCGTCGGCCTCGGCGAGTTGGGCGAAGTCCAGCTCGCCGCGCTGGACCGTCTGCGCGATCCCGCGGATGTAGGCGAGCTTCTGCCGGCTCAAGCCGATATGGCGCGCCGTCTCGGTATCCAGTTCCGCAACATGCGCCGGGTCCACGGCCGTCAGCGCCGACTCCAGGCGGCCGATGATGGCTCGTGCCGCCGAGGCGGAGACCTGCTGCGCCGCGATGGTGCGCACGAGGCCGCCGAAGTCGGGCGCGCGCCGGCGCACCGGGGGAAGACCACAGGCGGCATAGGCCTCGGCGATGTCCGCGTCGCGTTCGGCGAGCGCCGCCAGGTGCGGACGCAGGCGCTCGTCGGGTTCGGTTCCCTCGATCATCGCGCTGGACCCTAGCGCGGGCGGCGTGCCAGATGCATCCCCATGTCCGAAGCCACGACGCCCGAAACCCCGCCGACCGGCGCCGGGGGCGAAACCGTCACCCGTTTCGCCCCCTCGCCGACCGGCCTCCTCCACCTGGGCCACGCGCACAGCGCGCTGGTCGCACAGGCGGCGGCGCGCCATGCGGGCGGGCGCTTCGTCCTGCGGATCGAGGACATCGACACGGTGCGCTGCAAGGCTGGCTTCGTCGACGCCATTCTGGAAGATCTGACCTGGCTGGGCTTGAGCTGGGACGGCCCGGTGCTGCGCCAGCGGGAGCGTCAGGGCGCACATGCCGAAGCGCTGGCGCGCCTGGACGCGCTGGGCCTGCTCTATCCCTGCTTCTGCACACGCAAGGAAATCCGCGCCGAGATCCAGCAGGCCGCAGCGGCGCCGCACGGGCCGGCGGGCGGCGCCTATCCGGGGACCTGCCGCCGGCTTACGTCCGCCCAGCGCGCCGCACGCCACGCCGAGGGCCAGCCCTACGCGCTGCGCCTGGATGTGAACGCCGCGCACGAGCGGGTCGGCTTCCCCGCCTGGCACGACCGCCACGCGGGGACCGCAACGGCCGACCTGCGCCCGGGCGGCGACATCATCATCGCGCGCAAGGACATCGGCACCAGCTACCACCTCGCGGTGACGCTGGACGACGCGGCGCAGGGCGTCACCCTGGTCACACGGGGCGCGGACCTGATCGATTCGACTCCCGTGCACCGGGTGCTCCAGGCACTGCTCGACCTGCCCGTGCCCGAATGGGCGCACCACGGCCTGCTCGCCGACGCCGCGGGCCGGCGTCTGGCCAAGCGCGACCGGTCGCAGGGCATCCGCTACCTGCGCGAGGCCGGCTACACCCCGGCCCAGGTGCGCGCCATGGCGGATTTTCCGGCGGACACGCCCGCGCCCTATTCGGCGTAGCCGATCTCCTGCAGGGACTCCTTGATTTCGTCCAGGATGGCGGGATCGTCGATGGTGGCCGGGGGTTGCGCGTCCTCGCCGTCGGCGAGCTTGCGCATGGTCCCGCGCAGGATCTTGCCCGAGCGCGTCTTGGGCAGGCGGCTGACCACCGCGGCGTGCTTGAATGCGGCCACCGGGCCGATCTCGTCGCGCACGCGCTCGACGCACTCGCGCGCGACCTCGGCGTGGTCCCGGCTGACGCCCGCGGCAAGCACCACGAGCCCGACGGGGATCTGCCCCTTGATGTCGTCGTGCACCCCGATGACGGCGCACTCTGCCACATCCGGGTGCTCCGCCAGGACCTCCTCGACGGCGCCGGTGGACAGGCGGTGCCCGGAGACGTTGATGACGTCGTCGGTGCGCCCCATGACGAAGACGTAGCCCTCGGCGTCGAAGTAGCCGGCGTCGCCGGTGCGGTAAAAGCCGGGGAAGGGGTCGAGATAACTGCGCTTGTAGCGCTCGGGCGCCTGCCACAGCGTGGGCAGTGTCCCGGGCGGCAGGGGCAGCTTGCACACGATACTCCCGATCTGGCCGCGGTCCAGCTCGTTCGCCTCGGCATCAAGGACGCGCACGTCCCAGCCCGGCATGGGCACGGTGGGCGAGCCCGGCTTGATGGGCATCTGCTCCACGCCCATGGGATTGGCGGCGATGGCCCAGCCCGTCTCGGTCTGCCACCAGTTGTCGATCACCGGCACGCCCAGCTTGTTCTGCGCCCAGTGCAGCGTATCCGGGTCGCAGCGCTCGCCCGCCAGGAACAGGGTGCGGAAGTGCGACAGGTCGTGCTCGCCGACCTTGGCGCCCTCGGGATCCTGCTGGCGGATGGCGCGGAACGCGGTGGGTGCGGTGAACAGCGCGACCGGCTTGTGCTGCGCGATGACCCGCCAGAAGGCACCGGCATCGGGCGTGCCCACCGGCTTGCCCTCGTACATGATGGTGGTGTTGCCGTTCAGCAGCGGGGCGTAGACGATGTAGCTGTGCCCCACGACCCAGCCGACGTCGGAGGCGGTCCACCACACCTCGCCGGGTTCCACGCCGTAGATGTTGCGCATGGTCCAGGTGAGCGCCACCGCGTGACCGCCGTTGTCGCGCACGATGCCCTTGGGCTGTCCCGTGGTTCCCGAGGTATAGAGGATATAGAGCGGGTCCGTCGCTTCCACGGAGACGCAGTCGGCCGGGCCGGCCTTCGCCATGGCCGTGTCCCAGTCCAGATCGCGCTCGGGCACCAGCTCGCAGCCCTCGGCCGGCCGCTGCTTGACGATCAGGGTCGTCGGCGGGTGCTGCGCCTGTTCCAGCGCGTGCTCGTAAAGCGGCTGGTAGGATACCACGCGCGTGGGCTCGACGCCGCAGGACGCGGTCACCATGGCGGTGGGGCGCGCATCGTCGATGCGCTTGGCCAGCTCGTGCCCGGCAAAGCCGCCGAAGACCACCGAGTGCACCGCGCCGATGCGCGCGCACGCGAGCATGGCGATCGCCGCCTCGGGAATCATGGGCATGTAGATGACCACGCGATCGCCGTGGCCAACGCCGTTGTCGCGCAGCACGCCCGCAAAGCGCGCCACCGCGTCGCGCAGCTCGGCGAAGGTATAGGTGGTCAGGCTGCCCGTGACCGGGCTGTCGTGGATCAGCGCCGGCTGTTCGGCGCGCCCGTTCTCGACGTGGCGGTCCAGGCAGTTGTAGCAGGTGTTGAGCTTGCCGCCGGTGAACCAGCGATAGAACGGCGCATCCCGGTCGTCGAGCACACGCGCCCAACGCCGGTCCCAGCTCACCGCCGCTGCGGCTTCGGCCCAGAATCCCTCGGGATCACTGAGCGAGCGCTGGTAGATTTCCTGATAACGCCCCATGACCCTTTACGCTCCCTGTCTCGTTCGCTCGCATCGCTGCGCGCCGCTCGCCACCGCGGCCGCGCGCACCGGATGAACCCATACCGGCAACGCGTATCCCAACGGCGAACAGGGTTGCAAGGCCGGGGCCGGCCCGCTGCTCAGGCGGGCCGGTGCGTGTGGGGACGATGGCGCCGAACGTGGCGGTGGCCGTGCCGGCGGTGACCGTGCCGGTGGACGCGATGGCGACGCGCGTGGCGGCCCTTGGGATGCGGATGGGCCGTCTTGTGCATCTCCATCCAGGTCGCCACCAGGGCGAAGCATACCGAGAGGATCGTGCAGCTCAGATCCCAGCCCGGCGTCGTGTTGACCAATTCGAACATGATGCTGCTCCGCACGCGACTTTTGTGAGCCTGTTTGTGCGGAGTGTCGCATCAGGTGTTCCGTAAAATTCGACGGATTGACGGGCGCAGTTTTCCGCCGCATCGTGATGTTGGAAAAAGCAAGAGGCCAAGCTTTTACCGCACAACATCATGCATTCTGCAGTGGCAGCTTTTCGGGACCGCCATTGAGACGCCTTTGACCGAAATATCGGCGGCATCCGGCCTCAAACCCCGCCGGCGGCGAGCCACCCCATGTAGCCGGCATACAGGACAAGCAGCCCCGCGCCCTCCGGCCGGGTGATGCGCGCCCCGGTCACGGTCACGGCCACCAGCAGCGCCGTCGCCGCCAGCATGACCCAGATGTCCACGCGTGCGATTTCCGGCGGCACGGCCAGGGGCTGGACGAGCGCCGTCGCGCCCAGGATGCCCAGCACATTGACGATGTTGCTGCCCACCACGTTGCCGAAGGCCACGTCGGGATGCCCGCGCAGCGCCGCCGTCACGGCCGTGACCAGCTCGGGCAGCGAGGTCCCGATGGCGACCACGGAAACGCCCACCACGGCCTCGGACACGCCTGCAAGCCGGGCGAGGTCGCTCGCCGCGTCGACGAGCACATGCGCGCCGCCGAGGACCAGGGCGAGCCCGGCGAGCGTAACCAGGCCCGCGAGCCACGGCCGGCCGGCAAGCGCGGGCACGGCCTCGGCCTCCTCGGTATAGACGTCCCCCGCGGCGTCGGGCGCGCGCGTCTCGTGCCGGTAGGTCAACACGAGATAAGCCACCAGCGCCAGCACCAGGGCGCCCCCCGCAAACCGCCCGGCCTCGCCCAGCACCACCACCCCGGCGCAGGCCAGCGCCGCCGCGACCACCACGCTGCCGTCGCGCCGGAACCCCGCCGGCCGCGTCGCAATGGGATGCAGGAGCGCGGCCGTCCCGAGGATGAGCAGCACGTTGGCGATGTTGCTGCCCACCACGTTGCCCACGGCAATCCCCGGCGAGCCCTTGAGCGCCGCCTGCACGCTGGTGACCAGTTCGGGCGCGGAAGTGCCGAAGCCGACCAGCGTAAGCCCGATGAGCATGGGCGACACCCCCAAACGGCGCGCCAGCGCGACCGAGCCGCGGACGAACCCATCGCCGCCCGCGACGAGCATGGCGAAACCGAGCAGCAGGGCGAGATAAACCACGGGCGGCGACCTTTCGTGAACGGACCGAACGGCGGCCGAACCTGCCCCGCCGTCTCCCGGCGACGCAAGCTGGGCGTTGCCCGGGCGTCCACGCGGGCGCGTCAGATCGTCACGAAACGGACCAATGCTGTTGCCAGGCCGCATCGCGGGCGTCTTGTTGCCGCGCCCGTGCAGGTGTACGAGACGATAACCGCTTTATGACGTTCAAGGTGACAAGGGGAGGACCAAGCGCATGACGGCCGAGCCCTTCAACGCGCCGCATCTGGCCCGTGGAGACGCCAACCACGTTCCGCTGACGCCGCTGAGCCTGCTCCGGCGGGCGGCCGAGGTGTTTCCCGACCGTCCGGCCGTCGTCTACGGCGACTGGGAATATAGCTGGGCGACGGCCTACAATCGCTGCCGCCGCCTCGCCTCGGCCCTGGCCGCACGCGGCGTGGGCGTGGGCGATACCGTTGCCGTCATGGCGCCCAACACGCCGCCCATGTGGGAGGCTCACTACGGCGTGCCCATGCTCGGCGCCGTGCTGAACGCCATCAACATCCGCCTGGACGCCGCGACCATCGCCTACATCCTGGATCACGGCGAGGCGAAGGTGCTGATCACGGACACCGCCTTCGCGCCCGTGGTCAAGGACGCCCTGGCGCAGGCCGAGCGCGAGGTGCAGGTGATCGATATCGCCGACCCCTACGGCGAGGCGGGCGAGCGCCTGGGCGAGGTCGAGTACGAGGCGCTGCTCGCCGGCGGCGACCCCGAATTCGCATGGCGCATGCCCGCGGACGAGTGGGAGACCATCAGCCTCAACTACACCTCGGGCACCACGGGCTGGCCCAAGGGTGTGCTGTATCATCACCGCGGCGCCTATCTGAACGCCCTGGGCAACGCCTTCGCCGGGTCGATACCGGCCCATCCGACCTACCTGTGGACGCTGCCCATGTTCCACTGCAACGGGTGGTGCTTCCCCTGGACGATCGCCGCGCTCGCGGGAACCAACGTCTGCCTGCGCCGCGTCGCCGCCGGCCCGATCTTCGAGGCGATCGCCGAGAACGGCGTGACGCACATGTGCGGCGCCCCCATCATCATGCAGATGCTGCTCAACGCCCAGACCGGCGAACGGCGCGAGCTGCCCCGGCGTGTGAGCATCATGACGGCGGCCGCCCCGCCACCGGCCAGCGTCCTGGAGCAGATGACCGAGCAGGGCTTCGACGTCACCCACGTCTACGGGCTCACCGAGGTCTACGGCCCCACGGTGGTATGCGCCTGGCAGGACGGCTGGGACGATCTGCCCGTTGCCGAGCAGGCCGCCAAGACGGCGCGCCAGGGTGTGGCCTACCCGACCCAGGAACGGGTCACCGTCGTGGACCGTGAGACCGGCGCCGAAATGCCCTGGGACGGCGAAAGCCTGGGCGAGGTCTGCATGCGCGGCAACGCGGTGATGAAGGGTTACCTGAAGGATCCCGAGGCCACGCAAAAGGCGCTGCGCGACGGCTGGTTCCACACCGGCGATCTGGGCGTCATCGATCCTGACGGCTACGTCCGACTGCTCGACCGCTCCAAGGACATCATCATCTCCGGCGGCGAGAACATCTCCTCCATCGAGGTGGAGAACGCCCTGTA
>CAJXKW010000038.1 GCA_913055855.1 uncultured Limimonas sp. | reverse complement strand
TAGACGCGCTGGAGCTGCTCGTTGTTCTGGTCGCCGCGCCAGTACGCGCCGGAGACCTTGAGCAGCTTGAACGCGTGGCCGAGCTTACCCGTCGAGGGCAGGTGCGGCCCCTTGCACAGGTCGAGCCAGTTGCCCTGCCGGTAGATGCGGATCTCCGTGTCCTCGGGCAGGGTCTGGATATGCTGCGCCTTGTAGTGCTCGCCGATCCAGTTGAAGTAGCGGATCGCCTCCTCGCGGTCCCAGACCTCGCGCACGATCGTCTCGTCCCGGTCGACGATCTCGTGCATCCGGTCCTCGATCTTCTTGAGATCCTCCGGCGTGAACGGCTCGTTGCGCGCAAAGTCGTAATAGAAGCCCGTTTCGGTCGGCGGGCCGAAGGTGACCTGCGTGTCCGGATAGAGTTCCTGCGTCGCCTCAGCCATGACGTGCGCGGCGTCGTGCCGCAGCAGCTCCCGAGCATCGGCATGGTCGCGCGTGACGATCTCCACCGCGGCGTTCCAGTCGATGGGCCGCGTGAGATCGCGCAGCTCGCCGTCCGCCTTGATGGCCAGCGCATCTTTGGCGAGCTTCCGCCCGATCCGCTCGGCAACCTCGAATCCCGTGGGCGCGTGGTCGAATGCCAGCGCGCTCCCGTCGGGCAAGTTGAGGGTCACCTTTTCCTGCGCTTCCGCGACGCTCACAGTCTACCTCCGAACACGCCGTACGTTTTTGACCGAATGCCGGGTCACGCTATCGCCGCGCGCGGCACAGTCAAGCGGCCCGCGACCCGGCGTCGCCCTCGGATTCGAGCAACTCGTCATAGACCGCCAACACGCCCTGGCACATGTGTTCGTTGGCGAAGCGACGAGCCTGCTCACGCGCACGCCCGGCCAGGCGCTCGCGCGCACCGGCTTCCAGGCCAAGCGCCCAGCGCAGCCCCTGCGCAAGGTCCGCGGCATCGCCGGGCGCGGCCAGATAGGCGGTCTCGCCCGGCAGCACCTGCTCGGGCACGCCACCGTGCTGGGTGGCGACCAGCGGACAGCCCATGGCCTGCGCCTCGCTCGCGATGCGGCCGAACGCCTCGGGCTCGATCGACGCGGAAACCACCACGTCCGCAAGCATGTAGGCCGCGGGCAGATCGGTGCAATCGTCGCGCACCGAAACGCGGTCGGCCAGGCCGCGCTTCACCACGACGCGCTCGAGTTCGCGCCGGTAGCCGCCGCGGTCCTGATCCGTGCCCACGAGCAGGCAGCACACGTCGCGCCGGCCCAGCCGGGTCAGCGCGTCCAGCAGAACCATGTGGCCCTTCCAGCGCGTCAGCCGCGCGGGCATGAGGATCACCGGCACCCCGTCGGGAAGGCACCAGCGCGCGGCCAGCGTCATCCAGCGTTCGTGGTGGACGTTTTCCGGGTCGAAGCGCAGCAGATCCACACCGCGCGGCACCACCCGGATCCGCTCGCCCGTCACGGCGTAGTGGGCGCGCAGGTGCCAGGCGATGAACTCGGAAATGGCGATGACCCGATCGCCTTTCGCCATCACCGCATTGTAGCGGCGCTTCGCCTCGCTGCGGAAGCCGTACGTGCCGTGGAACGTGGTCACGAAGGGCACCCCGGTCTGCCGTGCCGCGCGGTAAGCGGCCCAGGCCGGCGCGCGCGAGCGGGCGTGCACCAGGTCGATGCCGCGTTCCTCGATCAGCGCGGCAAGACGCGCGGCGTTGCGCCAGATGCCCCAGGGCGTCTTGCGGTGCATGGGAAGCGGGACGTGCTCCGCGCCCACACCGGGCAACTCCAGGGCGAGAGTCCCGCCGGCCGAGGCGACCAGTGCGACGTCGCCCCGCTGGGCGATCGCCTGGGCGACATCCAGAGTGCCCTGTTCCACGCCACCCATCTCCAGACGCGGCAGGACCTGCAGAATGCGCCGGGGACGCTGTTTGCCGGACATGGGCGGCATGCTACCTTCGTCGCCGTCGGCAAGGGGTGCTCGGCCGATCCTGGCCGCGGCCCGTGATACCCCAGACGCATGCCGGCGCGAAACACCCTTCCCAGTCGTCACCCACGCCGCGCGGGGAGCGCGCAGGAACCATGACCGAGGACAGCGAGAGCCCGCGCCCGGCCGTGCTGCACACGCCGGACGGGGCGCAGATCGCCTACCACCACACGCCCGGGCGGCTGCCCGGTGTGGTTTTCATGGGCGGATTCGCCAGCGACATGACCGGCACCAAGGCGGTCGCGCTGGAGAGTTTCGTCCGACAGCGTGGCAATGCCTTCGTGCGCTTCGACTACCAGGGACACGGCCAGTCTTCGGGCCACTTCCGCGACGGCACGATCGGGCAGTGGTCGCGCGACGCCGTGCACGTGCTGGACGCCCTGGCTGAAGGACCGCAGGTCCTGGTGGGCTCGTCCATGGGCGGCTGGATCATGCTCCTGGCCGCCCTCGCCCGCCCGGCGCACGCTGCCGGCATGCTGGGCATCGCGGCGGCGCCCGATTTCACGGAGGATATGCTCTGGGCCGGATTCGACGCCGCGACGCGCGAGCGCATCGAGCGTGACGGGGTCCACGAGATGCCTTCGGATTACGGCGCGCCGCTGCCGATCACGCGCGACCTCATCCACGAGGGGCGCAGCCACCTGCTGATGCGCGGGAGCATTCCCCTGACCTGCCCGGTGCGCCTGATCCAGGGGATGCAGGACGACGAGGTTCCCTGGGACTGGGCACTCAAGCTCACCGAGCGCCTGCAGTCCGAGGACGTCGAGGCGGTGCTCATCAAGCACGGCGACCACCGGCTGTCCGACGGCCCGGACCTGGACCGGCTGCGCTACCAGCTCGACCGCCTGCTGGGCCACGTCGAGGGCGTGGCGACATAGGGCAAGATGCTGAAACGTGGAATCACGTTTCAGCTGAATCTTACCCGCTCTTCAGGAAGTTAGAGCAAAATTCACGATGCAGGCCGGTTCGGCTTTCATCGATTCTGCTCTAGGGACATGCGTCCGGGCGGTCCCGGTGCAGTCCCCGCCACCGGCCTGGATTCGGCGATCCCGGCCATGACGTCACGGCTGGCGCCGCAGGCGCGTGTTCCCGGCCCCGAACGGCCGGAAACACGCCGCCACGACGCTCAGATCAGGTCCTGCTCCTTCAGGTACATCTCCGCCACGTCCTCGATGGTCTTCTTCTGCACGTCGACCATCTTGTTCAGGCGCTGCATGGTTGAGTCGTCGAGGCTGGCGCCCATCCTGTTCAGGAGGGTGCGGAGCTTGGGGTGCTTGTCCAGGACGTCTTTGCGCACCACGGGCGTGATGGCGTAGTTGGGGAAGAAGTTCTTGTCATCCCTGAGCACCCGGAAGTCGAACGCAGCGATCCGGCCGTCGGTGGCGAAGACGAGCCCGACGTCGATCTCGCCCTGGTCCAGGGCCTTGTAGATCAGCCCCGCCTGCATCCGGCGCACCGCGTCGCGCGGCCAGCGTACCTCGTAGTGATCCTGGAAGCCCGGCAGGCCGTCGGGCCGGCCGGCCCACTCGCTGTCCGTGGCGAGGGAAAGCACCTCTTCGTTTTGGACGTAGTCGACGAGACCGCTGAGCGTCTTGATACCCAGCTCCATGGCGTGCTCTTCGCGCATCGCCAGGGCGTAGGTGTTGTTGGCGTCGGTCGGATTGAGCCAGACGAGGCCCTTGTCGGCGTCCAGTTTCTTGACCTTTTCGTAGGCCGCGGCCGGCGACATCTTCGCACCGCCCTCGACCTTGTTGTAGACGATCAGCGAGGTGCCGACGTACTCCCAGTACAGGTCCACCTGGCCGTTGCGCTGGGCGCGGCGCAGCACGGTCGAGCCCATGCCGTCGCGCTTCTCCACGTCGAAGCCGTGCGCATCGAGATACTGCGTGGTCATCTCGGCGAGCAGAAGCTGCTCGGTGAAGTTCTTGCCGCCCACCGTGAGCTGCGCCTGCGCGGCGCCCGCACCGGCGAGCACGACGGCGGCGATCAGGGCCGCCAGAACGCGCAGTCGGTGAAACATCTTGCGCCTCCCGTGTTCGTGATGGTTGTGCGGTGCCGGCCCGCCGCGTTGCCGGGATGCGCGTCCCGCGCCCGGACCGGACGGGCGACATCATGACGCCCGTGCGCCATGTCCTCACACGGGGAAAGGGGATAAGCCTGTTCCGCATCCGACGTCCCGCATCCGATGCATGCCGGATGGACGACAACCGGCCCGACGCTGCGCCGATAGCCTCCACTGGCCGGAACGGCCGGGCGCACGGCCGAACGCACAACGGCGGCATACCGTCAGAAGGGGGCAAGGCATGCGTGCGGCGCAGTTCGACAGCTTCGGCGGCCCCATCGGGGTGCACACGGTTCCCGATCCCGCCTGCCCGCGCGACGGCGCCGTCATCGCCGTGCATGCCAACGGCATCTGCCGCTCCGACTGGCACGCCTGGCAGGGGCACGATTCGAGCGTGCGGCTCCCGCACGTCCCCGGCCACGAGCTGGCCGGCGTCATCGTCGAGACGGGCCCCGACTGCCGCCGCTGGTGCACGGGCGACCGGGTCACCGTGCCCTTCGTCATGGCCTGCGGTCTGTGCCCGAGCTGCCGCGCCGGGCAGCAGCAGGTGTGCCACGACCAGCGCCAGCCCGGGTTCACCCAGTGGGGCGCGTTCGCCGAGTACGTCGCCATCCCGGACGCCGACGACAATCTCGTGGGCCTGCCCGATGACCTGACGTTCCCGGCGGCGGCGGCACTGGGCTGCCGCTTCACCACGGCGTATCGCGCGCTCATCGACCAGGGGCGACTGCACGCGGGCGAGTGGCTCGCCGTCCACGGCTGCGGCGGCGTCGGGCTGTCTGCGCTCATGATCGCCGCCGCCGCGGGCGCGCACACGATCGCCGTCGACATCGCCGAGGCGCCGCTCGCCACCGCCCGCGCCCTGGGCGCGGACGTCACGATCAACGCCGCCGAGGTCGCCGACATCCCGGAAGCGGTTCATGAGGCAACGGGCGGCGGGGCGCACGTCGCCCTGGACGCGCTGGGGCACACGGCGACCTGCCGCAATGCCATCCTCAGCCTGCGCACCCACGGTCGACATGTGCAGGTGGGGCTGACCGCCGGCGACCACGCCGATCCCCGCGTGCCCATGGACACCGTGATCGCGCGCGAGCTGGAGCTGCGGGGCAGCCACGGCATGGCCGGGCACCGCTTTCCCGCGCTGTTCGGGATGATCGCCACCGGCCGGCTCGCGCCCGAGCGCCTGATCGCGCGCCATCTTACGCTCAGCGAGGGCGCGGCGTATCTGATGACCATGGACCAGGGCGGCCAGCCCGGCACCGCCGTGATCACCCGCTTCGACTGACCCCCGCACCGCGGAGACGCCCGCCCATGACCAGCGCCGAATCCGCCCGGCATTTCATCGCCAACGCCTTCACCGAAGGCCGCAGCGGCCGCCGCATCCCCGTCGAGAACCCGGCCACGGAAGCGGTGGTGGGCGAAGCGGCGAGCGCCGATGCGGCCGACATCGACGACGCGGTGCGCGCCGCGCGCGCCTACGCCGACGCCCCCGAAACCCGGGACATGCCGCCGGTCGAACGCATGGGCATGATGTTCCGCATGGCTGAAGCGATCCGCGAGATCGCCGATACCGGCGCGCGCTGGCTCTGCACGGAAAGCGGCAAGCCGCTCGCCGACGCCCGCGGCGAGTTCGACGAGGCGGCGCGCTACTTCGACTATTACGGCGGGCTCGCGGACAAGCTCGAGGGCCGTGCCATTCCGCTGGGCGGCGGCTACCTCGACTACACCATTCCCGAACCCTATGGCGTCTCGGCGCAGATCGTCCCGTGGAACTTTCCCGTCGCCCTGGCGGCGCGCTCGCTCGCGTGTGCTCTGGCTACGGGCAACGCCAGCGTCGTCAAGGCACCGGAAGAGGACCCCATCGCCCTGCTCATGCTGGGCCGGGCGGTGCAGCGCGCCGAGCTGCCCCGCGGGGCGGTCAACATCGTGTGCGGCTACGGCGAGGACGCGGGCGCCGCACTCGTGCAACATCCGGGCGTGGACCAGATCGTCTTCACCGGCTCCGTCCCCACCGGCCAGGCCATCCTGCGCGCGGCGGCGGAGAACGTTGTCCCCTGTGTCATGGAGCTTGGCGGCAAGTCCGCGGGGGTGGTCTGCCCGGATGCCGACCTTGAGACCGTGGCGGCCAGCGTGCGAACGGGCATCTATTTCAATTCAGGGCAGGTATGCTCGGCGATGTCGCGCCTGATCGTCCCTGAATCCCGGCACACCGAGATCCTGGACCGGGTGGTGGCGCTCAGCGAGAGCCTGAGCATCGGCCCAGGCATCGCGGGCCACGCCATCACGCCGCTGATCAGCGCCGAACAGCGCGACCGCGTCGAGGCGTACTGCCTGGGCGCCGAACAGGAAGGCGCGCGCCTCGCCACCGGCGGCCGGCGCCTCGACGACCGGCCCGGCCACTACATGCCGCCCACGGTGGTCGACCGCGTCCAGCCCGGGATGCGGATCGCCCGGGAAGAAGTCTTCGGCCCCGTGCTGGCCGTCCAGACCTATCCGGATGACGACACCGACCGGGCGGTGGCGCTCGCCAACGACACCGACTACGGCCTCTGTGCGGGCGTGTTCACGCGCGACCTGGATCGCGCACACCGCGTCGCCCGGCGCCTGCGCGGCGGGCAGATCTACGTCAACGAATGGTTCGCCGGCGGCGTGGAGACGCCTTTCGGCGGCGTCGGCCTGTCCGGATTCGGCCGCGAGAAGGGCCAGGAGGCGCTGAACAACTATCTTCGCACCAAGAACGTCGCGGTGCGGCTGGGATGATACCACCTCCAAGGTGACGGGCCGGCCACACTTTGCGCGACGCGCGGCCGGCCCCCCACCGGGACGACGGTTCGCGCCGGGCCGGGATCCGCCGGATTCCCGACTGGATTCCCGACCCGCTCACCGTCGGTGTCATCCACCCTCAGATCAGGTCCTGTTCCTTCAGGTACATCTGCGCGACGTTCTCGATCGTCTTCTTTTCCACGTCGACCATCTTGTTCAGGCGCTGCATCGTCGCGTCGTCGAAAGTCGCGCCCAGCGTGTTCAGGGCTTCGCGCAGCTCCGGATGCGCCTCCAGCGTGTCCTCGCGCACCACGGGCGTGATCGCGTAGTTCGGGAAGAAGTTCTTATCGTCTTCCAGGACGCGGAAGTCGAACGCGGCGATCCGCCCGTCGGTGGCGAAAACGAGGCCGACCTCGACCTCCTCTTCCTTCAGCGCCTGGTAGACGAGGCCGGTCTGCATCCGGCGCACATCGCCGCGCGGCCAGCGCACGTCGTAGTGGTCCTGGAACCCCGGGAGGCCGTCGGGCCGCCCGGCCCACTCGCTGTTCACCGCGAGGGAGAGCGGCTCCTCGTTGTCGATGTAATCGACCAGCCCGCTGAGCGTCTCGATACCCAGCTTCTCGGCGTGCTGCTCGCGCATCGCCAGGGCATAGGTGTTGTTGGCGTCGGTCGGATCGAGCCAGACGAGGCCCTTCTCGGCGTCCAGGTCCTTGACCTTGTCATACGCCGCCGCGGGCGACATCTGCGCCCCGCCCTCGACCTTGTTGTAGACGATCAGCGAGGTGCCGACGTATTCCCAGTACAGATCCACCTGCCCGTTGAGCTGGGCGCGGCGCAGCACGGTCGAGCCCATGCCCTCGCGCTTGGTGACGTCGAAGCCCTTCGCGTCGAGATACTGCGTGGTCATCTCGGCGAGCAGGAGCTGCTCGGTGAAGTTCTTGCCGCCCACGGTGATCTGCGCCTGCGCCGCGCCGGCACCGGCGAGGGCGAACGCCGCAAGCGCCATGGCGAGCCGGCGAAGGTGTCGGAACATGGATGCCTCCCTTTCCCGTTTGTCCCGTTGGTCTTCTCGTTTAGCGCAGCGGGTTCACGCCGCGCGGGATGAAGTAGAATGCGATCATGCCCAGGATGAAGTCGACGACGACGGCGAGTAACGCCGTCGGGATGGCCCCGGCCAGCATCATCCCCGTATTGAACAGGTCGATGCCCGTGAAGATAAGTTGACCCAGGCCGCCGCCGCCGATCAGAAAGGCCAGCGGCGCCGTTCCCACATTGATCACCAGCGCCGTCCGGATGCCCGCGATCATCACGTAAAGGGCGTTGGGCAGCTCGACCCGCCAGAGGATCTGGTTGTTGGTCATCCCCATCCCGCGCGCGGCCTCCAGGGTCGCCGGCGAGACCGAGAGGATGCCCGCATAGGTGTTGCGCACGATCGGCAGGAGGGAATACAGCCACAGGCCGAAGATGGCGGGCACCGTGCCGATGCCCAGCACGGTCATGGACAACGCCAGCACCGCCAGCGTGGGGATGGTCTGGCCCAGGTTCACCACCTGAATCGCGGTCTCGGCGATGTTGCGCATGAACGGGCGCGTGAGAAGGATCCCCAGCGGCACGCCGATGCCGATGGCGAGCCCCCCGGAGATGCCCACGAGCATGATGTGCTCGCGCATCAGGTAGAGGATGTCGCGCCAGTAGCTGATGATCTCGGGGAGCAGCCCACTCGCCTGCGCCGCCACGCCGCCGAGGAAAAGCCCGGCGTAGACCGCGACGCGCAGCAGGCGATCGAAGCGGTTGGGCTGCTGGCTGGATGCGACGGCCGTGGCCATTACGCCGTCCCCTTCCCGCGGGCCTTGGCGTGCAGCGTCTCGGTGATGCCCGCGCGCGTGATGATCCCGGCGAAGCGACCGCGCTCGTCCACGGCCGCGAGCCAGTCCGTGTCATAAGTGAACATGCGCGAGACGGCCGTGCGCAGGTCCTGATTCAGCTTAACCGGATTGGCCAGCGGGTGTTGCTCGCGCTCGCATTTTCCCGCGCCGCCCTCGGCGTCCGCACGCGCGACATAGCCCTCGGGGTAGTTGTCCGCGTCCACGACGACAGCGACGGTGACGCCCGTCTGGTCCATCTTCTGCGCCGCGGTTTCGAGGCTGTCCCCAGCGCGCACCGAGGGCGCGTGTCCCTCGAGGGCGTCGACGATGCGGATCAGGCGCATGCGCTTGAGTTCGCGGTCCCCGCCCACGAAGTCGGCGACGAAGTCGTTAATCGGGTGCGCCAGGACATCGTCGGGGGCGCCGTACTGCTCGAGCTGGCCGGCGCGGAAGATAGCGATCTTGTCGCCCATCTTGACCGCTTCGTCGATATCGTGGCTGACGAACATGATCGTCTTCTTCAGCTCGGCCTGCATCTTCAGGAACTCGTCCTGAATGACCTCGCGGTTGATGGGGTCGATGGCGCCGAACGGCTCGTCCATGAGCAGCACCGGTGGATCCGCCGCGAGGCCGCGAGCCACGCCGACGCGCTGCTGCTGCCCGCCGGAAAGCTCCTTGGGATAGCGCTGGAGCATGCCGCGGTCGAGCGCGACCATGTCGATCAGCTCGGCGGCGCGTTTCTTCTGCTTGTCCTTCGGCCACCCCAACAGGCGCGGCACCACGGCGATGTTTTCCTCAACCGTCATGTTGGGGAACAGACCGATCTGCTGGATGACGTAGCCGATGTTCCGGCGCAGGCGCACCACGTCGAACTGGTCGGTGTCTTCCTCGTCGATATAGATCTTGCCGGCGGTGTGCGGGATCAGGCGGTTGACAATCTTGAGCGTGGTGGTCTTGCCGCAGCCCGAGGGACCGAGCAGGACGCAGAGTTCGCCGCGCGGCACCTCGAGATTGACGTCGCGCACCGCGTGGACCTCGCCGCGCTCGGTGGAAAAGGTCTTCGACAGGTGTTCCAGGCGGATCATCGTGCCTCCCCGTTGTCGTTATTTGAGGCCCCGCGGGGTGAGCCGGTTCTGCACCCAGAGCAGCCCGTAGTCGGCAATGACGGCGAGAATCGAGACGGCGACCGCGCCCGTGATGAGCTGGCGCGGGTCGGTTTGCGAAATGCCGCGGGCGATATAGGTGCCCAGGCCGCCCGCGCCGATATAGGTGGCGATCGCGGTGATGCCGATATTGATCACGACCGCCGTGCGAACACCCGCCAGGATCACCGGAATGGCCAGCGGGATCTCGACGTCGCGCAGGCGCTGGAAGTTGGTCATCCCCATCCCGCGCGCGGCCTCGCGAAGCGCCGGGTCGACATTATCGATCGCCGTATAGGTGTTGCGGATGATGGGAAGCTGGGAATACAGGAACACGGCGACGACGGCCGGAAGCCAGCCGATGCCCTGACCGATCAGCGAGAGGATCGGGATCATCACGCCGAACAGGGCGATCGAGGGGATGGTCATGATCATCCCCGCCACGTAAAGCACCGCGTCGGCGATCTTGCGGTTCTGCGTGATGGCGATGCCCAGCGGCACCCCCGTGGCGATTGCCAGGCCGACGGCGACGCCCACGATGGACAGGTGCTCGAGCGTCCGCTCCCAGATCTGCCCGAGGTTCTCGAAGGCGAAGACCAGGACATCCAACGCGTCGCCTCCCCCGTTTTGTATTTTACCGCCCTGTCACACGTGCCTACATGCCCATATCGGCGGCACCTGTTCTTCATCCGACATATTGACCGAAATTGTGACGGATCGGCGACAGGAATCAGCGGTACTCCCCGAAAGGCACCCGCGCTTATCCGCGTCGTCCGCCTGTGTCGCGTAGGCCCCGCGCCGCGACAGGCGCGCCGGCCGTGCGGCGCGCTTCCGGCCACCGGTTTTCCAACCGTTTAGAGGTGTTTAAGCTCCGCATGCGAGACTCGTGGATAATGCCGGCATCGGTGCAGCGGGACGGGCCGAGAACCATGGCGGGCGAATCGGGCAAAGCCGCCGCTTGGGCGGCCCGCGACGGCGGCACGGACGCGCCAGGGGATGCCGCCGATGACCGCGAAGCCGGGCTGCGCCCCGGTGCGGCCCTGGTGCGCTTGGTCTCCGATCACCCCAACCCCAGCCTCGCCACCAGGGTGCTGCGGATCCTCGCCGTGGGCCTTGGCTACGCGCTTCTAAGCGCGATCGGCGACGGGCTGAACGCGACACCGGCGGAGGTTTCGCCCATCTGGCCGGCCGCGGGCTTCGCACTGGGGGCCACCCTGTTGCTGGGCTATCCCGCGCTGATCGGGGTTGTGTTCGCGGTTGTGGTCCAGGAATGGCTGCGTTTCGGCGTGCCCGCGGGCACCGCACTGCTCGGCGCAGCGGCGGCAGCGGCCGGCCCGGCCGCCGGGGCTTGGCTGGTGCGCCGTTACATCGGCGTGGCGACCGTGTTCGCCGACGTCCCGAACACCATCCGTTTCCTGGCCCTGGCGGCCGTTCTCGGGCCGGCGGTATCGGCGCTCCTCGGCGGCGCGGCGATACAACTGTTTCCGGGCACCGAGGGCAGCGGCCTCGGCCCGAGCATCCTCACGTGGTGGGTGGGCGACGCCATTGGAGTCGTCACCGTTGCACCGATCATGCTGGCGCTGGCGCAACGCCCGGAAGCGGACGGCATTCGCGGCCGCTGGGTCGAGTTCGCCCTGATGCTCGCCGCGACCGCCGGCTCGGTCCTCGGGGCCATCGGGCTCAACGGGCTCGCCGGCCTGCCCGGCACGCACGTCGAGGGTCTGGTCCTGCCCGTGCTCATCTGGGCGGCGCTGCGCTTCGAGGTCGTGGGGGCAGCAGCGGCCGCGATCTGCGTCGCGGCGACACTGGCGCTGAGCATGCTGGGCGGCCTGGGCCCCTTCGGCGGCGGCTCGTACGCGGAGGTGGTGAGTCTGCAGATTCATGCGGGCATGCTTGCCATTGCCGCGCTGGTCCTGGGCGCGGCGATCCGCAGCGAGCAGGCGGCCCGCCGGGCGAAGACGCGCTTCCTGGCGAACATGAGCCACGAGCTGCGCACGCCATTGAACGCGATCCTCGGCTTTGCCGACCTGATCGCGGCGCAACCGCACGGCCGAGACGCCGCGCGGGATGCGGACTACGCCCGGCACATTCGCGACAGCGGCGGACACCTGCTCAACCTCGTCAACGATGTGCTGGATGTCGCGCGGCTGGAGCAGGACGCCTACCGCCTGAACCCGGAAGCGGTGGATACGGCCCAGGCGATTGCGGCGGCCGCGGGCATGGTCAAGCAGGACGCCGCCCAGTGCCGGCTCACGGTGGCGGCGGAGCCCGACCCGGACCTGCCAGCGGTACGCGCGGACGAGCGGGCGCTTCGCCAGATCCTGCTGAACCTGCTCACCAATGCGGTGAAGTTTACGCCGGCGGGCGGACACGTTGCCGTGACGACCGCGCGCGAACGCGACCGTCTGGCGATCGCGGTTACCGACACCGGGCCGGGCATCGATCCGGCCGAGATCCCGCGCCTGATGCGCCCGTTCGAACAGACGTGCCAGCCGCGCTCGAGCGACCCGGGCGGCACCGGCCTGGGCCTGGCGATCAGCCGCACCTTGGCGGAACAGCTCGGCGGCTCGCTGACCATTACCAGCCGGCGGAGCCAGGGCACACGCGCGACCCTGCGCCTACCCATCGCGGCGGAGGCGCCATAATCACGGTCTGTTTTTCCGGATAACCAAGGCTGAAACGGCGATGGTGGGCGCGGGTGGGATTGAACCACCGACCTCCTCGATGTCAACGAGGCGCTCTGCCGCTGAGCTACGCGCCCATCTCGGGAATGGGTTTTTGAACCCCGCCCTGTGTGTGCTCCGGGACCTAGCACTGCCGTCGCGGCGATGCAAGACCACAGATCCGCGTCCGCAGAACATCGGCAAATTCGCCGCACGCGCCGCGGATTGCACCCCCATCCCTCGACCCGGCGTGGTCCGGCCCCCATGTCCTCTAACGCAGGGCACGCACCGGGGTGACAGGGGCATGCCGGTTGCGTAACACTTGCTTGCCCGCAGGCTCGCAGCACCGGCTGCGAATCCCGGGGCGGACACAACGGCACAACCAACGACGTCCGGGCATGGAAGCAGAAATCCAACCCTGCGCGATCGACACGTCCCACGAGATCCTGGGAGCCCGGACGCAAACCCTCCCGCTCGTCGTCGCCTCGCCGCACAGCGGCCGGCACTATCCGCCGGAATTCGTCAACGCCGCACAGCTCGACCGCCTCGCCTTGCGCCGGAGCGAAGACGGATTCGTCGACGAGCTGGTCGCGCGGGCGCCCAATCTGGGTGCCCCGCTGCTACGGGCGAACTTCCCGCGCGCCTATGTCGACGCCAACCGCGAGCCGTTCGAACTCGACCCGCGCATGTTCGCCGATCCCCTCCCGACCTATGCCAATACCCGCTCGCCCCGGGTCGCCGCGGGCCTGGGCACGATCGCCCGGGTGGTCGCCAGCGGCGCCGACATCTATCCGGGCAAACTGCGCCTTGCCGAGGCCATGCACCGCATCCGGAACTACTACTGGCCGTACCACAACGCGCTGCGCGACCTGATCGCGGCCACGCGCGAGCAATTCGGCGGATGCATCCTGCTCGACTGCCACTCCATGCCCTCGGTCGGCGGGCCCATGGACCAGGACCCGGGCTACAACCGCGTGGACTTCGTCGTCGGCGACTGCCACGGCACCTCGTGCAGCCCGCGCGTGAGCCGCACGATCGAGCGCAGCCTGCGCGACCTGGGCTACCATGTGACGCGCAACGCCCCGTACTCGGGCGGTTTCGTCACGCGCCACTACGGCCGGCCGGAGGACGCCGTGCACGCCGTCCAGCTCGAAATCAATCGTGGGCTCTACATGGACGAGCGCCAGGTCCGCCGCGGCCCCAACCTGCCGCGGCTGTCGCGCGAATTGGAGTGCGTCGTCGCCGCGCTGGGAACGCTCGATCCGGCGCGGCTGTAAGCGGCACAACCAACCTGCACAACCGCATTGTAACCGCCGACGCCTACGACCAGCAGACCAGCCAAAAAATGGGGCCGGCCACCCCGGGGGGTGACCGGCCCGCAAAGCCTCGCAGCGCAGGCTGCCGTGATTATTCGGCCGGCTTCATGCTCGGCGCAGGCTCGCCGCGCTCGGCCGCCAGCATGGGATCGGTCTTCAGGCCCTTCTGCAGGCCCACGCAGACGATCAGCAGGAGGACGGCGAACGGCAGACCGGTCGTGATGGCCGCCGTCTGCAATGCCGTCAGCCCGCCGCCGGCGAGCAGCACGGCCGCAACGACACCCTCGGTGACCGCCCAGAAGATGCGCTGGCCGGTCGGCGGATCCTCGAGACCGCCGGCGGTGATGATGTCGATCACCAGCGAGCCCGAGTCCGACGAGGTGACGAAGAACGTGATGATCACGATCGTGGCCAGGATCGAGGTGACCATGGCCAGCGGGAAGTTATCGAGGAAGGCGAACAGGGCCTTGGGCACGCTTTCCGAGACGGCCGCGGCGATGCCGCCGTCGCCGAACATCTCGATGTAGAGCGCCGAGTCGCCCATGATGGTCATCCACAGGAAGGTAACCAGCGTGGGCACGAACAGCACGCCCAGGATGAACTGGTTGATCGTCCGGCCCTTGGAGACGCGGGCGACGAACATACCCACGAACGGCGACCAGGAGATCCACCAGCCGTAGTAGAACACCGTCCAGGCGTTTTGCCAGTCACCCCGGGTATAGGTCTCGGCCCAGGTCGCCAGGTGCGGGAAGTGCTGAACGTAGTAGCCGATGTTCTCGATGTAGGCCTCGAGGATAAAGATCGTTGGGCCGAGAACCAGCAGGAACAGCAGCAGCGCCCCGGCAATGATCATGTTCATCTCGGACAGCCGGCGGATGCCGCCGTCCAGGCCGACCACCACGGAGATCGTGGCGAAGGCGGTGATGATGGCGATCAGCACGGCCTGGACCAAAGGCCCCTCGGGCAGTCCGAAGACCGAATTCAGGCCGGCGTTCACCTGGGACACGCCCAGGCCCAGCGAGGTCGCCACGCCGAACAGGGTGGCGACGGTGGCCAGGATGTCGATGGCGTGCCCGGGCGCGCCGTAGATCCGATTGCCGATCAGCGGATAGAAGATCGACCGGATGGACAGCGGCATGCCGCGGTTGAAGCCGAAGTACGCGAGACCCAGCGCGATCACCGCGTACACCGCCCAGGGGTGCAGCCCCCAGTGGAGGAACGTCAGGCCCATCGCGTGCTGGGCGCGTTGCGCCTCCTCGGGCGAGCCCGGCGGCACCGTCGGCGGGCTGGTGAAGTGGTACATCGGCTCGGCCACGCCGTAGAACAGCAGACCGATGCCCATCCCCGCGCTGAACAGCATGGCGAACCAGCCCAGCGTGGTGAATTCGGGCTTCTGGTCCGGCCCGCCCAGCCGGATCTTCCCGTACCGGCTGAACAGCAGATAGATGGAATAGCCCAGAACGATGTTCACCACGAGGATGAAGAACCAGCCGGTGTAGTTTGCGATACCGGCCTGGATCGCGCCGAAGATATCGGACGCGGACTCGGTGAAGATGATGCCGATGGCGGCGAAGCCGAGGATGATGGCCGCCGAGATGAAGAACGTCGGCGGGTTAACCTGGAATTGGGGGTGTTGCGTTCGCTTCACCCCGTACTCTTGGTGCTCGCTCATACGTGAATCTCCCTGCCTTGCGCGCGCTTACCGGGCCGTCCCGATGCCGAAGACCTGGGTGCCCGCCGAAGATTTGGCGTGTTCGATGAAGCGATCGAAACGCTTGTTGAGTGCTTTTTGACGCTCGGCCCACCACTCGTGGTCGATCCGGATGGCGGTCTTCATGTTATCTTCGGCCGTGGGCAGGAGTTCCTTCAGCGTTCCCTGAACCATACCCATGGCGGATTTCCGCGCCGGCCCGTAATAGATAAAGTTCGCTTGGGCGGCCTGGCGAAGCGGCTGGCTGGCGAACTTAACGAAGTCCATCGCCGCCTGCTTGTGCGGCGTTCCCTTCAGAATGGCCCACAACTCGTAGTCCAGGGTCTGGCCGTCCCAGATGATCTCGAACGGCTTGCCCTGGTTCTCGATGGAACGCTGCAGGCGGCCGTTGAAGCCGGTGCTCATGGCGACCTTGCCCTTGTCGAGAAGATCGCTGGGCGCGCCGGCGTCCTCCCACCAGACGATCGAGGGCGCGATCGAGCCGAGCTTGTTGAACGCCCGCTTGAGCCCTTTCTCGGTGGAGAGCTTCTCGTAAACCTCGTCCGGGTCCACGCCGTCGGCAATCAGCGCGAGTTCAAGGTTGCCACGGGGGTTCTTGCGCATGCCGCGGCGGCCCGGGTACTTCGTCGTATTGAAGAACGCCGATGCGCTGCTGGGCGCCTCGCGGTTGGGCCAACGCCGCGTGTCATAGGCGATCACGTTCGAAAAGACGTTCTGGCCCACGGCGCAATCAGGCAACATCCCGTCCAGGAAGTCTTCCTCGGGCGGGACGTCGTTCTTTGTCGCGGGCAGCTTGCTGTGGTCGATCCGCTCGAATAGCCCCTGACGGCACCCGCGTACCGCGTTCGCAAGGCCGAGGTCGACGACGTCCCACTTGACGTTTTCCGCCTCGACCTGGGCCCGAATTTCCTTCAGGCCCCCGGCATAACGGTCAACCTGAACCGGCTTGTCGGTGGTCTCCCGAAATGGGTTCACGTACGCCCGCATCTGGCTGGCGGTGTAGGTCCCGCCCCAACTGACGATATTGAGAACCTCGGGATGTGCGGAAGCGGTCTGCCCTGCGAGCGCGGTCGCCGCCGCGCAGCACACGCCCAGGGTCAGCCGTTGCAGTGTCCGCATCTTGTTATCCTCCCTGCAACTGCGTCGTTGTCACTGGTTCGCGGCCCGCACGCCGGCGTCCGCCATGCGGGAATCGCGCGATACGGCACGGCCGCGGCATCATTACGCCGCAGCGCGACACCGGCGCCCATCCGCTGCCGGGAACTGCTGAACAGGTGCGCTTCCCCCCGTTCCCGGCGTTTCTTGACCGTCTCCCGGCTCTTGCGCGGCCGGTTCGGCTTCGCCCGATGCCGGGCATCGGGATCAAATCCTTCTACAAAGCCATTTCCAACGTGTCGAGGTGCCAACGCCGGATGCCGGCGGCACGCGACCCTAGGTGTTCGCGCGCGGCGCGGCCTTTCGCCGCGGCGGCCACCGCTTTGCGGATCGCGACGCGGTCGACAGAAAATACCGGTTGCGGAGGCGACGCAACCCCACTTCGCCGGGCGAATCGGCCGGATCTGTCCGCTCCGGACCCCGGGCTCGGGCATTGCGCCCGCACCGGTCCTACGTCGGCGCCCGTGCATGTCAAAAGGCCTTGTTCCGCCGCCGCGAGCCGAATACCGTGCGCCGCGGCAACGATCCCGATGCGCTGCAGCATGCGCGGTGCCGGATCGTGCAGGGGAACGCGCCGGGGTGGCGCCGACGCGGCTCCCGGCAACAGAGATAAGGAAACGCGAGGATGCAGGAACTTCACGGCTATTTCATCGAGGACCTCGAGGTCGGGATGTCGGACCGTTTCGGCAAGACCGTCACGGACGCCGACGTCGCAACCTTCGCGGGCGTCTCCGGCGACACCAACCCGGTCCATATCAACGACGACTTCGCCAAGGAGACGCTGTTCAAGGGACGCATCGCCCACGGCATGCTCGCCGCCAGCTTCATCTCCACGGTTCTGGGAACCCGCCTGCCCGGGCCGGGCGCCATCTACATGGGCCAGAGCCTGAGCTTCAAGGCGCCGGTCAAAATCGGCGACACAGTGATCGCCCGGGTATCGGTGACCGAGGTCGACCGGGAGAAGCGCCGCATCAAGGTTGAGACCACCTGCTTCGTGGGCGACACCGTCGTCGTGGAAGGCGAGGCCAAGCTCATGGTCAACAGCCGGGCCCAGTTCACGGCGGCGGGCCAGAACGCCTGAGGGGCCCGGGCGCGGGCCGCTCGGGCGGCGTCGCCCGAGCGCGGATTCCGGCCTTATTCCCGAAACTGGCGTGCGGTGACGCGATCCGTCCCGATCGCGCCGCACGCCCCGGCCGGCGCCCCCCAAAGGGTCGCAGCGTCGCAGGGCTTGCAGCCGCCGGCTCGGGACTTTACGCGGAAGGACCCGGGGGCCACAACGGCAACCGGGTCCATTGCGTTGGAAGCGTGAGGCCATGGCCGTCTTTCGCCACACCACCGATCTCCCCGAAGACGCGCGCGGCAGTGTCGTCGCCATCGGCAACTTCGACGGCGTACACCGCGGCCACGGCGCGATCTTCGCCGAGGCGCGCGCGCGTGCGGCGCGGCTGAACACGGTGGCGAGCGTGCTCACCTTCGAGCCGCACCCGCGCGAGCTTTTCCAGCCGGACGCCGTGCCCTTCCGCCTGTCCTCGCTGCGCACCAAGGTGCGTCTGCTCGAGGACGCCGGCATGGCGCATCTCTTCGTCCTGCAGTTCGACTGGGACTTCGCGCGGATCAGCGCGGACGCCTTCGTGGACGAGATGATCGCGGCCAATCTCAAGGCGCGTCACGTCGTCATCGGCCGGGACTTCCGATTCGGCAACCGGCGCAAGGGCGACGCGTCGCTCATGCGGATCAAGGCCGCCCAGCACGGCTTCGGCGTATCGGCCCTCAATCCGGTGGCGGACGAATACGGCGAGGTCATCTCCAGCAGCCGCATCCGTCACCTGCTCCGCCACGGCGACGTCGGCGAGGCCACGCGGCTGCTCGGCCGGCCCTGGGAAGTCGAGGGACGCGTCCAGCACGGCGCCAAGAACGGCCGCAGCATTGGCTTTCCCACAGCGAACCTGCGCCTGGACAGCTATCTGGAGCCGCTGCACGGTATCTATGCCGTGCGCGCGGCCGTCGACGCGGGCGCCGAAACGCGCTGGTGGGACGCCGTGGCGTACGTGGGCCGTCGGCCCGTCGTGGACGGCGAGGATGTTCAACTCGAGGTGCACGTGTTCGACGCCAGCCCGGATCTGTACGACGCGCACCTGCGCGTGCAGTTCGTGGCGTTCGTCCGCGGCGACGCGACGTTCGACGACCTCGAATCCATGAAGGCCCAGGTCGCCGCGGACTGCGACGCCGCGCGCCGGCTACTCGACACGACGCGCAGCGACGACGCGGCCTGACGCCGGAGAAGGGACGCGGCGATGGCGGATCGCGGCGATTCCGGCGGATTCGGTGCAGACGCGTGCGCGCGCCTGCACAGCCTGTTCGACGCCGCCGCCCAGACCGGGCCGATTTCGGAGGCACAGCCGGACGTGGCCACCGTGGCACGCCTTCTCGACGCCGCCGAAGCGGGACTGGCGCCGGGTACGCGCGTCCCCTGGCGCGTCCTTCCGGTCGACGGTGCCCAGGCGCGGGCGCGCCTGATCTGGAATTTCGAGGTGTGCAACGCCGATGCCCTGGCGCACCGGCATCCGCGCGTACACCAAGCCATGGCGGAGCACGCGGCTTTGTGCCGCGCCCCGGTTCAGCGCGCGGTCTTCGCCGAACCCGAGGCCGTTCCCACCCGGGTCACGGACGTGGCCGTCGATGCGCCGGTCCGGGAGACGGCCGCCGCGGCCCTGACCCAGCTCCGTCTCGCCGCGCGCGCGACGGGCCTGGTTGCGGTCTGGATCACCGGCCTGGACGCAGACGCGCTGCGCCACGCTTTGAACGTCCCCGCTGCCTGCCCCTTCGTGGGCCATGTCTGCCTGGGCTACCCGGCCGGCCCGGGCGCGGTCACGGCAACAAAGGCGCACCATGACGATGTCTGACGACCCGACGAAGCCGGTTTTCGACGCCGCCTTCCGGGACAAGCTCGCCGAGCTGTTCGCCTGGCGGCGCGACGTTCGCCGCTTCCGCCCGGACCCCGTGGATCCGGCGCTGCTCGACGACCTGCTCCGCCAGGCTTCGCTCGCGCCCTCGGTCGGCTTCAGCCAGCCGTGGCGCTTCGTGCTGGTCGAGGACCCCGACCGGCGCGAGGCAATCTGCCAAAACTTCGAGACCGAGAATGCCCGAGCGCTGGCGGCGTACAGCGGCAAACGCGCGGAACAGTACGCCCGGCTGAAGCTCTCCGGCCTGCGCGAGGCGCCGGTTCACCTCGCCGCGTTCGCCGAAATGGACCCCGAGCGGGGCCACGGCGTGGGCCGGCGAACCATGCCCGAGACGGTGCCGTACTCGGTGGTCACGGCCGTCTACACGTTCTGGCTGGCCGCGCGTGCGGCGGAGCTGGGCGTGGGCTGGGTGTCCATCCTGGACCCGGACGCGGCCGCACGTACGCTGGCGGTACCGGAAGACTGGCGGCTTGTGGCGTACTTGTGCGTCGGCTATCCGGCGGAGACGCATAGCGACCCGGAACTCGAACGCTACGGCTGGGAGAGCCGGGTCGCCGTCGAGGACTGTATTTACCGGCGCTGAACGCGCGGCGGCCGCGGCGAAACCCTATTCGGCCGCGGCCGCGGGCATGGCAACCTCGCGCGTGTAGCCCCAGAGGTGCGCCGGCGGGACGTTCGCGAGGGCGAGGCCGAGGCGCCGGCCGGTCATCTCCAGGAGCTGATACGGCAGCGGCGACTTCAGCGAATAGGTGTACTGGAGAACGTAGCCCTCGGGCTGGCACGCGGCGAAGCACTGATCCATGTAGCTGCGCTGCTTCTCCAGCGGGAATTGGAGGGCCGGAATACCCGAGATCACCGTGTCGACGCGCCCCACCAGGTGCCCCGGAAGCAGGTCCAGCGGGCGCGTCGCATCCCCCTCGATCACACGCGCCTTGGGAAAGCGGCTGCGCAGATAGGCCACCATGTCGGGGTCGAGCTCGACCAGGACGAGATTGGCCTCGGGCACACCGGCCTCGACGAGGCCGCGGGTGATGGTGCCCGTTCCGGCGCCCAGCTCGAGCACGACCTCGTTGCCGTCGCGGACGACGTTGCGCCCGACGAGCCGCGCCAGCGCCTTGCTGCTGGGCAGGATTGCCCCCACCCGTAGCGGGTTGGCGAGCCAGCGGCGCAGGAAGAGTCCGATTTCAGCCGCATACGACGACATGGAGATCCCCCGGGTTCGTTGCCGTGGTGATGATGTTATTGCCGCGCACCTGCGGCGCGGCCGCGCGCGTTGTTTTACATAACCGTCATCGCGAGGCCATACCAGAATCGATGTGGGCACCGCGGCAATCGACCGCCGGCCCGGCTTGACCCTTGCCCCCGCGTTGCTATGGTCGCGCCGCTTTCGACCGGCGTCGTCGACGAACACCGACGGGCGACCACGCGCGGGGATAATCGACCGTGCCGCCACGAGGCAAGGTTCCAGGCATGAGCACCGACTACCGTTCGACCGTCTTTCTGCCCAAGGGCGAGGGCTTTCCCATGCGCGCGAAGCTCCCCACTCGGGAGCCGGAGACACTGCGCACGTGGGAGGAGATGGACCTGTTCGCCAAAGTGCGAGCGGCCTCCCGGGGCCGGGAGAAGTTCATCCTCCACGATGGCCCGCCGTACGCCAACGGCCACCTGCACATGGGCCACGCGCTCAACAAGATCCTGAAGGACGTGATCAACCGCGGCATGCAGATGATGGGCTACGACGCCCATTACGTCCCGGGCTGGGACTGCCACGGCCTGCCCATCGAGTGGAAGGTCGAGGAGGACTATCGCGCGCAGGGCACGGACAAGGACAGCATCCCGGTGGTCGAGTTCCGGCGCGAATGCCGCGATTTCGCCGAGCGCTGGATCACGACCCAGATCGAGGAGTTCAAGCGGCTGGGCGTGCTGGGTGACTGGGACCATCCCTACACCACCATGAGCTATCGCGCCGAGGCGCAGATCGTCCGCGAGGTCGGCGCGTTCCTGCTGGGCGGCAGCATGTATTCCGGCTGGCGCCCGGTGCTCTGGTCCGTGGCGGAGAAGACGGCCCTCGCCGACGCGGAGGTCGAGTACCACGACCACACCTCGCCCACGATCTGGGTTCGCTTTCCGGTCAAGACGGCGAGCGTGGCGTCGCTGGACGGCGCAAGCGTGGTGATCTGGACGACCACCCCTTGGACCATTCCGGGCAACCGCGCCGTCGCGGCCGATCCCGACGCGGCCTACACGGTGATCGAGGTCACCGATCCCGGCGAGAACACGCGCGCACAGGCCGGCGAACGTCTGGTGCTTGCAAACGAACTCGTCGAGGAGGTCATGCGCGCAGCCCAGATCGCGGACTACCGCGTGGTCGAGGATCTGGACGGCGCCAAGCTCATGGGGACGATCTGCGCGCATCCCTTCCACGGACAGGGCTATGACTTCGACGTGCCCGTGCTGCACGCCGACTTCGTCACAATGGACCAGGGCACGGGCTTCGTGCACATCGCACCCGGTCACGGTACGGACGACTGGCACCTGGGCCAGGCGCACGGCCTGGAGATTCCGGAAACCGTGGACGGCGACGGCCGGTTCTATCCGCACGTGCCGCTATTCGCCGGGGCGCTGGTCTATCAGTCGAACGGCAAGGAGGGCGACGCCAATCCCAAGGTGATCGACGCCCTTGGCGATGCGGGCGCGCTGCTCCAGCGGGGCAAGCTGCGCCACAGCTATCCGCACTCCTGGCGCTCCAAGGTCCCGCTGATCTACCGCAATACGCCGCAGTGGTTCATCGCGATGGACGCGAACGGGCTGCGCGAAAAAGCCCTGGCGGCCATCGACGAAACCAATTTCTATCCGAGCGCCGGCAAAACGCGCCTGCGTTCGATGATCGAGAACCGCCCCGACTGGTGCGTCTCGCGCCAGCGCCGCTGGGGCGTGCCGCTGCCCATCTTCACGCACAAGCAAACCGGTGAGCCGCTGCGGGATCCCGAGGTCATCGAACGCATCGCGCAGATCTTCGAACAGGAGGGCGGCGACGCTTGGTACACCAGCGACCCACAGCGCTTCCTGGGCGATGCCTACGATGCGGCCGACTATGACCAGAACCAGGACGTCGTCGAAGTGTGGTTCGACAGCGGCTCCACCCACGCCTTCGTCCTGGAGGACCGCGACGACCTGACGTGGCCGGCGTCGCTCTACCTGGAGGGCTCGGACCAGCACCGCGGCTGGTTCCATACCTCGCTGCTGGAATCCGTGGGCACGCGCGGGCGCGCGCCCTATGAGGGCGTGCTCACCCACGGCTTCGTCCTGGACGCCAAGGGCCACAAGATGTCCAAGTCCCTGGGCAACGTCATCGACCCCCAGGACATCATGGCCGAGAAGGGCGCGGATATCCTGCGCCTCTGGGTCGTCGCCTCGGACTACAGCGAGGACCTGCGCATCGGCGAGGAAATCCTGCGCTATCAGGTCGACGCCTACCGGCGGCTGCGCAACACACTGCGCTACCTCATCGGCAATCTCGCCGATTTCGCCGCCCACGAGCGCCTGCCCGAATCGGAGATGCCCGCGCTGGAGCGCTGGGTGCTGCACCGCCTGGCGGAACTCGACGCCACCGTCCGCAAGAGCTCGCGCGCCTACGACTTCATGACGGTGTATCACCAGCTCTATCAGTTCTGCGCCGTCGACCTTTCGGCGTTCTATTTCGACGTGCGCAAGGACAGCCTGTACTGTGACCGAGCGGACAGCACGCGCCGGCGCGCCGCGCGCACTGTGCTGGACACGCTGTTCGACTGCCTGACCGCGTGGCTGGCGCCGTTCATCGCGTTCACGGCCGAAGAAGCATGGTGGGCGCGCGGCATGACCGAACCGGAGAGCGTGCATCTGCGCCAGTTCCCCGAGGTACCGGAAAGCTGGTACGATGACCGGCTGGGCGCCACCTGGCATCGCATCCGCGAGGTGCGCCGGGTCATTACCGGCGCCCTGGAGCGCGAGCGCGCAGCTAAGCGCATCGGCTCCGGCCTGCAGGCGCACCCGACCGTGCACATCACCGACCCGACGCTGGCGGACGCGGTAGGCGGCGTGGACCTGGCCGAAATCTGCATCACCTCCGGCGTGACGGTCACGCGCGAGGCGCCGCCGGAAGATGCGTTCACGCTGGACGACGTGTCGGGCGTCGCCGTGGTGCCCACCCTCGCCGAAGGCGAGAAGTGCGCCCGCTGCTGGCAGGTCCTGCCCGAAGTTGGGACCGACCCCGACGTACCCGAGACCTGCGCGCGCTGTGCCGATGCCGTGCGCGCCCAACGCTGCGCCGCGGCCGAGTGAGCGCGCCGACATGATGCGTCTGGGTCTGGCCGTCGCGGCTGCAGTGATCGTGCTGGATCAGCTCAGCAAGTGGTGGATCCTCGACCTCATGGCGCGCCCGCGCGTCATCGAAATCACGGACTTCGCCAATCTGGTGCTGGTCTGGAACCGGGGTATCTCGTTCGGGATGCTGGGCGACGGCGGCCCGTCGCAGGCGTGGATGCTCGCCGCGTTCGGGGTGATCGTCTCGGGCGGCCTGCTGATCTGGCTGCAGCGCGCGGCCCTGCCGCGGCTGCCCACCCTGGGCATCGGACTCATCGTTGGGGGTGCCCTGGGCAATGCCGTGGATCGGCTACGCTTCGGCGCGGTGGTGGATTTCGTCGATCTGCACGCCGGCGGCTGGCACTGGCCCGCGTTCAACGTGGCGGACAGCGCGATTACCGTGGGCGTGGCCCTTCTCCTGTTGGATGCCGTGTTGCGTGACGGGCGTGAAAGCGCCTAAATACAGCCGCGCGAACGACAGACGCACAAACGCAAAGGACGGGACCAGCATGCGCCGACGCATCGCCCGCGGGATCGCACTGGGCGCCGCCTTCGCCGCCGCGTCGGCCGCGGCCGGGTGCAGCGGCTATCGGGAGACCCTTGGCCTGACCAAGAATCCGCCGGATGAATTCCGCGTGGTCTCGCGCGAGCCCTTGACCATGCCCCCCGAATTCAAGCTGCGCCCGCCCGAGGCCGGCACGGACGGCACGGATCGGCGCAGCGCGCGCCAACAGGCCGAGCAGACGGTGTTCGGGCGGGAGCCGGAGAATGGTCAGGCCGGCAACTACACCGGCAGCGCGGGGATGTCGGACGGCGAGCAGGCGTTCCTGAACAAAGCGGGCGCCCAGAACGCCAACCCGGAGATCCGCGAACTCGTGGCACGGGAGAGCGACAAGCTGGAGGCGGCCAACGAAAGCTTCGTCGATCGGCTGGTGTTCTGGCAGGAGACGCGCAATCCGGCCAAGCTCGTCGATCCCGACAAGGAGGCCAAGCGGTTGCGCGAGAACGCGGCGCTGGGCAAGGGCGTGCTGGCCGGCGAGACGCCCACGATCGAGCGCAAGGAACGCGGTCTGCTCGAGGACCTTTTCTAGGCCTCGGCCAGTCCCGCCCGATCTGTCCAGCGCGGCGGGCGGTTCCGCGAGCCATGCGGAACGCATCGCACGCGAGTCCCGCCGCCGCGGGAGCGTCAGCTTACCCCAACAGGAGTTCCGCTTGACCCGCGCGCCCGTTTCCGACCGCATCGCGCTGGCCCCGCCGCTCGGGTCCGGTTCCGGGACGGACATGCCCGCCCCCGAGGTGCAGGCGCGTCAGCACGCGCGTGTCCGCGAGGCCCACGAGACCGAGCTGTTGGAGGATTACGTCGAACTGATCGGCGATCTCCAGCAAGTCCAGGGCGAGGCGCGCGCGACCGACCTCGCCCGCCGGCTCGGGGTGAGCAACGCCACGGTGCACAACATGCTCCGGCGCCTGCACGAGCGCGGGCTGATCACGAAGGCGCCCTATCGCGCGATCTTCCTCACCGACGAAGGCGCGCGCATGGCCGCCGCCTCGCGCGCGCGTCACGACGTCGTCCTGGACTTCCTGCGCGCCGCCGGCGTCTCCGAAGGCACGGCGCAACAGGACGCCGAAGGCATGGAGCACCACGTTAGCGACGAGACGCTGGCAGTGCTGCAGCAGCTCACGGACCGGCTGACCCGCGGCGGCTGACGCGCGGCGCGCGCAACAGCCGGACCCTATCCGTACCTTCTCCCGAACGCTGCGATGCATGGCTTGAGGCGGGCAGCGCCGCGGCGATGCCGCTTGACAGCCGCGCCCTCAATTTTTAGATAAGGCTAAACCTTAAAGCGAAGCCTCTAATCTGCTGAGACGGCTGTGCGTATCACATCGTAGCGTGGGCAACGGAACGGGGTGCCGATGACGGCCCTGGTGATGAGCGCCAAGGCGGGGTTCGCGGTCTCCACGCGCTACCTGCGCCATTTGGGGCCGGTGAAGCTCGTGATCTTCGCCGCCCTGGCGGCATTCGCCGCGGTCGGCCCCGAAACGCGCGCTATTCTCGCGGCCTTGCTCTCGGACGCCTACCTCCAGGTTTCCGTCTTCGTCGCGGCGACCCTGGGCGTCATCTATGGCGTCGAGCACGTTACCAAGACCGACGTCTCGGCGTTCCTGGACCGCCACCGGCGCTGGCAGGTGCCCCTCGCGGCGCTGCTGGGGGCGCTGCCCGGTTGCGGGGGCGCGGTCGCCGTGGTCACGCAATATGTCCGCGGCCACATCACCTTCGGCGCGCTGGTCGCCGTGCTCACCGCGACCATGGGCGACGCGGCGTTCCTTCTGCTCGCCGCCGAGCCCATGACCGGGGTGGCCGTGTACGCCGTCGGCGCGGTCGTGGGCATGATCAGCGGCACCGTCATCAATGCCACGCACAGCCCCGATTTCATGCGCGTGGTCCGGCCCGACGCCGCATATCCGCCGAGCCAGGAACACACCGAACGCCATCACCCGCTACGCAGGGTCTGGCTGGTGCTCTTCGTGCCCGGGCTGATCCTGGGCACGCTGGACCTGATGACGGTGGACACGGACGCCCTGTTCGGCGCGCTGGGCGCCTACGGTCCGACGCAGGTGCTGGGCGTGACGGGCGCGCTGCTCGCCTTCGCCATGTGGACCTTCGACCCGGACCTGCGCTTCGATCCGGGTGTGGCGCCCTGCGGCGGACCGGTGACGCGCATGATCGACACGACGAATTTCGTCACCGTGTGGGTCATCGTGGGCTTCATGGCGTACGAACTGGGCGTGCACCTGACCGGCATCGATCTCGCCGGGCTGTTCACGACGTGGGGGCCGCTGGTCCCGCTGCTCGCGGTGGTGGTGGGCTTCCTGCCCGGCTGTGGGCCGCAGATCGTGGTGACCACGCTCTACATCTCGGGCGCCATGCCGCTCTCGGGACAACTGGGCAACGCGCTTTCCAACGACGGCGACGCCCTTTTCCCCGCCCTCGCCATCGCGCCCCGTGCGGCCGTGGTGGCCACGTTGTACTCCGCCGTGCCGGCGCTCATCGTGGCGTACGGATATTTTGCGCTGTTCGAGTGAGACGCCAGCCCGCCACTGGCGCATTGCCCAAGCGTTGCCGAGACGCCATTTTGCCCGTCAGGCATTCCGCGCAACCATAAAGCTTCGGGAGACGCGCATGATGGCCGTCCGCCGTACCGTCGTTTTCGCCCTCCTCGCCCTGGTCGCCGCCGCGGTCCTGCGCCCCGCCGTGCCGAAGGCCGAGGTGTTCGACCCCGAGACCTTCACCCTGGACAACGGGCTGCAGGTGGTCGTGGTCACCAACCGCCGCGCCCCGATCGTAACCCAGATGCTCTGGTACAAGGTGGGCTCGGCCGACGACCCGCGCGGGCGGTCCGGGCTCGCGCACGTGACCGAGCATCTGATGTTCAAGGGCACGCCTGAGCACCCGGACGGCGAGTTCTCCCAGATCGTTGCGCGCCTGGGCGGTGAGCAGAACGCCTTCACCAGTTACGATTACACGGGCTACTACCAGACCGTCGCGCGCGAGCACCTGGGGCGCATCATGGCCCTGGAAGCCGACCGGATGCAGAACCTCAAGCTCGAAGCCGCGGACGTGACAACCGAGAGCCAGGTGGTCGTGCAGGAACGCAAGCAGCGCGT
>CAJXKW010000037.1 GCA_913055855.1 uncultured Limimonas sp. | reverse complement strand
CGCTTGAGCCGGCCCTGGTTGCGCTTGCGCCGCGCCGAGAGGCCCTGGTGCAGCCACAGCTCCTCGCGCTGGAGCTTCTTCTTGAGCTGGTACAGGCGCTGCTCCTCCTCGGCGAAGACCGCTTCCTGCCACGCGTCGAAGTGCGAAAAGCCCTTGTCCAGCCGGCGCATGGTGCCGCGGTCGAGCCAGTACACCAGGTTGGTGAGGCTGCGCAGGAAGGCGCGGTCGTGGCTGATGACGCAGAGCGCGCCCTCGAAGCGCTGCAGCTCCCCCTCCAGCCACTGGATCGTGGGCATGTCCAGGTGGTTGGTGGGCTCGTCCAGGAGCAGGATGTCGGGCTCGCTGACCAGCGTGCGCGCCAGCGCCGCGCGCCGGCCCTCGCCGCCCGAGAGGTGGCCCAAGCGCCAGTCGCCCTCCACGCCCAGGCGCGCCATGACGGCATCGACGCGGTGGCGGGTGTCGGCGACGTCGTGGGGCAGCCCGCCGGCGACGTAGTCCGCCACCGTCTGCTCCGGCGGCAGCTCGGGATGCTGGGGCAGATAGGCGACGCGCGCGGCCGGCTGGATGAAGCGGTCGCCGTCGTCGAGTTCAAGCTGGCCCGCCAGGGCGCGCAATAGCGTGGACTTGCCGCTGCCGTTGCGCCCCACGAGCGCGGCGCGGTCGCCCGGCGCGAGCGCCAGGTCCACGTCTTCCGCGAGCACCTGGTGGCCCAGCGCGAGCGTGGCGTTCTTGAGTTGGATGAGGGGTGGGGTCATGGATGTTTCGATGCTTCGGCGAAGATGATGTGTAGGGTGGATTTGCGGCCGAAAGCCGCAATCCGCCGCGACGCACCGTGTACCGTTCCGGCGGATCGCCGCTCACGCGGCAGATCCACCCTACATCCCCCGCTGCTTGCGGATCTGTTCATAGGCGCTGTTGATCGTGGCGAGCTTGTCGTTGGCCATGTCGATGAACTCTTGGGGCATGCCCTGCGAGACCAGGCGGTCGGGATGGTTCTCCCGGACCAGCTTGCGGTAGGCGCTTTTCACCTCGGCGTCCGAGGCCTGCGGGTCGAGGCCCAGCAGCTCGTAGGGGTCCTGCCCCTCTCCGGCCGACGCGCTGGCCTTCACGCGCTCCCAGGCGGCTTCGTCGAGGCCGAAGATCTCGGCGACCTGGCGCAGGTAGTCCATCTCCGCGCTGGAGACCTGCCCGTCGGCGCGCGCGATGTGAAACAACCCGTCCAGCAGCTCCTCCAGCACGTTCGGATTGTGCCGGAACATGCGCGCGATCTGTTTGGCATAGGGCTCGAAGCCGGCCGAGTCCTTGCGCGCCTGATTGAACACGCGCCCGACGTTTTTCATCTCCTCGGGCGGGACGTGGAAGACCTGCTTGAAGGCGTGCACCTCGTCCTTCGTGACCACGCCGTCGGCCTTGGCCATCTTGGCGCCCAGGACGATCACAGCGATGGTGAAGGCGACCTTCTTGGTGTTGTCGTCGGCGCGGTGGTCGGCCTCCGCTTCGCCCATCGGCGAATCCTGTTCCTGGAGGCTGCGCGTGGAGTCGCGCATCCGGTCCACGGCGTGCCCGGCCAGCCCGCCGAGCAGCGCGCCCAGCGGACCGCCCATCGCAAATCCCGTGGCGCCGCCGAGGACCTTGCCCCAGACCGTCATGCCTGCGCGTTCCCGTGTCTCGCCCCGCCGCGGCCGGGGTGCACCGGCCGTCTCGATTCCCCGGTTATTTCACGCCCGCGCGCGGGGCGGCAAGCCCAGTTCCCGCTTACGCGCCCCCGGCCGCGCGCTCGGCGCGGCGGCGCATGGCCACATGGGGAATGCCGTCCTCCTCATAGACACCCGAGGTCACCGCAAAGCCGAGGCCCGCGTAGAAATCCTGAACCCGTGTCTGCGCGCTCACCAGAACCGGCTGCGCCGGTTCCCAGCGCCGCGCGATCTCGGTCAGCGCGTCACGCATCAGCGCTGCCCCGACGCCGCGCCCGCGGCAATCGGGATGCGTGACCACCCGGCCGATCTTCACCTCGCCGTCGCCCGTTTCCAGCAGGCGCGCCGTCGCCACCAGAACGCCGTCCAGGCGTGCGACACCGTGGATCGCCTCGGGATCGCGGCCATCGATCTCGGAAAACGGGCACGCCTGCTCGGTGACGAACACGTCGCTGCGCAGCTTGAGCAGGTCGTGCAGCGTGCGTGCGTTCAAGGCATCGAAAGCGTGCCAGGCGATGGCGGGGGCGGGCGTGGCGGGCATGCGGGTTTCGGTTCCCTGATCGGACAAGGCACCGGCCGAGATACCCCGATTCCCGCCCCGATGCACCCGTCGCAGCTTCGGCCGCGGGACGGCGCCTAGGACAAGATGCGATCAGGTTGGGTCACCTGACCGCTGAATCTTGCCCTATTTTCAAAGGGTCGCGTGCGGTTCAGCGATCCATCCGGATCGCATCGCACGCTAGATCTCCTTGCCCCGCAGCTTCGCGCGCAACCGCTCGGCGCGGCGCCGGGTGGCCGGCTGGTGCGGATTGATCTCCAGCGAGCTCTCGAACGCGTCGAGCGCCTTTTCGGGCTGGTCCAGGGCACGGTAGCAGCGGCCGCGCCCCGCCAGGGCACCGAAGTGGCGCGGCTCAAGCTCCAGGGTCTTTTCGATGTCGCGCAGCGACTTTTCGTAGTTGCCCAGCATGAAGTGCGTGGTCGCGCGGCCGTTCCAGGCCTCGGCGTACTGCGGGTCCAGGCGCACGGCCTTGTCGAACATGGCCAGCGCCACACCCGGTTCGCCCGCGCGCAGGGCGTTGTGGGCGTCGCGCATGGCACGTTCGACATTCGCCTGCTCGTGCTCGTACCAAATGGCCCAGATCTTCTGGGTGACCTTGCGCGCCTCGGTGTTCGCCTTGATATCATTCAGCTTGGCGAAGAGGTCGTCCAGCCGCGGGTCGTTCTGGTCCGCCGCCGCCGGGCCCGCCGCGACCAGCAGGACCGCGAGGGTCGCGCCGGCACGCCGGACGGCTCGTCGCATCGGGGCTGTCGCCGCCATGGCGGCCTCCTATGTCACCGGGCCGTGTGCCGTTCAAGCGAATCTAGCACCGGCACCGGCCGCTGGCGAGGCGGCCCTGGCGAGGCGGTGCTGGCAAAACGGAGAACCTCGCGCGTCGGAGCTTGTGGCCCGGGGCGCAGCTTTGTAGCGTTCGCGGCAAAACGACCGACCCCTGGGAGAGGAAACGCGCATGCCGATCGATCTGGACCAGGCGCGTGCGGAGACCGAGGGCTGCGCGCGCGTCGTCCACCTCAACAACGCCGGGGCCGCACTCATCCCCACCTGCGTGCTCGAGGCGCAGACCGCGCACCTGCGCCGGGAAGCGCGCATGGGTGGCTATGAGGCGGCGGACGCCGCGGCCGACGACATCGCCCGCTGCTATACGGCGGCGGCCGAGCTGCTCAACTGCAACCCCGCGGACATCGCCATCACGGACAGCGCAACCAGTGCCTGGCACGCCGCGTTCCACGCCATGGCTTTCGCCCCGGGCGACCGCGTGCTCACGGGGATGTCGGAGTACGCGTCGAACTACATCGCCTTCCTGCAGGCGCAGCAGCGCTACGGCATCGAGATCGCGCCCGTCCCCGACGACGAGAACGGGCAGCTCGACACCGCCGCCCTGAACGCGATGATCGACGCGCGCACGAAGCTCATCGCGGTCACGCACGTGCCCACGAACGGCGGCCTGGTGAACCCGGCCGCGGAAATCGGCCGGATCGCGCGCGCCCACGGCGTCCCCTATCTGCTCGATGCCTGCCAGTCCGTGGGGCAGATGCCGCTCGACGTCGCGGAGATCGGCTGCGACCTGCTCGCGGCGACCGGGCGCAAGTACCTGCGCGGACCGCGCGGCACGGGCTTCCTCTACGTCAACCCGGAGATCCTCCACCGGCTAGAGCCGCCCATGCTCGACCTGCGCGGCGGCCGCTGGACGGCCCCCGACAGCTACCAGGCGCGCCCGGATGCCCGGCGGTTCGAGACCTTCGAGTTCAACTACGCTGCCGTCATCGGGCTGGGCGTGGCCATTGACTACGCGCTTTCTTGGGGGCTGGGCGGTATCGAGGGGCGGATCACCTGGCTCGCCGAGACGCTGCGCCGTCGCCTGGCACGCGTGCCCGGCCTGAAGCTGCACGACCGGGGGCGCCGCACCTGCGGACTGGTGACCTTCGCCATCGACGGGCTGGCAGCGAACACCGTGCACCGGCGGCTGCGCGAGCAGAATATCAACATCTCGGTCGCCGATCCGCACAGCACCCTGCTGGACTCACGGCAACGCGGGCTGCCACCGCTGCTGCGCGCGTCGGTGCACTACTACAACACCGAGCAGGAGCTGGATGGGCTCATCGACGCGCTCGCGGCGCTGCGCGCCGAAGCCGCCTGAGCGCCGCTTGCGCAGGGGCCGTGCGGGCGGCTATCAGGGCCGCCGTATCTTCACGCCACGACAGCGAGCGCGGATCAGCCCATGAGCGCAGCCAAATCCATCCTGATTCTGCCCGGCGACGGCATCGGGCCCGAGGTGATGACCGAGGTCCGCCGGGTGGCGGACAAGCTGACCCGGACCGAGGCGATCGACTTCGACATCGGCGAGGCGCGCATCGGCGGCGCGGCCATCGACGCGGACGGCGTGCCCGTCACCGAGGACACGATGGCGCGGGCGCAGGCGGCCGATGCGGTGCTGCTGGGCGCCGTGGGCGGGCCCAAGTGGGACGACCTGCCGTTCGCCCAGAAGCCCGAGCGCGCGCTTCTGCGCCTGCGCAAGGAACTCGGCCTGTTCGCTAACCTTCGCCCGGCGATCGTGTTCGATCCGCTGGTCGAGGCGTCCTCGCTCAAGCCCGAGCTGGTGCGCGGACTCGACATCATGATTGTGCGCGAACTCACCGGCGGGGTGTACTTCGGCGAGCCGCGCGGCATCGAGACCCTGTCCGACGGCGAGCGGCGCGGGACCAACACCCAGGTCTACACCACCGGAGAGGTCCGGCGCGTCGCCGCGGTCGCGTTCGACCTCGCGCAGAAGCGCGACAACCGGGTGACCAGCGTGGAGAAGAGCAACGTGATGGAGTCCGGCGTGCTCTGGCGCGAGGAGGTGACCCGGCTGCACGATAGCGATTACCCCGGCGTCGAGCTGACGCACATGTACGCCGACAACTGTGCCATGCAGCTCGTCCGCCAGCCCAAGCAGTTCGACGTCATCGTCACGGACAACCTCTTCGGCGACATGCTCTCCGACGAGGCGGCGATGCTGACGGGGTCGCTTGGTATGCTGCCCTCGGCCTCACTGGGCGTTGCCGATTCCCGGGGCCGGCGCAAGGCGCTGTACGAGCCCGTCCACGGCTCGGCGCCCGACATTGCCGGACAGGGCGTGGCGAATCCGCTCGCGACGCTGCTCTCCTTCGCCATGATGCTGCGCTACAGCTTCGACATGGACGGCGCCGCGACACGCGTGGAATCGGCCGTGAGCCGCGTGCTCGCGGACGGCCTGCGCACGGCGGACATCATGCAGGACGGCGCGACCCGGGTGTCGACCCAACAGATGGGCGACGCCCTGCTCGCTGCCATGGATGACACGTGAGGATAAAACGCAGCTTACACCAAAGGCTTGCGCCCTACCGGCATCTTTAGTATTCCTTTCAGCGATCGATGACGTCGGCGTAAGCGGGTCCGGATCGGGTGAGGCACCGGATCAGGGAATCGGGCGCACACCCTGAAGATGCGCGCGCGATTCAGCGGCCCCTCGGGATCGCAGCACGCGAAGCCGACCAAGCGATCGCCACGACCGCACGCGACACCCTGAAGAGGGTACCTCCGGCCGCCACGATCCCGTCGTGGCGGTCTTTTTTCGCGTCATCGCGCCCCGCGGAACCGGGACCGCCCGGGCCGGGATCGGGGCGCGCCCGGCCCGGGCGTTTTCAGGCCGGCAGGGGCCTCAAAGCCCCTTGCAGTTGGCGTAGTAGGTGACCGTGCCGGGCCAGTCGGAAAACACGCCGCGCACGCCCACGTCCTGCGCGAGAACGTCGAGGAGCTTGAGCATGTCGCCGTCGTTGTTTATCGCTTCGGAAACGGTCTGGTAATACCAGCCGCCGCCGTCGGCGAGGTGGCCCGAACGCTCCAGTGTCCAGGTGATGATGTCCAGGCCGGCCGCCTTGGCCTTCTCGGCATAGGCCGAGGGCACGATCTCGCCGGCGTCGTTCAGGGTGACCAGGAAATACAGCGGCGGCGCCACGATCTCCACGCCCTTGTCCGCGAGTTCCTGCATGCTGTGCGGATATGTGGCCGGATCGTTGGGGTCGAACCCGTCGATATTGTAGCTATCGTCCAGATACACCGCCTGCTCGGCGAACGCCGGCTCGTTCGCGATCCAGTATGTCACGTCGGACAGCTCGAAGGATTGCGGGAAGACCCGCGAGGGATCGACACCGGCTTGCTTGTACTGGTCGATCATCTGCTGGGCGTAGTCTTCCTGCGTGTAATCACCCTGGAAAGGCATATCCACCGACGGCGCCTTGAGTTCGGGCGTCATCTTCACACCCAGCTTCTTGAAAAGCCGGATGCTTTCCTTGTGCGTCATCAGGGTCGCGTCGCCGGCGTAGAGATCGGTGCGCCAATCGGGCGTGCCCTCGATATAGCCGTCCACCGAGGTCGCGTCCGGATTCACGCCGTCCATCTTGGGCTCGAGCCGCTTGAACTCGGCCAGCGTGATGTCGCTGGTGCAGCACGTCGCCGACGCCTTGGTGCCGCTCTCCGGATCGGCCGGCCGGAAGGGCTGCGAGCACTTGGAAGCCAGGTCGGTCTCCAGGATGTTGGTCGTCCGGTGAAGGTCGCACTGCGAATGCCGGCATACCAGCTTGCGGTCCTTGGTGAAGGTGACGTCGCACTCCAGCACGCCTGCCCCCATGCGCGCCGCCGCGCGATAGGATTCTTCCGTGTGCTCGGGGAATTGGAGCGCCGCGCCGCGGTGCCCGATGGTGAAGTCCGTGCGCGTGAAATCGTGCGCCTTGCACTGCTGCAGCTCGGCCTTGAGTTCCCCGGCGTCCATGTCGTTGACGAGGAAGAACGGCCGCGGGCCGATCTCAACGTTGATGCCGTCCTGGGCGGCGGCAAGCCCTGCCGGCAGCATCAGGGTAAGCGCGAGCGCAAGGCCCGCCATACGGTTTCGCATCGGTTCGTCCCCCAATCGCGTTCCTGGGTTTCCCCTGCAAATGACAGGGTCGGGGCGACACGATGTCACGGCAATGAAAGCCGTATAACGGGTTTGTGAAAGGATCGACTCAACCGGTGACGTCGAGCAGGCGCTCGGTCATCTCGTCGCTCGCCTCAACCGTCGCCATGTTGGCCGCGAACTGCGCCTGCGCGCCGATCTGCACGGCCGTCTCCCGGACGTAGCTGACGTTGGGCCGGTTCACCAGGCCCTGCGCGTTCGCGTCCGCCGCGTCGGGCTGGTAACGCTGCACCGAGGTGGGCTGCACCGGTTCCACCACCGCACGGACACCACCCGCCTCCTGCGCCTGGAGCGTGGTCCGGCCCGCGCGGAACAGCGGCCGGCCGGCCTCGTCCGTCGCCGGCCCGTCCGCCTTCGCCGGGGCGACGCTGCGCGCGTTGGCGACGTTGTCGGCGGCGACGTTGACCCGCGTTTTGGCCGCTTGCAGCCCGCTCACGGCCGCGTTGAGCCCGGGAATGGCAGCCATACGACCTCCGCGCCCGATGGGCCGGCGCCCGTTGTTCACGCCGCAACGTTGCGCCGAATCCGCCCCGCCGTCAAGCGGCCTGCACCAGAAACGCGAACAGGGACTCGCGACCTTTGCGCATCGATACACACATGGTAAAGCCGAATCGATTGCCGACCAGGTTTCGGGACCACGGATTCGGGAGAACACCGCCATGTGCATGCGCCAGCATCGGCTCTCGGCCCTCGTGGGCACGCTCTGCCTCGCGCTGGTCAGTGCCGGCATCAGCCTGTCCGTGACCAGCGCGCCCACCGAGGTCCGCGCGGGCGAGGCGACGGCCGAACGGATCGCCGCGGCGTCGGAAAGCGCCGGGAAGGGATCGGATACGACCGGCGACGCAGCCGACATCGCCGAGAGCAAACGCGAGAAGATCCGCCGGCTCGCGAAGATGTCGAATGCCCGCGCAAGTGCGCTCGCGGCGATGCAACAAACGCTCAAGCGCGCCATCCCGGCGCTGAAACGCAAGCACCCCGGGATCGACGCCGAGGTGGAAACCAAATTGAAGAACGCGATCCGCGAGGTCTTCCAAAAGAACATGGACGCCTACATCGAAGGCGTCATCCCGATCTACGCCGAACACTTCTCGGAAGCGGAAATCGAGAAGATGATCGCGTTCTACGAGTCCCCGGTGGGGCGCAAGCTTTCGCGGCTCACGCCCGTGATGACCGAGGACATCGTCGCCGTGGTGCAGACGTGGAGCCGCTCGCTGCGCCCGCAGGTGCGCGAGTCCATCCAGAAGGTCCTGGAGAACGCGGAAGACGCGTGACCACTGGCGCCGGGCGGGGGCAGCCCCCCGACCGGCGATCCGGGCATTCCGGTTACAGGATGAACTTGCTGAGGTCGGTGTCCTTGGCAAGCTCGGCCACCTGCTGGTGGACGTAGTCGGCGTCGATGGTGATGTGCTCGCCGCCCCGGTCCGTGGCGGTGAAGGAGATCTCGTCGAGCAGCCGCTCCATCACCGTGTGCAGGCGCCGCGCCCCGATGTTCTCCACACTGGTGTTGATTTCCGCGGACAGGTCCGCAAGGGCCTCGATCGCTTCCCCGGTGAATTCCAGGTTCACGTCCTCAGTGCCGATAAGCGCCTTGTACTGCCGGATCAGGCTGTTTTCCGGCTCGGTGAGGATGCGCTTGAAATCGTCGCGCGTCAGCGCCTGCAGCTCGACCCGGATGGGCAACCGCCCCTGCAGCTCGGCGAGCATGTCGGACGGCTTGGAATAGTGGAACGCACCCGAGGCGATGAAGAGGATGTGATCCGTCTTCACCGTGCCGTGCTTGGTGGACACGGTGGTGCCCTCGATCAGCGGCAGCAGATCGCGCTGCACGCCCTCGCGGCTGACGTCGCCGCCGCTGCGCTCGCTGCGCACGGTGATCTTGTCCAGCTCGTCCAGGAAGACGATGCCGTTGTCCTCGACCAGCTTGATCGCCTCGTGCGTCAAGGTTTCCTGGTCGAGCAGGTTGTCGGCCTCTTCTTCGATCAGCTTTTCCCGCGCGTCCGCCACACGCAGCTTGCGCGTCTTGGTCTTGCCGCCGAACGCCTTTCCCAGCAGGTCGCCCAGGTTCATCATGCCCACCTGGCTACCCGGCTGGCCGGGAACGTCCATCATGGGCATGCCGCCGCCGCTGCTGTCCGAAAGGTCGACCTCGACCTCACGCTCGTCGAGCTGGCCGCCGCGGAGCATACGGCGGAACTTGTTGCGCGTCTCGGTCTGCGCCTTCTCACCCACCAGCGCGTCGAGCAGGCGCTCCTCGGCGTGCAGCTCCGCACTGGCCTGGACCTCCTTGCGCATGCGTTCGCGCGTCATGTCCAGGGCGATCTCCACGAGATCGCGGATGATCTGCTCAACGTCGCGGCCGACATAGCCCACCTCGGTGAACTTGGTCGCCTCCACCTTGAGGAACGGGGCGTTGGCGAGCTTGGCCAGCCGGCGCGCGATCTCGGTCTTGCCCACGCCCGTGGGACCGATCATCAGGATGTTCTTGGGCAGGACCTCCTCGCGCAGGCCCTCGGGAAGCTGCTGCCGGCGCCAGCGGTTGCGCAGGGCGATCGCGACGGCGCGCTTGGCCTCCGCCTGGCCCACGATGTAGCGGTCCAGCTCGGAGACGATCTCGCGCGGCGAGAACATGCTCTGATCCGCAGGCCGGGCGGCCGTTCCGGCCGGGTTCTCGCTCGGGGACTGCGCAGTGTCAGCGGGCATTGAGGGTTTCCACGACGATTTCGGCGTTGGTGTAGATGCAGATGCCGGCGGCGATCTCCATGGCCCGGCGCGCGATGCGCTCGGCGTCCATGTCGTCGCGGTCGAGAAGGGCGCGCGCCGCCGCATGCGCATAGGGCCCGCCGGAGCCGATGCCGATCAGGCCGTCCTGTGGGTCGAGCACGTCGCCCGTGCCGGAGAGCACCAGGGAGGTGCGCGCGTCCGCGACGGCCATCATGGCCTCCAGCCGGCGCAGGTACCGGTCGGTGCGCCAGTCCTTCGCCAGCTCCACACAGGCGCGGGTGAGCTGCCCCGGGTGCTCCTCGAGCTTGCCCTCCAGGCGCTCGAACAGGGTGAAGGCGTCCGCCGTGGCCCCGGCGAAACCGGCGATGACGTCCCCCTTGCCGCCCAGCGGCCGGACCTTGCGCGCATTCGCCTTCATCACGGTGTTGCCGAAGGTGACCTGGCCGTCACCCGCAACGACGACCTGGTCGCCCTTGCGCACGGAAAGGATCGTTGTGCCGTGCCACACGTTCGCCGCATCGTTCATGGGGTCTACATGGCGGATGCGCAGGCTGCGTTCAAGACGCGATCAGCGTGCGCCAACGCCCTTCGCGCGCCCGGCCGGCGGGCCGCCGCCCAGGTCCAGCCTGGCCAGCGCGTCGCGGATCGGGATGAAGCCGGTCGCCGCGCCGCTGCCCGGCTTGCCGCCGCCCGATGCCGCCAGGCCCACCACATTGCCCGTCGCGTCGAGCAGCGGCGCGCCGGCGCTGCCCGCGGCGGCGTCGAAATCCGCCTGGATCAGCGGCATGCCGTGGCGGTTGCGCCCCCGTCCCGAACGCACCGTGCCCGCGGCGACCGCAATGGATGCATCCGGTTTCCCCGGCTTCGTGACGGCAAAGACCGTCGCCGCGGATGCCACCGGCCGGGTGCGAATCGGCAGCGGCCGGCCATCGCCGTCACGTGTGCGCAGCAGCGCCACGTCGCGTTCCGCATGCTTGCGCAGCACCCGGGCACGCAGGCGGGTCCCGTCGGACGTCTGCAGCGTAACGGCCGACGCGCCGCGCACCACCTGCGCTCGGGTCAGCACCAGGCGGGGGGTCACGAAGAATCCGCCGCCGCGGCGCCGGTCCGGCGCCACGCGCACCACCGATCGCCGCAGCGCCGCCACCTGCTCGCGCACCGGGGTATCCGACAGCGGCACCACCTTCGCCAGCCGCTTCGGGACGCCGCCGGCCACGCGTTCTGACAGCGTGGGCTGCTGCCCGTCGGGCCGCCGGACCGCCGCGCGAAAATCCGCGCGCGTGGTCAGGCGCGCCAGCGAATCGAGAAAGGCCTCGCGCGCGATCGCCGCCACGCCCTCGCGCCGGCGCCGGCGCACCCGGCCCGCCCCGGACGTGGTGGCGCGATAGACCACGGCGCGCCGGCGCGTCGAATAGAGCTGCCAGCGTACGGTGATGCGCCCCACCCCGCTTTGCCGCTCCGCCGGCTCGCCGCTCATCATGTTGACCCCCGCACAGGCGCGCAGGCGCAGGTCGGTCACCACGCCGCCCAGCAGATAGGCGGCGGCACGGGAGTCGCGGGCCATATCGTCGAACAGCGCGCGCGAGGCGTGGGGCACGGTCACGCCAAGCGCGGCCAGCTTTTCGTGCGCCACACGCGCCCAGCCGGCCGTGACACTGTCCAGGGGATCCTCGCCCCAGTACAGATCCTGCCGATAGGGATAGCAGCGGGCGAAGCGGTATTCGTAGGTTCCCACAACCGCACCGCGGCGCAGGTCGCTGCGCACACGGTCCAGCCGGACGGGCGCCGTCCGAACCGTCAGCGGCTCGGCCTGGACGGGCTCAAGCTCGCCAGGGATCTCCGCCGTGGTATCGCAGCCGGCCAGGCCGAGCCCGGCGACCACGACGAGCCAATGCCGCGCGCGTCGCACGACGCCGCCTCCATCGCTTCGCGCCACCTCCGGCATGCCAGGGTATGCAGCCAGAAACGCGATTCAATCTCAGGGCGCAGCCACCGGCGGGATTGTGTCCGTTCATGCCGGTGGCGGGAGCGGCGTGTCCCTGCTAGAACCCCAACGGTCCCAAGGGAGGAGCGAACATGCGCAGCGCGCGCGTCGAACGCACCACGGCCGAGACCGAGATCGCCGTCGAGCTGAACCTGGACGGCGAGGGCACCTGCCGCATCGACACCGGCCTCGGCTTCCTCGACCACATGCTGGCGCAGTTGGGCAAGCACGCCCTGATCGATCTGGACCTGCGCGCACGCGGCGACCTGCACGTGGACGCCCACCACACGGTCGAGGACACCGGCATCGCCGTGGGACAGGCCGTCAGCCAGGCCCTGGGCGGGCGCAAGGGCATCCGGCGCTACGGCCACGCCCTGCTGCCCATGGACGAAACCCTCACGCAGGTGGCGATCGACCTGTCCAACCGCCCCTACCTCGTCTGGCACGTAAGCTTCACGCGCGACAAGCTGGGCGATATCGACACCGAGACGTTTCGCGAGTGGTTCCAGGGATTCGCCCAGCACGCCGGCGCCACGCTGCACGTGCGGAACCTGGACGGACTCAACAACCACCACATCGTGGAAAGCTGCTACAAGGGGTTGGCGCACAGCCTGCGCGACGCTGCGGCGATCGACCCGCGGGCGGGCGGGGCCGTGCCCTCCACCAAGGGCAGCCTGTAGCGGCGGCTGTCCCGATTCCATCGGCAACCGGAACGAAAGACGCCCGGCATGCAGCGCGTCGTCATCATCGATTACGGCTCGGGCAATCTGCGCTCGGCGGCGAAGGCGCTGGAGCGCGCGGCCGTCATGCGCGGTGTGGACGCAGCGGTGACGGTCACCAACGAGGCGGACACCGTGCGCGCCGCCGACCGGCTGGTGCTCCCCGGCGTGGGCGCGTTCACCGACTGCTGGCACGGGCTGAACGCCCTCCCCGGCGTGGTGGATGCGATGACCGAAGCGGTACGCCGGAATGGCCGCCCCTTCCTGGGCATCTGCGTGGGCATGCAACTGCTCGCGACCCGGGGCCGCGAGTACGGCAGCACGCCCGGCCTGGACTGGATTCCGGGGGAGGTGGTGGCGCTCGCGCCCGAGGATCGCCACCTGAAAGTGCCGCACATGGGGTGGAACGAGCTGATCCCGCAGCAACCCGATCATCCGCTGCTCGCCGGCCTGCCGAACGCGCCGCACGGCTATTTCGTGCACAGCTATCACCTGCGCGCCGATGACGCGCGGGATGTGCTGGCGGTCACGGATTACGGCGGCCCGGTCGTCGCCATGGTGGGGCGCGGTACGGTCGCGGGAACCCAGTTCCATCCCGAGAAGAGCCAGGCAACCGGCCTGCACCTGCTGGGCAATTTCTTGGAGTGGAGCCCATGAACGTGCAAACGCAGCGCGTCCCCACCACGGCCGTGGAGCGGGTCACGACGCTGTCCAACGCCGATCTGAACGACCTTTACGACGCCGCGGCGGCGGCAATCGACGACGGTGGCGGGTTCGGCTGGCTGCAGCCGCCCGATCGCGACGACATGATCCAATACTGGAAGGGTGTGCTCCTGATCCCCGAGCGCGACCTGCTGGTGGCACGCCTGGACGGGGTTATCGCCGGCTCGGCCCAGCTCCAGCGGTCGCCGCGCAACAACGAGGCGCAGGCGCTGGTGGGCCAGCTCACCACCTTCTTCGTCGCGCCCTGGGCGCGCGGGCACGCGCTGGCGCCGCACCTGGTGCAGGGTGTGGAGGAACTCGCCACGGCCTACGGCCTGAAGGTGCTTACCCTGGACGTGCGCGCGACCCAGGTGCGCGCGATCGAGATCTACGAGCGCTCGGGCTATGTGCACTGGGGCACCAACCCGCGTTACGCCCTGGTCGACGGGCAGTGGATCACGGGCTACTACTACTCCAAGGACCTGGACGGCAGCCAGGCCGCATTCAGCGACCGGTCATGAATCTGTTTCCCGCCATCGACCTCAAGGACGGCCAGGCCGTGCGCCTTTTGCGCGGCGACATGGCGACGGCGACGGTGTTCAACGACGACCCGGCCGAGCAGGCGCGCGCCTTCCAGGATGCGGGCTTCACCTGGCTGCACCTGGTGGACCTCAATGGCGCGTTCGCCGGCGAGCCGCGCAACGCCGGGGTGGTGGAATCCATCCTGCGGGCCGTCGACATCCCGGTGCAGCTCGGCGGCGGCATCCGCGACATGGCGACCATCCAGCGCTGGCTCGAACTTGGGGTGGCGCGCGTCATCCTGGGCACCGTGGCGGTCAAGGACCCGGACCTGGTCACCCAGGCGTGCCGGCGCTTTCCCGGGCGCATCGTCGTGGGCATCGACGCCCGCGAGGGCTTCGTGGCCACCGAGGGCTGGGCGGAGACGAGCACCCTGGCCGCACCGGATCTGGCGCAGCGCTTCGCGGATGCGGGCGTGGCCGCCATCGTCTACACCGACATTACGCGCGACGGCGCCATGGGCGGCGTGAACGCCGAAGCCACGGCCGCGCTGGCGCGCGCGGTGACCATTCCCGTCATCGCCTCGGGCGGGGTGAGCAGCATCGACGACATCCGGCGCCTGCGCGCCGTGGAGGCGGACGGCGTGGCCGGGGCCGTCCTCGGCCGGGCGCTCTACGACGGGCGCATCGACCCGGCCGAGGCGCTGGCGGCGGCGGCTGCGGCCACCTGAACACCCGCATGCTTCGACAGGCTCAGGCCGAGGGTGTTATTCGGTCGCGTGAGGGAACACCAAATCTCATCTTTCGACAGGCTCAAGATGAGGTTCTTTTTCGAAATAGATGCTTAACGGGTCGGCATGCTCAAATCCCGCATCATCCCCTGTCTGGACGTGAAGGACGGCCGCGTCGTCAAGGGCGTGAACTTCGTGGGCCTGCGCGATGCCGGCGACCCGGTGGAACAGGCTCAGGTCTACGACGCCGCCGGTGCGGACGAGCTGTGCTTTCTCGACATCACGGCCAGCCACGAGGACCGCGGCATCCTGCTCGACGTCGTCCGGCGCACGGCCGAGGCGTGCTTCATGCCCCTGACCGTAGGCGGGGGCGTGCGTACGGTCGAGGATATCCGCCAGCTCCTGCTCGCCGGCGCGGACAAGGTCTCCATCAACACGGCCGCGGTCAAGAACCCGGACTTCGTGCGCGAAGCGGCGGAGAAATTCGGCCGCCAGTGCATCGTCGTCGCCATCGACGCCAAGCGCAGCGAAACACCGGGGCTGCCCAGCGGCTTCGAGATCTTCACCCACGGCGGGCGCAACGCCACGGGGCTGGACGCCGTGGCCTGGGCACAGAAAATGGAAGCCCTGGGCGCGGGCGAGCTGTTGCTCACCTCGATGGACCGCGACGGCACGCGCGCGGGCTACGACATCGCCCTAACCCGGATCATTGCGGATGCGGTACAGGTCCCCGTCATCGCCTCGGGCGGCGTGGGCAACCTGGAGGACCTTGTCTCGGGCGTGCGCGACGGCCACGCCTCGGCGGTTCTGGCCGCATCGATCTTCCACTTCGGCGAGCACAGCATCGCCGAGGCACGCGACGCCCTGCGCGCCGCCGGCGTGCCCGCGCGGCCGAACGCGCCAGCGTGAGACCAGCCTTGCGCCGCCTCTCTCGACAGGCTCAAGATGCGGCGCGTCGTGCAACATGATCCGGCCTCATGGTGAGCCTGTCGAACCATGAGGCGGGTGGAACCGGACGTCGCAGAACCCCATGACCACCGATGACACGCAGCACGTTCTCGACCGGCTCTACGCGGTGATCCAGAGCCGCCACGGCGGCGACCCGGAAACCTCCTACACCGCCAAGCTGTTCGACAAGGGCCCCGAGAAGATCGCGCAGAAGCTCGGCGAGGAGGCGGTAGAGACGGTCATCGAGGCGGTTGCCGATTCCCCGGAAAACCTCGCCAGCGAAAGCGCCGACCTGCTGTACCACCTGCTGGTGCTCTGGTCGGCCACGGGCGTGGACCCGCAGCAGGTCTGGGAGGCCCTGGAAGGGCGCCTGGGCACCTCCGGCGTGGCCGAGAAGGCCGCGCGCAAGCAGGCGTGACCCGGACGGGCCGGGGCGGACGGTGTTCGGGCTGAGCGAGGTGCGCCGCTGCGCCAGCCGGCGGGAGGCGAACCAGCTCGCCCTTGTGCTCACCGCGCGCGGGATCGAATCGCAGATCATTCCCACGGGCCGCGGCGTGGTGCTGTGCGTGAGCAGCGACGAGGCCCATCTGGCCGAGGCCGAAATCGCCGCCTATGAGCAGGAGAACGCCGCACCGCGGCGGCCGGCCGCATCCGCGCTGCGCCTGCGCCCGCAGGGCGGCGCGCTGGAAACGGCGATGGCCTACATCACCGCCATCGTTTTCGTCTTCGCCGCACAGAACCGGGGCGCCTTCGGCCTGGACTGGATGGCAGCCGGCGCGGCGCACGCGGGCGCCATCCGCGACGGCGAAATCTGGCGCGCGATCACCGCCCTGACCCTGCATGCCGACGTCGAACACCTGCTCTCCAACGTCGCCTTCGGCGGGGTCGCCGGGGGTCTGGCGGTGCAGAGCGTGGGCGCGGGCGTGGGCTGGCTGGCGATCGTCGCCGCAGGCGCGCTCGCCAACCTGCTCAATGCTTGGCTGTTGCAGACGCCGGGCGACGTTTCCGTGGGCGCGTCCACGGCCGTGTTCGCCGCCCTGGGGCTGCTCGCGGGACACAGCCAGCGCGCCGCGAGCGCGGCCGATCCCTGGCGGCGGGGGCTGCGCCGCTTCGCCCCGGCGGCAGCGGGGGTACTGCTGCTCGCCTTCCTGGGATTCGGCGAGGGCCGCGTCGACGTGGGCGCACACGTCCTGGGTTTCGCCGTCGGACTCGGGATGGGGTTGGCGCTGTGGCGCGCCCCGGCGGCGTGGTTCGCGTGGACGCGACAGCTCTGGGCCGGTGCAGCGGCGCCCGGCGTCGTCGCGCTGGCGTGGCTGGTGGCCGCCGGCGCCGGATGAGGCACGAACGGGGGCCGCCCCTCCCCGCTTCAGTGCGTCCGGCGGAGGCCGAAACGGGTCATGGCCTCCAAAAGGTTACCCTGGAAATCCTTGCCCTTGTCCACCAGCGCGACGGAATCGGGCAACCCGGCCAGCGCCCTGTTGCCGCGGGCGAAGCTCGTGATCACCGCCACCGGAATGCCCTCGGTCTCGGGCACCGCCTGGAGGGCGCGGGCGAGGCTGACGCCGCTGAGTTCCTTCTGCATCACCGAGGCGACGATCATGTCCGGCTTGGTGCTCACGGCGAGCTTGAGGGCCTCGAAAACGTCCTGGGTTGCCGTCACACTGTAGCCCAGGCCCTGGATCTGCTTGGCGATGGCGCGGGTGCTGGCGCGCTGCGGATCGACCAGCAGCATCTCGACGTCCTCGGCCTGGAAGACGTCGGTCTCCGTGGGCTGCGGCGTGGGCAGGGATCGCAGGAATTCCGCCTCGTCCGTGGAGTCGTCGATCTCGCCGTCGAAGATCTGATCCAGGATGTCGAAGATGGTATCGATGTCGGCGTAGTGACGCGGGATGGTGTCGCTGTCGAGTTCGAAGAACGTGATCATCCGCTTGATCGCCAGGTAGAGCGCCATCGCCTCGGCCGAGCGCGCGCAATGCTGCACCTTCTCCGCGCTCTGCACCACGCTGCGCAGCGTCTCGCGATCGGGCGTGGCCATACTGCGCAGGTTGGCGTAGTCGATCTGCAGCGTGGCGTAGCGGTCGCGCGCCTCGTCCCTGAACTCCGAGCGGATCTGCTCGACGATTCGCTCGTCCCGGCTCATTCCCGCGGCTCCCGTCCAACGCAAGCGACGCGGGCCCGCCCCGGTCTGACACACCCGACCCATGGCACGGCCCCGACGGAAGTTGGCCGTACCAAAGCACGCGTTAACGTCGCCCTAAAAGCAGGAAAGGGTATGCGCCCGGCGGCGGCCCGCGGCCGCGTTAGGTCTTCTTGTTCTTCTTGCCGCGGCTCTTGCCCTTGGTCTCCTGCTGGCTCTCGCGCGCGGCGGCGGCTTCCTTCGCCGCGGCGCCGGTGGTCGCCTCGCGGATGCGCGCGGCCTTCCCCTTGCGGTGGCGCAGGTAGTACAGCTTCGCCCGGCGCACGTCGCCGCGCCGGAGTACCTGGATGGAGTCGATACGGGGCGAGTACAGCGGGAAAATGCGCTCCACGCCCTCACCGTAGGAAGTCTTGCGCACGGTGAAGGACGAGCCCACCCCGCGGTTCTTCTTGGCGATGACCACACCGTCGAACGCCTGCACGCGTTCGCGGTTGCCCTCGATCACCTTTACGTTGACGCGCACCGTATCGCCGGCGCCGAACTTCGGGATCGCCTTGCCTTCGGTCAGGCGGCCGATCTCTTCCTTTTCGAGTTCCTGAATGATCGCGCTCATGGTGTTTCGTCCTTCGTCACCGTGTCCGTCGTCGCGGTCTCCGTCGCGTCCGCGTAGCGCGCCCAGAGATCGGGCCGCCGCGCCTTCGTCACGCGCTCTGCCTGGGCCCGCCGCCAGGCGTCGATGCGCGCGTGGTGGCCGGAGAGCAGCACCTCCGGCACCCGGCGGCCCTGCCATTCGGCGGGCCGCGTATACTGCGGGTACTCCAGAAGCCCGCGCTCGAAACTCTCCTCGCTGTCGCTTGCGGCGTTGCCCAGCACGCCGGGCAGGAGCCGCACGGTCGCCTCCAGCACCGCCATCGCCGCGACCTCGCCGCCGGACAGCACGAAATCGCCCAGGCTCAACTCGGCGATGCCGCGCGCCTCGATGACCCGCTCGTCGAGCCCCTCGTAGCGCCCGCAGAGCAGGGTCACCCCGGGCCCGGCCGCCAGCTCGCGCGCCACCGCCTGGCTCATGGGCCGGCCGCGCGGCGACAGGAAGATCACCGGTCCCGGGCGGTCTTCCACGCCGGCGAGCGCGCGGTCCACCACGTCGGGGCGCATGACCATGCCCGCGCCACCGCCGAACGGCTGGTCGTCCACGGTGCGGTGCCGGTCCGTGGCATGGGCGCGGATGTCGCGCGCCTCCAGGGTCCAGACCCCGGCCTCGAGCGCCTTGCCCGCCACGCTCACCCCGAGCGGCCCGGGAAAGACCTCGGGGAACAGGGTGAGCACCGTGGCCGTCCAGGGTGCCGGCGCGCCGCTCCCTTCCTCGTCCGCCATGGTCGCGGCTCCAAAGTCGTGCTGTATGCCCGCTATCCGGGCGGCGTGTCCAGCCCCGCCGTGCGCACGGCTCAGCTTTCCTCCGCGGCCGCCTCCGGCGGCGGGTCGGCGACGATGCGCCCGCCCGCCACGTCGACCTCGGGCACCGCCTCGCGCGTGAACGGCAGGAGCCATTCCCCGCCGTCGGCGGCTCCGATCTCGAGCAGGTCGCCCGCGCCGAAATCCTGCACCGCCAGCACCCGGCCCAGATCCGCACCGTGTCGGTCGACCACGGCGAGCCCGATCAGATCCGCGTGGTAGAAGGTCTCTTCCCCCGCCACCTCGGGCAGCGCGTGGCGCGCCACGTAGAGCCGCGTGCCCTTGAGCGCCAGCGCCGTCTCGCGGTCGGCGATGCCGGCAATACCGGCGAGGACCGTGCCGTTGTGGCGGCCGTGGACGGTCAGGGTGTAGCTGTGCCGACCCGATTCGTCGCTGACGGGGCCGTACGCGCCCACCGCCTCGGGCTCTTCCGTGAACGGCTTGATGCGCACCACACCGCGCACGCCGTGCACGCCCACGATGACGCCCAGACAGACGCGCGGCTCGGCCTGCACCGGTGCACCGGCCGACCCCGATCCGGCGGCGCGGGACGTCGCGGCAGCCATGGCGGCCTCTCAGACAAGCGGGGTGGTCAGGTCTCCTGGTTCTTGGGCTGGTTCTTCTTGGTCTGCTGCGGGATCGGCCGCGGGCCCATAACCTCGGCCTGCGCGAGCAGCCGGCGCACGCGGTCTGTGGGCTGGGCGCCCTTGTCCAGCCAGTACTTCGCCTTCTCGGTGTTGAGCTTGTAGCGCTCCTGGTGGTCCGGCGGGACCATGGGATTGTAGAAGCCCAACTGCTCCACGAAGCGCCCGTCGCGCGGCGAGCGCGAGTCCGCCACCACGATGCGGTAGAACGGCCGCTTTTTCGCGCCCTTGCGCATCAGTCGCATGGAAAGTGCCATCGCGGGTCGTCGATCCCTTTGTCGTTCGTCTGCTCGCGTGGATGAGTGGCAAGGCGCGCGCCGACCCCCGTTTCGCCGGAATGGTCAGCGGCGCACCGCTAGTGCTTGCGGCCCATGCCGGGACCGCCACCGCCGCCCGGGAAGCCACCCGGCATCCCGCCGCCGGCGCCGGGGAAGCCCTGACCGCCACCGCCGGGGCCGCCCATGCCGGGCAGGCCGTGGCGCATCAGGCCCTTCTTCCCCATTTTCTTGACCTTCTTCATCATCTTCTGGGCCTCGGTGAACTGCTTCATCAGCTTGTTCACGTCCTGCACCGTGGTGCCGGACCCGCGCGCGATCCGCTGCTTGCGCGAGGCCTTGATGATTTCGGGCCGCTTGCGCTCGTCCTTGGTCATCGACTGGATGATGGCGAGCTGCCGGTCGATCGCCTTTTCGTCGAAGTTCGCGCCCTGCGCCTGCTTGGCCATCTTCCCCATGCCGGGAATCATGCCCATGAGTTCCTGCATCCCGCCCATCTTCTTGAGCTGGCGGAACTGCGAGGCGAGATCGTCGAGGTCGAACTTGCCCTTCTGGATCTTCTTCTCGAGCTTTTCCGCCTCTTCCTGCTCGACCGTCTCTTGGGCCTTCTCCACGAGGGAGACGACGTCGCCCTTGCCCAGAATGCGGTTCGCGATCCGGTCGGGGTAGAAGTCCTCCAGGGCGTCGACCTTCTCGCCCGTGCCCATGAGCTTGATGGGCCTGCCGGTCACCTGGCGCATGGACAGCGCGGCGCCGCCGCGCGCGTCGCCGTCCACGCGGGTGAGCACGATGCCCGTGAGGCCCACGCGGTCGTTGAAGCTCTCCGCCGTGGTCACCGCGTCCTGGCCGGTCATGGCGTCGGCGACGAGCAGGGATTCGGCCGGTTTGGTGGCGTCGCGGACGTCCGCCACTTCCTGCATCAGCTCGTCGTCGATGGCGAGGCGACCAGCGGTGTCGAGCAGGACGGCGTCGTAGCCCTCCAGCGTGCCCTTCTGCATGGCGCGCTTGGCGATCGCGGTGGGCGGCTCGCCCTGAACGATGGGCAAGGTGTCCACGCCCACTTGCGCACCCAGGGTGCGCAGCTGGTCCATGGCCGCCGGCCGGCGGACGTCCAGCGAGGCCATCAGGACCTTTTTCTTTTCCTTTTCCTTCAGCCGCTTGGCGAGCTTGGCGGTGGTCGTGGTCTTGCCCGAGCCCTGCAGGCCGACGAGCATGATCGGCGTGGGCGGATTCGGGCGCAGCTCGATGCCCTGGTGCTCGCCGCCCAGCAGCTCGACCATGCGGTCGTGGACGATCTTGACCACCTGCTGGCCGGGGGTAACCGAGCGCAGCACCTCCTGCCCCACGGCGCGCTCGCGCACGTCCTTGATGAACTGCTTGACCACGGGAAGCGCGACGTCGGCGTCGAGCAGCGCCACGCGCACCTCACGCAGCGCATCGTCGACCTCCTTATCCGTCAGCGCGCCGCGCTTGGTCAGGCCCTCGAAGACCTTGCCCAAGCGGTCGTGAAGGTTGTCGAACATGCCGGCTCGTCCCGCGTTTCGCCCGCTCCAAACACCTTCGCGCCAGTGCGCGAACCCTCGCGGACTGGCGGAGCCTCCCCGCATGCGCGGTTTTGGAAGCCGTTCCGGCGGCGTGATCTCTGGCTAAGGTGTTGCGAACCTAATGGGGGCCGCGGCCAGGGTCAAGCGCGGTTCCCGGCCGCGCTCGCCATGACCTTCGCGCGGGCGTCCCATGCGCGCTATGGTGCAGCGCAGCGGCGCAAGGCATAGTCCGGCCCCATGATCGCCCGGTTTCCTGCCATCCTCGTTCTGGTTCTCGCCGTCTTCGCCGCCGTGGCCCCACCGGCCGCGGCGAAGCCGACGGGCGCAGAGTCCGCAGCAAGGTCGTCGACCGACATCCTCGCGGACATGCCCGAAAGCGCCAAGGCGCGCGTGGGCGAGATGTCGCGCACCCTGGACGAGGCGGCGCGCGAGCTGCGTTCCGGCCTTCTCACGGAAAGCCGGCTCGACCACTGGCGCGAACGCTTCTCCGTCATCAAGCGCGACGGCCAGACGGTCGCGGATGCCGCCGAGACGCGCGTGGAGTCGGTGCGCTCGCTGCTTGAGGCGCTCGGGCCGCCGCCCGAGGAAGGCGGCGAGCCGGCCCCCGTCGCCAACGAGCGCGCCAAGCTCAACCGCGAACTGAGCCAGTACGTGGCCCTGCAAAAGCAGGCCGAGCTGGTGCTCGCCCGGGTCGACGAACTGCGCGGCAAGCTGCTGGGCACACAGCGCCAGCGCTTCGCCGAGCGGCTGTTCACGCGCGGCCCGACGATCTTCCAGGCGGAGACCTGGACGGTCGCGGCGCGGGATCTCTACGGCGCCGTGGGGCGGGCCGCCGAAGCCCTGGTCACCACACCGCAGCGAACCGAGGGCGCCATGCCCTGGCGCCGCGCCCTGCCCATGAACGCGGGCGTGCTCGTCGTCGTGGTGCTGCTCGCGTGGGGCCTGCGCACCGTTCTGATGCGTCGCTACGGCCGCAACCCCGAAACCGTCGACCCGCGTTACATCACCCGCCTGGTGGCAGCGGTCACGGAAGGCACCTTCCGCGCGCTGGTGCCCGCCATCGCGGCGGGAGCGGTGTATCTCACCCTGCGCTACCAGGGCCTTCTGGTCGGGCTGATGGACACGCTGGCACAGAGCGCCGCCCTGTCCGTCACCTTCTTCGGGCTCGTCTACGGCCTGACCAAGGCGGCCCTTGCCCCGCGCGCGCCAGCATGGCGCGTCATCCAGTTCACCGACGACTGCGCGGTGCGGCTGGGGCGCATGATCACCGGGCTGGCGGCGTTCTTCGCCGTGGACGCGGTGATCTTCCGCCTGGGCGAAGCCATGGCGCTGTCCATGGAGCTGGCCGTCATCCACAACACCATCGTCGGCGGCATCGTCGCGGTGCTGATCCTGCGCCTGATGTCGCCCGAGTTCTGGCGCCGCGAGACGGTCAGCGGCGAAACCGACACGGCCGTGCAGGCGGAAGCGACCGCACCGCCGCCGGACGACCTCCTGGACGAGGACGAGGACAGCGCAACCAGCGGGGAGATCGGGCGCGGCGTCGCCATCACCCTCGCCGTCGCGATCGGGCTGACCGCCCTGGCAATTCCCGTCGTCGCCGCGTTCGGCTATTTCGTCCTGGCGCGCTTTCTCACCGTGCGCCTGGTGCTCAGCGGCAGCCTGGTGGCGGCGCTGGTGCTGCTGCGCGGGCTCGTCCACGAACTGGTGGTCTACGCCCTGCACCCGGACACGGCGGCAGGGCGGCCCATCGCGCACCTGCTGGGCCTCTCTGCCCAGGGGCTGGCGCGCCTGCGCTTCTGGCTTCTCATCCCGCTCGACCTGCTCCTGCTCGCCGGGGGCGCCCTGTTCGGCCTGGCGCTCTGGGGCGTGAGCTGGGAGGTCATCGGCACCTGGATCTCGGCCGCGCTGTACGGGGCGAGCATCGGCGGGATCACGGTGTCGCTGGTCGATATCGCGATTGCCGCGGGCGTGTTCTTCGCCGCCCTGGCGTTCACCCGGTTCATCCAGCGCGTGCTCAACCGGCAGGTCTTCCGCCCCATCAACATGGACGTCGGGGTGCGCCAGTCGCTCAACGCCGGAATCAGCTACCTCGGGCTGATTCTGGCGTTCCTGCTGGCGATCGCCGCGCTCGGCCTGGACCTATCCAACCTTGCCATCATCGCCGGCGCGCTTTCGGTGGGTATCGGCTTCGGCCTGCAGACCATCGTCAACAATTTCGTCTCGGGCCTCATCCTGCTCATCGAGCGGCCGGTCAAGGCGGGCGACTGGGTCGTGGTGGGCGAGTACGAAGGCACGGTGAAGAAGATCAACGTGCGGGCAACGGAGATCGAGACCTTCGACCGCGCCGCCGTGATCGTGCCCAACTCCCAGCTCGTCTCCGCGGCGGTGACCAACTGGACCCACCGCAACCGGCAGTGCCGCCTGATCATCGGCGTGCGCGTGCCCTACGGGTCTGACACCCAGTTCGTCCACGACCTGCTCATGCGCTGCGCACGCGAGCATCGTGACATCCTGCGCTGGCCCGCGCCGCACGTGTTGTTCCGCGACTTCGGCGAAAGCGGCCTGGTGTTCGAGCTGCGCTGCTACGCCCGCGACGTGGACTACTTCCTGAGCGCGCCCAGCGAGCTGCGCTTCACCATCGACGCGAAGCTGCGCGAAGCGGGCATCCAGGTCCCCTACCCGGGGCGCGACATCTATGTGCGCACGGTTCCCTGGCCCGACGGCGCCGAGCACACCGCGCCCCGCGCCGCGCCCTCGGCACCGCAGCCCGCGCCGCATGCCGGCGAGGCCGCCCGGCGCGTGCCCGAGGCCAGCGACGCGCCCGAGGGTATCGAATAGGCGGATCTCCGCGCCGACTCGCCGCCCGCGACCTGCGCTGGACACGCCCGCTCGGCAGCCCATATAACCGCGGTTATGCAACCTGACCGCCAGCGCGCCTTCACCAAGATGCACGGCCTGGGCAATGACTTCGTCGTGGTCGATGCCCGGACGCAGCCGTTTCCCCTCGACGCCGGGCTCGCCCGGCGCATCGCCGACCGCCACGAGGGCGTGGGCTGCGACCAGCTCGCCGTAATCCAGCCGGCCGATCCCGGCAGCGGCGCCGACGCCGCGCTGCACCTGCGCAACGCCGACGGCGGCGAGGTGGCAGCCTGTGGCAATGCCACGCGCTGCGTCGCCGCCAAGCTCATGGCCGAGAGCGGGCGCGACACCGTCGTTCTGGGAACGCGCGCCGGCCTGCTGTATGCGCGCGCAGCCGGCGATTGGGGTGTGGCGGTGGACATGGGCACGCCCGGGCTGAGCTGGGACGCCATTCCACTGGCGGAGGAAGCGGACACGCTCGCGCTGCCCATGGACGCCGGGACCATGCGCGAGCCCGTGGCCGTTTCCATGGGCAATCCGCATGCGGTGTTCATCGTCCCCGACGCCGAGGCCATCCCGCTGTCCCAGCTCGGGCCCGTGCTGGAGACGGACCCGCTGTTTCCAGAGGGGGCGAACATCTCCGTGGCGGAACCGCAGACGCGCGAGCGCATCCGCCTTCGCGTATGGGAACGCGGGGCCGGCCTGACGCGCGCCTGCGGGACCGCGGCCTGCGCGGCGGCCGTGGCGTGCGCGCGCATGGGCGAGACGGATCGCACCGTCACCGTGCTGTTGGACGGCGGGCCGCTCGCCATCACATGGCGCGAGTCGGACGGCCACGTCATCATGGCGGGGCCTGTGGCCGAGACCTTCGCCGGCACGTTCAGCGAGGCGCTGCTGACATCATGACTGCGCACGCGCGCCACGCCCCGGCTTCCGACGCCGCGCCCGGGACCGGGCCAGAGACGCCCGAGGGGCCGCGCGTGGTTACCTTCGGCTGCCGGCTCAATGCCTATGAGTCCGAGGTGATGCTGCAGCAGGCCCGCGCCGCCGGGCTCGAGGACGCGGTCATCGTCAACACCTGTGCCGTCACGGGCGAGGCCGAGCGCCAGGCGCGCCAGGCGATCCGCCGGGCCAAGCGCGACAATCCGGGCGTGCGCGTCGTCGTCGCCGGCTGCGCCGCTCAGCTCCATCCCGACAGCTTCGCCGACATGCCCGAGGTCGAGCGCGTTCTGGGCAACCAGGCCAAGCTGCGTCGCGAGAGCTATGCGCCCGACCTGGACATCGGCAGCCAGGGAAAGGTCGTCGTCGACGACATCATGCAGGCGGAGGAGACGGCGGCGCACCTGCTGCCCGGCTTCGAGACGAAGACGCGCGCCTTCGTGCAGATCCAGCAGGGCTGCGACCACCGCTGCACCTTCTGCATCATCCCCTTCGCACGCGGGAACAACCGCTCGGTGCCGGTGGGCGAGCTCGTCCGGCAGGTCCGGCACATGGTCGCCCACGGCGTGCGCGAGGTGGTGCTAACCGGGGTCGACATCACGGACTACGGCACGGACCTGCCCGGGCAGCCCACGCTGGGCGGGTTGTGCCGGCGCCTGCTCAACCTGGTGCCCGAGCTGCCGCGCCTGCGCCTGTCATCGGTGGACCCGGTGGAACTGGACGACACGGTCTACGACCTCCTGGCGCACGAGCCGCGGCTGATGCCGCACGTGCACATATCGCTGCAGGCGGGCAACGACATGGTGCTCAAGCGCATGCGTCGGCGCCACGGTACGGCGGACGCACGGCGCATGGTGGACCGAGCGCGGGCGGCGCGGCCCGACGTCGTTTTCGGTGCGGACGTGATCGCCGGCTTCCCGACGGAGGACGCGGCGATGTTCCAGGACACGCTGGCCGCCGTGGACGCGCTGGACCTGACGTTCCTGCACGTCTTCCCGTATTCGGAGCGGCCGGGCACGCCGGCGGCGCGCATGCCCCAGGTACCCAAACCCACGCGCAAGGCGCGTGCCGCCGAGCTGCGCACCGCCGGCCAGCGGGCCATGGCCCGCTTCTTCCGGGCGCAGGTGGGGCGCACGGCCGAGGTCCTGCTCGAGGAGACCGACGGCGAGGGCCGCATGAAGGGCCGGACTCCCCACTTTGCGCCAGTGCGCGTGGTGGGCGGCGGCGATATCGGCACCGTGGTCCCGGTACGCATCACCCACGCGGGCGACGACCATCTCATCGGCGAGGCGATCTAGATGCTCTGGCGGCGCAAACGAAAAGCCAAGCGGCCGGAACAGCCGCCGGCCGACGAGGTACCGGAGCAGCCGGACCTGGAATCGGGCGGCGCGGCCCAGTCCGACACGGCGGATACCGGCGAGGACATGACGGCGGCCTTCGTCGAGTCCGAGCGCGTTCCCACGGATTCCGCCGACACCGTGGCCGCCAACGCCGCGACCACCCATGGGCCGGTGGACGCGGCGGACGCACCGGCGCCGGCGGCCGGGAACGCGCCGGTGGAAGCCACGGAAGCCGGGCGCAAGGGTGGCTGGCTGTCCCGGCTCAAGGGCGGCCTGTCGCGCTCGTCCTCCAAGGTCGGCGGCGGCATCGGATCGATCTTCAGCAAGCGCAAACTCGACGAGGAAGCGCTCGAGGATCTGGAGGACCTGCTGATCTCCGCCGACCTCGGGGTGGACACCGCCAGCCGCCTGGCGCAGCAACTGGGCGAGCGCCGCTTCGACAAGGAGGTCGATCCGGAAACCGTGCGCGCGGCGCTGGCCGAGGACATCGCCGAAATCCTCGAACCCGTGGCGCAGCCGCTGGCGCTGGACCCGTCGCACAAACCCCACGTCATCCTGGTCGTGGGCGTCAACGGCAGCGGCAAGACCACCACCATCGGCAAGCTCGCCAAGCAGTGGACGGACGCGGGCTACCGCGTGCACCTGGCGGCGGGCGACACCTTCCGGGCGGCAGCGGTGGAGCAGCTCCAGATCTGGGGCGAACGCACGGGCGCGCCCGTCACGGCGAAGGAGACCGGCGCGGACGCCGCCGGCCTGGCCTACGACGCGCTGGAATCGGCGCGCCAGGAGAACGCCGACGTCCTGCTCATCGACACGGCCGGGCGCCTGCACAACAAGTCCAATCTGATGGCGGAGCTGCAGAAGATCGTGCGCGTGCTGCAAAAGCTCGACCCCAGCGCGCCGCAGGACACGCTGCTCGTCCTGGACGCCACGGTGGGCCAGAACGCGGTTCAGCAGGTCCAGACCTTCCGGGAACTTATCGATGTTACGGGCATTGCCCTGACCAAGCTCGACGGCTCGGCGCGCGGCGGCATCCTGGTCGCCCTGGCGGCGGATTACGGCCTGCCCGTGCACGCCGTCGGCGTGGGCGAGACGGCGGCGGATCTGCGGCCCTTCGCCCCGATCCCGTTCGCACGCGCCCTGGTGGGCCTGGAGCCCGAGGGGACATAGCCTGGCTGTTGTTACGGCGGGCTTTGCCATGGCCACGCCGAGCAATCCGCACGACCACCTGTTCCGGGCGCTTCTGGACGACCCCGAGCGCGCC
>CAJXKW010000036.1 GCA_913055855.1 uncultured Limimonas sp. | reverse complement strand
CTGGGCGCGAAGGTGACAAGCTCCGTCTCCAAGAAGACCGACTACGTCATCGCCGGCGCCGACGCCGGCTCCAAGGCCCGCAAGGCCCGCGAGCACGGCGTCACCGTGTTGTCCGAGGACGAGTGGTTGGCGATGGTGGGGTCGGCGTAGCGGCGGCTTCGCGTCGAAGGCGCAAGCCGCCGTTGTCCGGCACGACGAGGTGGCTTGCCGCTGATGCGGCGACGTCACCCTACATGCTGGGTGTTGTGGTAGGGTGGTTCGACGAAGCTGAGCGCCGAATGGAGTTTTTGCGCAATGCCTCAAGCTAACCCGCACGCCGGCTCCGACTTCGACGCTTTTCTCGAGGACCAGGAGCTCTACGCGGAGGCCACTGCGGGCGCGCTGAAGCGCGTTCTGGCCGAACAGCTCAGGCGAACGATGACCGAGGCGAACATCTCGAAGGCGGAGATGGCGCGCCGACTGCATACCAGCCGCTCGCAACTCGACCGCTTGCTCGACCCGGATAATCAAACCGTCCGGCTGGACACCCTGGAACGCGCGGCCAGCGCACTCGGCCGCCGCCTACGGATCGAGTTGGTTTGAAGTGTGAGGGGATCGGAACGATGCGTGCGCCCGAGGCCCGCGAACACGGCGTCACGGTGCTCTCCGAGGACGACTGGTTGGCGATGGTGGGGTCGGCGTAGCGGCGGCTTCGCGTCGAAGGCGCAAGCCGCCATTTCTCGCCGAAAGGTGGCTTGCTACCCATTGGGTGTTCAAGTAGGACGGCTTCGCTTTGCGCCAGCAAAGCAAGCCGCCAGTCTTCCGGCTTTATGCGCTGGGTCTTGGTAAGGGCATCTCCGGCGACACCCTCCGTCAAACCATAGGATGCAAAGGGATGCGACGGTTGCGGGAGCGTTCAAGGGATACACCCGCAGCCGACGACCTTGACTGTCAAAGCTGTGGCATGGCACGATGTTCACGTTTTATTCGGGATTTGGGAGCCCGTGCCATGGCGAACCGAGCCAGCGCCGCCGCCATGTTAACACCCGCCGTTGACGCCCGGCCGGCGCGTCAACACCGCCGCCCGGCACAGGGCGACGGATGTTGACCCATGTTAACGCATTGCGGATGGCCGGCACGGCCGGGTGACGCGAACCGGCCGCGGGGCGCGTTATTCGTATTCGTCCTCGTATTCCTCGCTTTCCTCCTGCTCGTCCGCTTCGCCGTGTTCACCGCCCTCGTGCTCTTCCATCTCGCTTTCCATCGGCGGCGGCCACTTGAGCGCCTGGCTTTGCGAGAAGCCGAGCACGGTGAGCACGGCCGTCACCGCGAGCACCGCCAGGGCGCGCACCCCGCCGGAAAGGCTGGCGATGGACGCGCCCTGCCCCGGGTCCTGCTCACGCTGCTTCGTGCCGGTGACCATGGAACGGACCAAGTTGTCCCCGGTCATGAAGCTGTCGGCGACCACGCCCAGCACGTGGATCCCCGCCAGGATGATGATCAGGTTGCCAACGGTCTCGTGCAGTTCCTCGCCGCCGTAGAGCCCGCTCCAGAGCACCAGCACCAGGGTCACGGTCATGGCCGCGATCATCAGCAGACCCACCGGATTGTGGCCCAGGTACGCGGTCGGCCGGAGCCGGAGCAGCCTCGGCAGGTAGCTCGGCAGCTCCGCCAGGGCGCGCCCGAACTCGGCAAAGCGGGCGTAGCGCGTGCCGGCGAAGCCCCAGATCACGCGGAACAGCAGCAAGACGCCGATGCCGTAGCCGGCGGCGACGTGGATCTGGTGCGTGCTGCCCTCGCCCTCGGCCGTGAAATAGGCCACGACCACGCAGGCGAAGAGCAGCCAGTGGAACAGCCGCGTGGGCAAGTCCCAGACGCGAACGGCCGTCATGGTCACACCTCCTTGTATCGATCCAAAAAGACAACGGAGCGCCGGACCGGCGGCGGTGCGGCGGCGCCCCCGCCGGTCGCGCCGGTGTTAATCGTCGCGCCGGATCTGGCCGCTCTGCCCGTCGACGTAGAGTTCGACGCGCCGGCCCTGCCGGTCCGTGGCGTAGACCTCCCAGCGGCCGTCCTCGCGCTCGACTTCGCGGACGTCGCGGTAGCCGGCGTTCGCCACGCGGTCGATGACGCCCTGCATGGTCAGCGGCTTGGCCGTTTGCGGCCCGGCGCCGCGGCCGGTCCCGGCCTGGGGCTGCTGCTGGCGCTGCGGCTGCGCCCCCTCGTCGCCGCGCGTGTCGCCGCGGTCGCTCTGGGCGAGCGCGGGGGCGGCGACCACGCCGCCGGCCAGAAGGGCAATGGCGAGGCTTGTGGTGATCCGCATGATGGGCTCCTCCTTCGGTTCATCGCGGTTCGCCCCGCGGCGGCCGCCGGCGATCCGGCGCCCGCCGCGATGTGCCCCGGGATGTGCCAAAGGCCGGCTGAACCCACCCTGAACGCGCCGTTCAGCCCACGTTCATCGCGCGGCGCGCAGGTTCGGGCACGTCATGGCTCTGCGTCGCACCGCATCGACCCTTCTTCTGGCCGCCCTCGCGGCGCTCGCCGCGCTTGTGCCGGCGCACGCGGACGACGACGAAGAACGCGCGCGCAAGGCGCTGGAGCGCGGCGAGATCCTGCCGCTGTCCGAGATCCTCGACCGCGTCGCGGCGGACGTGCGCGGTGAGCTGGTGGGCGTGGAGCTGGAACGCGCCGACGACGGGGATGACGGCGCGCGCCTAACGTACGAAATCAAGGTGCTGAGCCCCGACGGCGCCATCACCGAGCTGTACTACGATGCCGCGACGGGCGACCTGCTCCGGGCGCGTGGGCACCGCCTGGAGGAGCACCACCGCCAGCCGCACGCGGAGACGGATTCGGACGACCACGCGGAGGACGAAGCCGACTGATGCGCATTCTGGTGATCGAGGACGACGCCGCCCTGTGCCGGCAGATCGCGAACGCGCTGATCGACGGCGGCTACGCCGTGGACACTTGCGGCGAGGGCACCGAGGGCGAGTTCCTCGGCGCGACGGAGAGCTACGACGCCGTCGTCCTCGACCTCGGCCTGCCCGGCATGGACGGCCTGTCCGTCCTGCGCGAGTGGCGCGCGGCCGGCAATGCGGTGCCGGTGGTCATCCTCACCGCACGCGGCGCCTGGACCGAGCGCGTGGCGGGGATCGACGCCGGCGCCGACGACTATCTTGCCAAGCCGTTCCAGATGGCCGAGCTGCTGGCCCGGCTGCGCGCCGTGCTCAGGCGGAGCAGCGGCCACGCCGCGCCCCAGCTCACCTGCGGCGCGGTGGTGCTCGACCCGCGGTCGAACCGGGTGACGCGGAACGGCGAGCCGGTGAGCCTGACCGCGCACGAATACCGGGTGCTCGCCTATCTGATGCACAACATGGGGCGCACCTGCTCGCGCACGGCGCTGAGCGAGCACGTCTACGCCCGCGACATGGACCGGGACTCCAACACCATCGAGGTCTTCATCCGGCGCCTGCGGCGCAAGCTCGGCCGCGACCTCATCACCACCGAGCGCGGCCTGGGCTACCGCATCGACCCGCCCGTGGCCGAAGCGGCGCGCAGCACGGCGGACGGCTGAGCTTCCGCATGCGCGCGCCGTCGCTCGCGCTCCGCCTGTTCGCCGGCGCGGTGTTGTGGATCGCCGCCGCCCTGCTCGCCGCCGGCTTCGTGCTGACCGGGATCTTCCGCGACCATCTCCAGGACCAGTTCACCCGCCGGGTCGAGGCCACGCTGGATCAGCTCGCGGCCAACCTGGAAACCGGTCCAGAGGGCAAGCTCCGCCTGACCAGTCCGCTTAGCGCGCCGCGCTTCGATACCCCCTATTCGGGCCTGTACTGGCAGGTCGAGGCCGCCGACGGCACGATCCGGATGCGCTCGCGCTCGCTCTGGGACAAAGCGCTCGACCTGCCCGCGGACACCCTGCTCGACGGCGAGCTTCACCGGCACCGCCTGACCGGGCCGGACGGCGAGCCGGTGGTTGCCTACGAGCGCTCGGTCACCCTGCCCGGGCGCGACGGGCGCCTGCGTCTCGCCGTGGGCGAAAACGCCGCCGTGATGCGCCGGGCGGTGGCGGATTTCCGGACGACGCTGACGCTGTCCCTGGCGGTCCTGGGCGTCGGGCTCGCCGCAGCCGCGGCGCTCCAGGTGGCGGGCGGATTGCGCCCCCTGGGGCGGCTCCGGCGTGACCTTACAGCCGTGCGCGAGGGGCGCGCGTCCCGCCTCGCGGGTAGCTATCCGCCGGAGATCGCGCCCCTGGTGAGCGACCTGAACGCGGTTCTGGACGAAAACGAGCGCATCGTCGAGCGCGCCCGGACGCAGGCGGGCAACCTCGCGCACGGCCTGAAAACGCCGCTGGCGGTGCTGGGCAACGAGGCGCAGCAGCTCGACGCCGGCGGGCGGACGGCCGAGGCGCAGCGCCTGCGCGAGCAGCTCCGGCTGATGCAGCGCCACGTCGATTACCACCTGGCGCGCGCCCGTGCCGCCGCCGCCACGCAGGTGCCCGGCGTGCGAACCCCCGTCGCCGGCCGGCTCCAGCCGCTCGCGCGGACCATGCGGACCATTTACGCCGAGCGCGGCATCACGGTCGCGGTGGACGCGCCGCCGGAGCTGGTCTTCCGCGGCGAGCAGCAGGACCTCGACGAGATGCTGGGCAACCTCCTGGATAATGCGTGCAAGCACGCGCACGCCCGGGTCCGGGTGCAAGCGGCCGCCGAAGACGGCCGCCTGGTGATCCGCGTGGACGACGACGGCCCCGGCCTGCCGCCGGACCAGCGCGATGCGGTTTTCGACCGCGGCCGGCGCCTGGACGAACAGGGGTCCGGATCCGGCCTGGGCCTGACCATTGTGGCGGAGTTGGCCGAGCTCTACGGCGGGGCAATCCGCCTGACGGACGCGCCGCTGGGCGGCATGCGCGCCGAACTTTCCCTGCCCCGGGCGTAACCCAAATCGTGGCATGCAATTTTGCAAATGATTTGCATTTGCATAACGACTGCGCTAGGCGTCCGCCGCGTATCGGTCGATCGGCGGCCGGATTCATCGACGCAGAAAGGGACACACGCCATGCGCAACGCCTACGCTAGCGGCGGCTGCCTCGCCGCCAGCCTGTGCCTTATCGCCGCCGGCCATGCGGCGGCGCAGGAATCGGGCTCGGCTACGACCCCGCGGCTGGACGCCGACGTGCTGATCGAGATCCAGAACGACGGCGCCTTCGCCTCGGAGAACGACGCCAACGAGCGCAACGACCTGTTCACCACCACCGAACCCTTTCTGTCGTTCAAGGCGACGGAGCACTTCAAGATCGAGTCCGGGCTCGTCCTGGAGCCGGTCCGCGGGGCGGATCCGGGCGAGGACCGGTTCTTCGAGGACCACGGCCTGTACGCCGAGGAGCTGTATGCCGCGTACGAGACCGAGCGCTTCGGCATCAAGGCGGGCAAATACAACCCCAGTTTCGGCACCGCCTGGGACGCGGCACCCGGAATCTACGGCGTCGACTTCGCCGAGGACTATGAGCTTACCGAGCGCCTGGGCGCGGCCGCGAGCTATACCCTGGACGCCGGCGAGGCGGGCGCGCACACCGTGACGGTCAACAGTTTCTTCGCCGACACCACGTTCCTGAGCAAGTCGGCGTTCACCAGCCGCGGCGAGCTGGACAAGGCGGACGGCGGCCCGTCGAACACGGAGGATCCCGCTTCGTTCTCCCTCACCCTGGACGGCGGCGGCATGGCCGACGTGCCCGTGGACTACCATGTGGGCGCGCGCTTCCAGGAAGGCGGGCCCGGCACCGCGCGCGACGAGACGGGCCTCGTGGCGGGCGTCTCGGGCAACTCCGCCATCATTCCCGGCCACCTGCTCCAGCCCCTCGTGGAGGTGGCCTACTTCGACGACTTCGCCGGCACGCGACAGGAACGCACCTACTTGACCGCGGGCACGGCGCTGATCCGCGGCCCCTGGAATGTCTCAGCGTCGTATACCGGCCGCTTTATCGACGCGAACGGCGGGGCGGGCGACAGCGACGACACGCTGGCCCAGCTCAGCGCGGGCTACAGCTTCGACAACGGCCTCACCCTGGATGCGGGCTACCGCTTCGAGGAAAGCGCCGACACCAATACCCACATCCTCGGCGCCCTGCTGACCTACACCTTCAGCACATCGATCCATTGAACCGGACCGCGGGCGCAACCGGCCGGTGCCCGTCGCGCCGGCCGGGCCGCCCGCTCACGCCGGCGCCAGCTCGCGCGCGGCCGCCAGCACGTCGTCCACGTGGCCGGCGACCTTCACTTTGGGCCAGGCCCTGCGGATGACGCCCGCGCCGTCGAGCAGGAACGTGCTGCGCTGCACGCTGGTCGTGGGCTTGCCGCTGGCCGATGTCTTCTCCACCAGCACGCCGAAGGCGCGGGCGAGCGTGCCCTCGCTGTCCGAGACCAACGGGAACGGCAGGTCGTACTTGCTGCGGAAGGTGTCGTGGCGCTTCACGCTGTCCTTGGACACGCCCACCACCTGCACGCCAGCATCCTGGAGCGCCTGCCAGGAATCGCGGAAGCCGCAGGCCTCCTTGGTGCAGCCGGGCGTGTCGTCCTTGGGATAGAAGTAGATCACCGCCGGACTGCCCTTGAGGTCCGCCAGCGAGAGCCGGCCGCCGCCGTCGCGCGGCAGATCGAACTCGGGGGCGGGATCGCCCGCATCCAGGGTCATGCGCCTGTTTCCTCCGGAACCGTCTCCATACCCGGCCGATCGGCGACGCCGCCGATGTGCCGGTTGAAGATTTGGCGGACGGCCGCAGCCCTGTCCAGCAGGTGCGCGCGCAATCCCTCGAAATCGGCGACGCCGCAGGCCTGCGCGAGCTGCCCCTTCACGCCCTCGGGTGCGGTCGCTTCGTCGAAATCCTCGCCGGCGGTCAGGCGCAGCAGCCCCTGCACACGGCGCATCAGCCGGGCGGCGTCCAGCAGCGTCGCCGCTTCGTCCGGATCCAGCACGCCCGCATCGCGCAGGTTCGCCAACGCCGGGCCCGTGCCCTCGGCGAGCACATCGGGATGGCTGTGCGCGTGCCGGAGCTGCAACGTCTGTGCCAGGAACTCGATGTCCACGAGTCCGCCGTGCAGGTGCTTGATGTGCCAGGCGTCCTTGGGCGGGTGTTCCCTGGCGATCCGGGCGCGCATATCGCGTACGTCGGCGAGCAGCCTTTCCCCGTCGCGCGGCGCCGTCAGCGCGCCGTGGACGGTCTCGGCGATGCGCCGGCACAGGTCCGCGTCGCCAACCACGGGGCGGGCGCGCGTCAGGGCCATGTACTCCCAGGTCCAGGCCTCCGCCGGCGAGCCGTCCACGCCGTAGTACTTCGCCATGGCGGGCAGCGAGGTCACCAGCGGCCCGTCCTGCCCCTGCGGGCGCAGGCGCATGTCCACCTCATACAGCGTGCCCTCGGCCAGCGGCGCGGAAACGGCGTCGATCATGCGCTTGGCCAGGCGCGTCAGGTAACGCCCGGCATCCAGCGGTTTGGCGCCGTCGGACTCGGCCGTGGGGTCGCCCGCCTCGGCAACGAAGACGAGGTCGAGGTCGCTGGAGATGGTCATTTCGCGCCCGCCCAGCTTGCCCATGGCGACGATCGCGGGCCCGGTGTGCGGCAACCGGCCGTGCTTGGCGGCGAACTCGCCCTCGACGTGCGGCCACAGGGTGACCAGGGCGGCCTCGGCGATATCGCTCAGCGCAGTTCCGACGGTGTCCACATCGGCGTGCCCTTCCAGGAAATGCACCCCCACCTGAAACTTGCGGTCGTGGACCCAGCGTCGCGTCAGGTCGAGCACGTCCTGATAGTCCCGCGCGTCGCGCAGCGCCGTCTGGAGGCTTTCCACCAGCGTCTCGCGACCCGGAAGCGCGCCAAAGAAATCGGCGCTGAGCACCGTCTCCAGCAGGCCGGGACGGCGGCTGAGGTGGTCCGCCAGCGCAGGCGCGGCGCCCACGATGGACGCCAGCATCTTCAGCAGCTTGGGATTGGCGTAGAGCATCGAGAAAAGCTGCACGCCCGCGGGCAGCCCGGCGAGGAACTCGTCGAACTTGGTCAGCGCGGCATCGGGGTGCGCCGTGGCGCTGAGCGCCTCCAGCAGGCTGGGAATCAACTCGGTGAGCAGCTCGCGCGCGTGCCGGCTGCGCGTCGCCCGATAGCGGCCCCGGTGCCAGTTCGCCACAACGTGGAACACGCGCTCGCCGTCGGTGAAGCCCATCCGGTGCAGCGTATCGAGCGTGTCCGGCTCGGGCTCGCCGCCCGTGAACACCAGGTTGCCGGGACCGGCAAGCGGCGGCTCTTCCTCGAACAACGCCGCATAGCGGTCCTCGACGAGGTGCAGGCGACGCAGCAGGTCCGAGCCGAAGGCGTCCGCGTCAGCGTACCCGGCGAAGCGGGCGAAGCGCGCCAGGGCGTCCGGTTCCGCGGGAAGGGTCTGGGTCTGCTGGTCCGCCACCATCTGCAGCCGGTGCTCGATGCGGCGCAGGTACCCATACGCGGCCGCCAGCGCATCGGCGTCGCCGCGCGGGATGTGCCCGGCGCGGGCGAGCCCGTCCAGCGCGGCCTCGGTGCGCGGCGTGCGCAGGCGCGGCTCGCGGCCGCCCCAGATCAGTTGCTGCGTCTGAACGTAGAACTCGATCTCGCGGATACCGCCGCGGCCCGTCTTGATGTTGTGCCCGGCGACCTGAACCGTGCTCCCGCCGCGGTGGGCGTAGATCTGGCGCTTGATCGAATGGACGTCCTGGATCGCCCAGAAGTCCAGGTGCTTGCGCCAGACGAAAGGGCGCAGGGTCTTCAGGAACGCCGCACCAACATCGGAGTCGCCGGCGCACGCGCGCGCCTTGATCATGGCCGCGCGTTCCCAGTTCTGCCCCTGGCTCTCGTAGTACACCTCGGCCGTGCCGAAGGGAATGGCCACGGGCATCGCAGCGGGATCGGGGCGCAGGCGCAGGTCCACGCGGGCGACGAAGCCGTCCCGCGTGCGGTCCTCCAGCAACCGCACAAGATCGCGCGTAACGCGAACACAGAAGTGTTCAACGTCCTTGCGGCCGTGATACAGGACCACTTCCGGATCGTGTATCACGATGAGGTCGATGTCGGAGGAATAGTTGAGTTCGCGCGCGCCCAGCTTGCCCATGCCGAGCACGGCGATCCCGCTTCCCGTCTGCGGCGCGTCCGGATCGGGCAGGACCAGATCCCCGCGCGCGTGCGCCTGGCGCAACAGAAACCCGAGCGCCGCGTCGATCGCCGCGTCGGCGAACGCGGTAAGGGTCTCGGTAACCTGGTCCAGGTCCCAGACCCCGGTCATGTCCGCCAGCGCGGTGCCCAGCGCGACCCGCCGGCGCGCCCGGCGCAGCGCCGCCATACAGGACTCGCGGTCGGGCTGGGCCATGGCCTGCGTCGCCACGTCCCGGATGCAGGCCTTGAGCGCCCCGTCGGGTCCGCGTGTTACGAGGTCGCAGAGTCCCTCGGGATCGGCGAAGATGCAACGCGAAAGGAAGGAACTGTGCGCGAGGACCGCGCGCAAGAGATGATCGCCCGCCGACGTGGCCAGAAAGGCACGCAGTGTCTCGGCCGTTTCCGCGTCGGCCGAGGCCAGGACCGTCTCAAGCTCCGCCATCGCGGCAGCGGCACGCTCGGCGTCGCCGCCCGCGGCGTCCAGTTGCGGAACGCCCGCGCCGTGGGAGAGGAAGTAGAACCCCTGTGTCATCCCTGCCTATTCCGTTCACCGGCTAGCCTGAGAGGGGCGGCCGCCCAGGTCAAGCACGACCCTCCGTCGGGCACCCGATGCTAAAGCGCAGCGTTCGCATCCTCTGGGAAGTGCTGGGTGCGGTCCTCCTCCTCGCCGGGATCGCCGCGGGCGTGCTCGTCTGGCGCGTCGCCCAGGGCCCGGTGTCACTCGATTTCGTGACGCCGCAGCTCGCCCGGGAACTCGACGCGCTCAGCCCGGAGATCGACGTCACCCTGGGAAGCACGGTCCTGACCTGGAAGGGTTGGCCGGAGACTTTCGCGCTGCGTGTCACGGACGTCCGGCTTACCGACCGAGGCGGGCACACGGCCGAAATTCCCGAGGTCGACCTGCGCCTGAGCGTGGTCGCGCTGCTTCACGGCACCGTCGCCCCCACCCGCATCACCACGCGCGGCGCCGACCTCACCCTGGTGCGCGGACCGGCCAGCCTGCGCTTCGCACCCCCCGACAGCGTCGGCGCCGCCGAGGCCGGGCCCGAAGCGGACGACGCGCAACAGGACCTCTCGCGCGTTCTACCGACGATCCTGGACGACCTCATGGCGCCGCCGTCGCCCGATGCGTGGCTGTCCTACCTGAGCGAGCTGCGGATGCGGGACATGGCCGTGCAGGTGCATGACACCCGCCTGGGCACGACATGGCGCGCGCCCAGCGGGGCGGTCACGCTGCGCCGGACGACGGCGGGACTCGCCGGCCGGGTGAATTTGGATGTCGCCCTGGGCGATGCGCGCGTCCCCACGATGGTCTCGCTGAGCTACCTGCGCGGTTCGGACAGCTTCGTCGCCGCGGGCGCGATCAAGGCGCTCGAACCGGCCTGGCTCGCCCGCGCGCTGCCCGTCTTCGCCCCGCTCAAGGGGGTCACACTGCCGGTGACCGCGAGCGGGGTGGGGCGCTTCGGCCTCGACGGCGACGTGCGCAACGCCACGACCTATCTGCGCGCGCAAAGCGGGCGGGTGGCGCTGCCCGAATACTTCCCGGAACCGCTGGCCGTGCGCGAGGCCGCGCTGCGCCTGGAATTCGATCCTTCTGCGCACGCCCTCGAAGCCCGCGGTCTGCGCCTCGCCCTGGGGACCACCGCCCGGCCCGGCCCCACCATCACGGGCGGCGCGCGCGCCGTGCGCGATCCCGATACGGGGACCATCGCGGTTACGGCCGATGCCGGCGTGGCCAACCTCGAGGCAAATACCCTTCCCCGCTACTGGCCGCCGGGTATCCAGGAGAACGGCATCGCGCGCAAGTGGGTCACGGACAACGTGCGCGACGGAACCCTGCATCGCGCCGACCTTTCGGCAGCCCTCACCCTGCCCCGTGGCGACCCGTCCAAAGTGACCCTGGATCGGCTCGACGGAACCATGCGTTACAGCGGCATGCGCGTCACCTACCTGCCGGGGCTCCGGCCGGTGCGCGAGGTCGCGGGGACGGCCACGTTCGACAAGAGCAAGCTCGCGCTGGATCTGGCGGCGGGCCGCTTGCGCGGCCTTCGGTTGCGCGAGGGCACGGCGGTGGTCTCCGGGCTGGATACCACCGATCAGTTCCTGTCCATCGACGTGGAAACCCGTGGTCCGTTGCGGGACAGCCTGACGCCGCTGGCGCAGCCGCGCGTGGATCTGCTGAGCGAGCTGGGCATCACGCCGGCGCAGACCAGCGGCACGGCCGAGGTTTCCATGGCGTTCGACTTCCCCCTTCTCAAGGACCTGCCCATGGAGAAGGTGGATCTGCACACCACGGCCGAGCTGCGCGAGGCGGGCGTGGCGAACTTCTTCCTCGGCCAGAACGTAAGCGACGGCACCCTGTCCCTCGACATTACCCCGGCGCGCATGACGCTGCGCGGCTCGCTCCGCTGCGCCGGTCTGCCCACGGAAGTCGACTGGACGGAGCGCTTCGACGACACCGCCCAACCCCGCCGCGCGCTCGACGCCACGGTCAAGCGCCTGGCCGCCGCCGACCTCGCGCGCCTGTGGCGCAGTCCGGCACCCTATCTGGACGGGACGGCGTCGGTGAACCTGCACTGGCGCGGGGACGGCGAAGGCAACGGCGAACTTAGGGCCGCCGCGAACCTCAAGGACGCCGGCCTGAACCTGCCCCTGCTGAGCTGGCGCAAGCCACCGGGCATTCCGGGCCACGCGACGGTGCGCGTGGCCGTCGCCGACGAAACGCCCCGAAAGGTGCACCACGTCGACCTGATCGCCGGTGGCAACGGGACCCCGCGGCTCGAAATCAGCGGCGGCGCGACGCTCGGCGCCGCAGCGGGCCGGCTCGAGCGCGCCCGGATCGACGAAATCCGCCTGGGCAAGACGCGGCTGCGCGAGGTCGCGCTCAAGCCCGACGGCAGCGGCTGGCGGATCGACGTGGGCGGCGGGCATCTGGACGCCGCCCCTTATCTGGCGGGCGCTGCGGCCCCGCCGGACAAGGCCGAGAACGGCAACGGGCGCGGCGACGCCGATGCCGGCAGCGCGGGGATGACAGGACGCGCCGTCACCCTCACGACGCGCGCGCCGCTCACCCGCGTGGATTTCGGCGAGGGCCGCCAGCTCGAGCAGGTGCGCCTGACGGTCAAGCGCGATGCGCAGGGCCACTGGCGGCAGATCCAGTTCAACGCCAATGTGCCGCCGCGGTTCGAACGCGGCGCGGACAACGGCGAAGCCGGCGCCCGCGGCACCAACGTCGACGTCAACTACGCCCCCGACAGCGACGGCCGGCAGCGGCTGCGCGCCCGGGCCGAGAATGCCGGCGCGACGTTGCGCGCCCTGGGGATCCTGGACAGCATCACCGGCGGCCAACTGCGCCTGGACGGCACCCGGCGCAGCGCCGACCCGGCAAGCCCGCTGGACGCAGAACTCGACCTGCGCAACTTCAAGCTGCGCGACGCGCCCATCCTGGCCAAGATCCTCTCGGTGGCGTTTCTCACCGGAATCGGCGATGTCCTCTCCGGCGAGGGGCTGAGCTTCCAGCGGCTTGAAGGCGACATCGTCCTGGACGGGCCCAAGGTGCGCACCGACCTGCTGCACGCCTACGGTCCGGCCATCGGGGTCACCGCAAAGGGCGCGCTCGACCTGGACGCGGAGACCCTGGACGTGCGCGGCGTGATCGTCCCGGCCGCCCTGGTCAACCGCATCCTGGGCGCCATTCCCCTGCTCGGCCCGATCATCACCGGCGGCGAGGGCGAAGGCCTGTTCGCCGTGATGTATCGCGCCCGGGGCGATCTGGCGGACCCGGAGATTTCGGTGAATCCGCTATCCGCCCTCGCACCCGGCTTCCTGCGCAATCTCTTCGGCGCGATCGCCGAAGGCGAGCGCGAACCCGCGCAAGCCATCCCGGAAACGGTGCGGCAGCCGCAGGGCCGTTAACCCCGCACCCGCCACGGAGGGGCCGTCGGCGCGATTGCGTCCTTGCACCGGCGATTCCGGGCTGGCACGCTCCACATCTGGTACTAAATGCACGATTCGCTTCGAGATATCGGGCACTTTTTGCAATCAGGACCGAACCGGCAAAGGAACGCGTCATGACGGCGATCGCCGGCTCCGGTGAACCCAGCCCGAGCAATCCGCTGGATTTGCTGGAAGAACTGGTCAGCGCCAACGACTGGACCTTTGAGCGCGCGAGCGAAGCGGAACTCGCCGTCCAGGTGACCGGAAGCTGGGCCGATTACCATATCTGGTCGGTCTGGCACGAAGAACTGCGCGCGATGACCGTCGCCTGCCACTTCGACTGCCGGGTACCGGCGGCGAAACGCGCCGATGTCCTGGACCTGCTCGCCCTGTTCAACGAGAACCTATGGCTGGGTCACTTCGACTACAGCCACGGCGAGGGACGGGTGCTCTTCCGGCATACCGTCCCGCTGCGCGGCACCCAGGGGGCGAGCGTGGAGCAGCTCGAGGACCTCATGGACACCGCCGTCGCGGAGTGCGAACGTTTCTACCCCGCCCTGCAGCTCGTGGTCTGGGCGGATCAGCCGAGTTCGCGCGCCATGGCGGTGGCCACGCTGGAACCCCAGGGGTCCGCCTGACGTGGCGCGCTGCGCAGGCAATCGGCGGAGGCAACGATGACCCTGAACGGCGCCATTCTGCTGGTCGGCGGCGGCAACATGGGGGGCGCGCTCATCGACGGCTGGCTGGAGGGCGGCATCGATCCGAGCACCATCCATGTGGTCGAGCCCGCGGCGGAGAATCGCCAGCCCCTGCGCGACAAGGGCGTCCGCGCCGTGGCGGATATGGCCGAGCTTTCCGGCGACCTGGACCCCGCGGTGGTGGTGCTGGCGGTCAAGCCGCAGATCATGGATTCCGTGCTGCCGCCCTACGCCCGCTATACCCGGCCCGAAACGGTGTTCCTCTCCATCGCGGCGGGGCGCACGATCGCGTCGCTGACGCGCCACCTGGGCGGGTCGGCGGCTGTGGTGCGTTCGATCCCCAACACCCCGGCGGCGATCCGGCGCGGCATGACCGTCATGTGCGCCAACGCCAACGTCAGCGCAGCGCAGGCTGCGGCGTGCGAGCGCCTGCTCCAGGGGGTCGGTGCAACCGGCTGGGTGGAAACCGAGGCCCAGATGGACGCCGCCACGGCCGTGTCGGGCAGCGGACCCGCCTACGTCTTCCACCTGATCGAAGGCATGGCCGCGGCCGGCGTGGACCAGGGCCTGCCCGCCGAGCTGGCGGCAAGCCTGGCGGTGCGGACCGTGGCCGGGGCCGGCGCCCTGGCCGAGCGCTCGGGAACCGATCCGGGGCAGCTCCGGCGCAACGTGACCAGCCCCGGCGGCACGACCGAGGCCGCGCTGTCCGTGCTCATGGCCGACAATGCCATGGCCGATCTGCTCACCCGCGCGGTCGATGCGGCGACGCGCCGCAGTCGTGAACTCGCCGGGTGACCGGAACGGCCACGCCCGCCAGCGCCTGGGCAGCGCAAACGGCGCGGCCCATATCCGGGCCTGTACAAGGGGCATCCCATTCATGAGCACGGGGCAGCACACCATGGCCAACGGGTCCGGCAGCACTGGCGCGCGCGTGCCCGCGCGTCTGGAGACCGACAGCGTCGTCGATGCGGCGATGCGCCTGATCGCCGAGCGCGGTTGGGAAAACGTTTCCCTGCGCGATATCGCCAAGGCGGCCGGCGTGCCGCTGGCGGCCCTGTATGCGCGCTTTCCCGGCAAGACGCGTATTCTCGAGGCCTTCACCGAACGCGTCGACACGGCCGTGCTGAGCGAGCACGATCCCGAGGACACGCGCGGCGAGCCGGCACGCGACCGGCTGTTCGACGTGCTCATGCAGCGCTTCGACCATCTCCAGCCCTATCGCACGGCCATCCGGAGCATCCTGGAAAGCTACCAGCGCGCGCCCTCCCAGGCGCTGGGCGGGCTGCGCCGATTGCGCCGGTCCATGACCTGGATGCTGGACTGCGCCGACCTGACGGCCGGCGGTGTGCGCGGCGAAATGCGCGTGGCGGGGCTGTGCGGCATCTACCTCGCCACGCTGCGCACCTGGGTGGATGACGACAGCACCGACATGGCCACCACAATGGCTACGCTGGATGGATACTTGCGGCGGCTGGAACGGCCGATTGCCATGGTCGAGGGCGTGCCCGAGCCAGGGCGCGCACCGGCCGCGTAAGACCCTGCCCGAAAGGCCACAAGGCTTTCGGGGGAGGGGCTTCTCCGGATTTTTGTGCGCTGCAACAAAAATTGTCTTGACACAAGACCGGTGCGCGCGCATGTGTGGGGTGTGTTTCGCAGCGCAGCATGCGACCTGGGACAGCCGCCGAGGAACGCGAGGAGGACAACGATGGCGACCAAAACCGGCAACCCCTTCCTGGACCAAGACTTTAGCGAGATGTTCGACGTCAAGAAATACATGCAGGCATTTCAGATGCCGAACATGGATGGCAACGCGCTGGTCGAGGCGCAGAAGAAGAACTTCGAGGCCATCTCCAACGCCAACCGCGTGGCGTTCGAGGGCGCGCAGGCGGTGATCAAGCGTCAGGGCGAGATCATGCGCCAGACCATGCAGGACGCCACGGACGCCATGAAGGCCATGAATACCGCCGACAGCGCGGAAGACCGCGTGGCCAAGCAGACCGAGGTGGCCAAGAAGGCGTTCGAGAACGCCATCCACAACATGCACGAACTCGCCGACATGGCGCAGAAGTCGAACAATGAGGCGATGTCCTACCTCAACAAGCGCCTCAGCGAGGGCTTCGACGAGATGCGCGACGGTATGCAGGAAATGACCAAGCAGGCGCAGCAGGCCACGACCCCCAACGGCGGCGGCAGCGCCGGCGGCGGCAGCAGCAGCGCGAGCAGCGGCAGCAAGAAGTAACCCGGTTTCTTTCGCACCTGCGAAAAAACCGCTGCCACGATGGAGGAGCCGTCCCGACGTCGGGACGGCTCCATTTCGTATGCGCGCTCCGCTGGGATGGCCGGCACCCGCAGGTCGCCGTGGCGGTGCGCCGCGCTGCGCGGCACCTTCCCCGGCACGGCGGGATTTGCTAGAGCACGATGCGATCAGGTTGGGTCCCCGATCGCTGAACCTTGCCCTATCTTCAAAGGTTCGCGCGCGATTCAGCGATCCATCCGGATCGCATCGCACGCTGGGCACGCCGATGGACAATGCAACAATGGAGCGGGTCCGCCATGGCCGAGCCGAAGTCCGAGGTCGGGTTCGACGCGTTTCAGGCGCTGGACATCCGCGTGGGCACGATCACCGACGCCCGCGACTTTCCGGAAGCGCACAAACCCGCCTATATCCTCACCATCGATTTCGGTCCCGAACTGGGCACGCGCACCAGCTCGGCCCGGATCACCGAGCGTTACACCAAGGCCGACCTTCTGGGCCGGCAGGTCGCCGCGGTGGTGAACTTTCCGCCCAAGAAGATCGGTCCCGTCCGCTCGGAATGCCTCGTTCTGGGTTTTTCCGACGAACGCGGCCGGGTCGTTCTGGTCACACCGGAAAAACCCGTCCCCAACGGCGGGGCGCTGCATTGACGGGGCCCGGCCCTGCCCCGGCCACGGCGAGGCCTATGCGGGCCCACTGCTCCGGTCGCGCTCGAAGCGGTCGCGCTCGGTCTCGTCGATGAGGCCGAGCATGACGCGCCGGAAACCCTCGACGGCATCGGCGCCGGCTTCGCGATAGGCCGTGGCGACCAGCCGGCGCTGCTGTTCGGTCACCTCGCGTTCCAGCGCGCGCCCGGCCTCGGTCAGCTTGAGCCGGCGCTGGCGCCGGTCGCGCTCACCCGGCGCCTGCGCGATCAGCTCCCGCGCGACGAGATCGCTCAGGACGCGCGAAAGGCTCTGCTTGGTCACCTGCAGCAGACGCAGCAGCTCGCTCACCGTGATTCCCGGATGGCGGCCGACGAAGTAGATCACACGGTGATGGGCCCGGCCGAGCCCGTGGCGCGCGAGGACCTTGTCGGGAACCTTGCTGACGTCCCGCTGGGCGAGAAAGAGCAGGTCCATCGCCTGGCGCAGCTCCTCCTCGCGCAGGAACAGGGGATTGGGCCCGGTCTTCGGATCGGCCATGGCTGACGTTCGCGTCCCGCTACCCGTGTCGCGTCCCCCGGGGCGCGGGGCCGCGGGCCTTCGACACACCGTTTCACACGCGCTAGGGTCTTTGTCATACATTTACGCGGCGCCGGAATGCGCAAGACGCTTCCGTGCGCCGCTGGCGACCAACACCCCGGACAACACAAACCAGAGTTCGATACCCATGGCCATGCTTCCCTTCGACGACCGCGACGGCTACATCTGGCTCAACGGCGAAATGGTTCAGTGGCGCGACGCGCGGGTCCACGTCCTCACGCACGGGCTCCACTACGCCAGCAGCGTGTTCGAGGGCGAGCGTGTCTACAACGGCGCCATCTTCAAGCGCGACGCGCACCATCAGCGGCTCTACGAGTCGGCCGATCTGATGGGCTTTACCATCCCCTACGAGATCGACGTCATCAACGACGCGGCCGCCCGGGTCATTGCCGCCAACAACATCGAGAACGGCTATGTCCGCCCCGTTGCCTGGCGCGGCAGCGAGATGATGGGCGTCTCCGCGCAGAAGAACAGCATCAACGTCGCCATCGCCGCCTGGGAGTGGCCGGTCTACTTCTCCGCCGAGGCGATCATGAAGGGCATCACCATGCAGATCGCCGACTGGCGCCGGCCCGCGCCGGATACCGCGCCGGTGAAGTCCAAGGCAGCCGGCCTCTACATGATCTGTACGCTGTCGAAACACAAAGCCGAGGCGGCCGGCTATAATGACGCATTGATGCTGGACTATCGCGGCCGAATCGCGGAGGCCAGCGGCGCCAATATCTTTCTCGTACAAAACGGCGAGATCCACACCCCGGATCCGGACTGCTTCCTTAACGGCATTACGCGCCAAACGGTCGTTGCATTGGCCCGCGAGCGCGGTTACACGGTCCGCGAGCGGGCGATCATGCCGGAAGAACTGGCTCAAACCGACGAGGTCTTCATCACCGGCACCGCCGTCGAGGTGACGCCGGTCAGCATGATCGACAGCTACCGCTTCACGGTCGGGCCGGTGACGCGCGACCTGATGCAGGCCTACGACGACCTCGTCCAGGGCCGCCGCGAACAGGACTCGAGCAGTTCCGTCAGCGCGGCCTGATCCGGCACGCGACGTCCGCACCCCCTGCCGGCCGGCGCCGCCTTCCCGGGCGGTGTTCCACCCGGCCGGCACCATCCAGGCAGCGGCACAGGAACCGCCCCGCCCGCAAAGGCGTCCGGGCGGTTCATCATGTCGGCGCGCCGCCGGCGCGAGGCGGTCGTGCGCCCGCATCCGGGGCCGGCGGCGGCCGGGCCGACGCGTGCCGCGTGTCGCAACAACCATGGAGGTAGCGGACACCATGACGACACAGTCGGAACATGGCGCCGAGGACCCCCGATCGCGGGTGCAGATCAACCCGCCGGTCTTCTTCGGTGCGGCCGTCCTCATCCTGGCGTTCGTGATCTGGGGCGCCGGGTTCACCGAGAACGCCAGCACCGTCTTCAGCGCCGTTCAGGACTGGATCATCAGCACCTTCGGCTGGTTCTACATGTTCGCGGTGGCGATCTTCGTCGTTTTCGCCATCGCCCTCGCGCTGAGTTCCTACGGCAACGTCCGGCTCGGCCCGGACGACGCCGAGCCCGAGTTCACCTACATGGCGTGGTTCGCCATGCTGTTCAGCGCGGGCATGGGCATCGGCCTGATGTTCTACGGCGTGGCCGAGCCCATCTGGCACTACACCAGCCCGCCGACGGGTGAAGGCGGGACGACCGCCGCCGCCCGCGAGGCGATGAAGATCAGCTTCTTCCACTGGGGCGTCCACGCCTGGGCCATCTACGCCGTCATCGCCCTCTCGCTCGCCTACTTCGGCTACCGCATCGGACTGCCGCTGACCATCCGATCCGGCCTTTACCCCATCATCGGCGAGCGCATTTACGGCCCCATCGGCCACGCCGTGGACATCTTCGCCGTCCTGGGCACGATGTTCGGCGTGGCGACCTCGCTCGGCCTGGGCGTCATGCAGGTCAACTCGGGCCTGAGCTATCTCTTCGACGTGGCCGACAGCACCACCGTCCAGATCGTTCTGATCGCCCTGATCACGGCGATGGCCACGGCCTCTGTGGTCTCCGGCCTGGACAAGGGCATCAAGCGCATCAGCCAGCTCAACCTCATCCTCGCCCTGGCGCTCGTGGTCTTCGTGCTCGCCGCCGGGCCGAGCCTGTTCCTGATGCGCGTGCTGGTGCAGAACGTGGGCACCTACCTCAGCGACGTCGTGGACAAGACCTTCACCCTCTATGCCTACGAGCCCAACGACTGGATCGCCGGCTGGACGCTGTTCTACTGGGCGTGGTGGATCGCTTGGTCGCCCTTCGTGGGCATGTTCATCGCGCGCGTCTCGCGCGGGCGCACCATTCGCGAGTTCGTCACCGGCGTCCTGCTGGTGCCCGTCCTGTTCACGTTCCTCTGGCTCACGGTCTTCGGCAATACAGCCATCGATCTTGAAATGGGCCAGGCCGCCGGGGCGATTTCCACGGCCGTGAACGAGAACATCTCCACCGCCCTGTTCAAGTTCCTGGAATATTTTCCGTTCAGCTCGGCGTTTTCGCTGATCGCGACCATCCTGGTGGTGACCTTCTTCGTCACCTCTTCGGACTCGGGGTCATTGGTGATCGACATCATCACCTCGGGCGGCAAGGACGATCCGCCCGTCTGGCAGCGCGTCTTCTGGGCCGTCACGGAAGGCCTCGTGGCCGCGGTGCTCCTGCTCACCGGCGGGCTGAGCGCGCTCCAGACGGCGTCGATCACCGCCGCGCTGCCCTTCGTCTTCATCATGCTGTTCATCACCTACGGCCTGCTGAAGGGCCTGCGCATGGAGAGCATGCGGCGGATGAGCCTGGATATGCCCGCGATGCCGCAGATCCGCGGCGCCCAGGTGCCGTGGCAGCAGCGCCTGCGTGCGCTGATGCGCCATCCCAGCGACGGCGAGGTCCGGCAGTTCCTGAACACCATCGCGACGCCGGCGCTAGAGGACGTCGCCGGCGAGGTGCGCGAACAGGGTTTGCGTGCCGGCGTCGCCGCCAGGGATTCGGACAGCGTCGCCCTGACGGTCTACCACGGCGACGAGCGCGAGTTTCTCTACGAGGTCCGGCTGAGGCCGTTCACCGCGCCCAACTTCGCGCTGTCCAACCTGCGCCAGGCCCGCGCGTCGGCGGCCGAGCGCTATTACCGGGCCGAGGTGCACCTGCTGGAGGGCGGCCAGCACTACGACATCATGGGCTTTACCAAGGAGCAGGTGATCGCCGACGTGCTGGCCCAATACGAAAAGCACATCCACTACCTGCAACTCGTCCGTCCGAGCCTGGCCGCCTGACGCGGCGGGCAGGGCCGGACGCGGACATGCCGACGGGCCGCCCGGAATGCCGGGCGGCCCGTATTCGTGTGGTTGTGCGCTGGTTGCCGCGGTCAGGCGAACGCCCGGCCACCCCGGGAACGCCGGCCGAAGACGGCGCGATCCGCGCCCCACAGGACAAGGGCGTAGAGCACGTGCGGGCCGATGGCGGCCACGGCGATCTTCGGCGTGATCGCGAGGCCAGCGACACCCCAGCCGACAATGGGGAAGATCGCGCCCACCGCGATGGCGTAGAGCAGCACGGCGATGCTCGCGATGGCCCAGCCGCTCGGGCGCGCCCCGGCGAACATCAGCGCCAGGGTGGTGATGCCGGTGACGTAGCCGACGTGGAAAACCAGCCCGATGGGATCGGGGACCGGGCCGAAGAGCGTCTTGGCGAAGGCCAGGCTGGGCGCCTCGGGCATGGGCGCCAGGCCGGACTTGAACAGCGGGACGGTGAGCAGGCCCGTGCCGATGGCGACGAGCAGGCCGACGGTGGCGGCGCGAAGGATCTCGGTGGGCTGGGTAATGGCAAAACGCATGGCGGGTTCTCCTTTGCTGGCTTCGTTTCCGGTTGGCGTCTTCGCCTCCGGATATGCCAGCGGAACCCGCCATCCGCCGTGACCGCGATCACACGTTAAACGCGATCAATTTTCGATCACGCACGCGTGAAAAGATTGTGCGCGCCCGGTGACGGGCGCGCCGTCCGCAGCGCCTTACGACGTCTTGCAGGTCTTGATACCGACCAGGCTGTACGCCGGGCAGGTCTTGAGCACGCCGGTGGCCAGCGGAATCAGGCCGATGAGGCCCCAGTACGTCTGCGGCCCGACCACGACCAGGGCGAGCAGGACCACACCGACGATGATGCGGATCGCGCGGTCGACCGTGCCGACGTTTGTGGCGAACATGATGGAACTCCCTTGTTTGCCGTGTCCGTGGAGACTGAATATAAGAAGTATCTGATATTCATCGCAACGGCGACGCGGCACGCTGTCACGCGGCCCCCTCTATCGCCAAGCCAACGACGGCGGCGGATCTCGCGGCCTCACCCTTCGACAGGCTCAGGGTGAGGCCTCATTTCAGCTTGTCGAAACATGGGGCCCAACCGCCATGATAGCGGATCGGCGGTGTTACGCGCCCGCCAGCTCGTCCCGGATTTTCTGACGCAGGACGTCCAGGGGCACGCGCGCTCCGTCCCGATCGACGTGCCAGAACTGCCAGCCATTGCAGCTCGGCGCGTTCTGCACCCGCGCGCCCACCTGATGGATGGAGCCCTTGGCGTCGGCGCTGATGACCGTGCCGTCGGCGCGCACCTTGGCCATGTGCTGGCCCTGGCTGCCGCCGTGCAGGACCTCGCCCGGCGCGACCTCGCCACGCTCCACCAGCCAGCCGAAGGGCACGCGCATCTGCTCCTTCTTGGCCTGGAGTTCGACGATCTGCAGATCCTCGACGGGTTCCACCGCGTCCACGCGCTCGCGCGCCAGTTCGGCGTAGTCGGGATCGGACTCGAAGCCCAGCCAGCGTCGGCGCAGGCGCTTGGCCACGGCCGCGCTGGTGCCGCTGCCCAGGAACGGGTCAACGACGAGGTCGCCCGGCCGGCTCGCCGCCATGACGATGCGATGGAGCAGCGCCTCCGGCTTCTGCGTGGGGTGCGCCTTCTGTCCCTTGGGGTCGCGCAGGCGCTCCGCACCCGCGCAGATGGGGATGTACCAGTCGCTGCGCATCTGGATGTCGTCGTTAAGCGCCTTCATCGACTGGTAATTGAACGTATAGCGTGCGTTCTTGGTCTTGGCCGCCCAGATCAGGGTCTCGTGCGCGTTGGTGAAGCGCCGGCCGCGGAAGTTCGGCATCGGATTGGACTTGCGCCAGACCACGTCGTTCAGGATCCAGAAGCCCAGATCCTGGAGGATGGCGCCCACGCGGAAGATGTTGTGGTAGCTGCCGATGACCCAGAGCGTGCCGTCGTCCTTGAGCGCGTGCCGCGCCGCGCGGAGCCAGGCGCGGGTGAACGCGTCGTAGGACTGGAAGCTGTCGAACTGGTCCCAGGCATCCTCGACGCCGTCCACGCGGGTGTGGTTCGGCCGGTGCAGCTCGCCGTCCAGCTGGAGATTGTAGGGCGGATCGGCGAAAATCATGTCCGCCGTCCCGGCGGGCAGCGCATTCAGCCCGGCAACGCAGTCGCCCGTGCGCACGCCGCCGGCGCCGGGATGCATGGCCACCTGCGCCGGCTCGGACTCCCCCTGCATGCGCGGCCCCCTCGCCATGATTCTTGACTCCCCCTGCTCGATCTGGATCGGCGCGACTCGGAGCGCAGAGCATGAGTCACGCCCGAGTCGGCGTCAAGCGCGAGGCGAATCAGGCGGTTATTGTGGCCGCGCGGACGGGCTTGAACGAGCGGCGGTGGTGCGGGCTCGGCCCGCGTTCGGCCAGGGCGCGACGGTGCTCGGCCGTGCCGTAGCCGCGGTTGCGCGCCCAGCCGTAGCCGGGGCATTCGGCGTCGAGGCGCTCCATGGTCGCGTCGCGCGCCACCTTGGCGACGATGCCGGCGGCGGCGATGCTGGCCACGACCGCGTCCCCGCCCACCACGGCCTCGCCCGGGCAGGGCAGCGCGGGCAGCCGGTTGCCGTCGACGAGGGCATACCCGGGCGCCTGCGCCAGGTCGGCCACGGCGCGCGCCATGGCGACGTGGCTCGCCTGCAGGATGTTCCAGGTGTCGATCTCCGCCACGCTCGCCTCGCCCAGGCCCACCTCGGCAACGGCGCGGATCTCCATGTCGAGCCCCTCGCGCACCCCTGCCTTGAGCGCCTTGCTATCGGCCAGCCGCGCCAGGAGGCTGCCGTCGAGATCGGCAGGCAGCACGACGGCGCACGCCACCACCGGCCCGGCCAGCGGCCCGCGGCCGACCTCGTCGATTCCGGCGACACGGTTCCCGGCGGCGCGTTCGCGGTCGAGGGTGAGGGACATCCCGAACTCCTGGTCAGCGCGCCGGGCATACCATCCGCGTGCTGCCTAGAACAGCCTGCCCTGCCGGCCGTCGCGTTCGGGCGGGCGGAACTGCGTGGTGTCCAGGTCCCAGCGATTGGTGTTCAGGCCGTGCTTGCTGCAGGCGATGCGGAAACGCTTGGCGAGCAGCTCGGCGTATTGGCCAGCGCCGGTAAGGCGCTGGCCCCATGTGGAATCGTTGAGGGCGCCGTCCCGGCTGGCGCGCACGCGATTGAGCACCCGGTCCTTCCGGTCCGGATAGTACGCGTCCAGCCATTCGGCGAACAGGTCCTTGATTTCGTGGGGCAGGCGCAGCAGCACATAGCCCGCGCTCTGCGCCCCCGTCTTGGCCGCAGCGGCGATAATGCCCTCCAGCTCGTGGTCGTTCACCGCCGGGATCATGGGCGCGGCAAGCACGCCCGTGGCCGCACCCGCGTCGGTCAGCCGCGCCAGCGCGTCCAGCCGGCGCCCCGGGGTGCTCGCCCGCGGCTCCAGCTTGCGCGCCAGCTCGCGGTCCAGCGTGGTTACCGAGATCATCACCCGGGCGAGCTTCTTCCGGCCCATCTCCCCCAGGATGTCCGCGTCGCGCGCCACGCCCGCGCCCTTGGTGACGATGCACACGGGATGGTTCGCTTCTGCCAGCACCTCCAGGACCGTGCGCGTGATGCGTAGCCGGCGCTCGACCGGCTGATACGGGTCGGTGTTCGCGCCCAGCGTGACGACGTCCGGCGTGTAGCCGCGCTTGTTCAGCGCCGTGCGCAGCAGTTCGGCCGCATTCGGCTTGGCGAAGATCCGCGTCTCGAAGTCCAGGCCGGGCGAAAGATCGAGATAGGCGTGCGTGGGCCGGGCGAAGCAGTATACGCAACCGTGCTCGCAACCCTTGTACGGGTTGATGGAACGGTCGAAGGGCACGTCCGGCGACTGATTACGGGTGAGAATGCTGCGGCTGGCATCGGTGCCCACCACCGTATCCGCGCGCTCGGCCAGCTCGGCATCCAGCGTGTCCCAGCCGTCCTCGGCGGGCTCGCGCTGCTGCGCCGTGACGCGCGCACTCGCCGCGTTGGAGACCGCGCCGCGGCCCTTTCGCCGCTGTTTCGGATCGGACAGCCCCTCGCCCATGGGCGACACGCTAGTGGATCCGGACCGTACGCATCAAGAACGAATAGCGACCAAAGCAAAATCATTCCCGAGTTGCCCGGCCTCACCGTTCGTCGGGCTCGGGGTGAGGCCCTCCTCTTGAGCTTGTCGAAAGATCCGGGCAAACACGGGTGTCGGGTTCGCGGCGCGCCGCGTTAGTCCGCGCTATGTCCGATGGCGTGCTCGACGATCTTGCGCATGGCGGTGGGCAGGCCCGCCTCGCCCAGCCGGTCCACGGGTGTCCAGACGGCGTCCGCCGCCTCGGTATCCGCGGGCACCGCAGCCGCCCAGACCGTCACCTCCAGGATGAGGTGCGTGAAGCCGTGCCGGACCACGCCGGGAAGTTCGGTCCAGGCGGCGGCCACCGGGGCGAAGGGCGCCGCGCTCGCGGGATCCCAGGTACCGGCGACCCAGTCGGTGCTGGGCACTTCCAGCATGCCGCCCAGCAAGCCGCGGGCCGGGCGGCGGCGCAGCAGCACGCAGCCGTCCGCGCGCGCCACCCAGAAGGCCACGGCATAGCGCGTCGGACGCGGCTTTTTCTTCGCCTTGCGCGGCAGTGTTTCCGCCGTGCCCGCCGCGCGCGCAGCGCACATGTCGGCGAGCGGACACAGCATGCACTTGGGGCTGGTCGGCTGGCACACGGTCGCACCCAGATCCATCATGGCCTGGGCGAAATCGCCGGGTCTGTCGGCCGGGACGAGGTCGCCCATGAGTCCGCGGAACGTGCTTTTCGCACCGGGCAGCGGGTCGTGCGCGTCGTGCAGGCGGGCGACCACCCGCTCGATGTTGCCGTCCAGCGGCGCGGTGGGTTCGCCGAACGCAATGGCCGCGACGGCTGCCGCCGTGTAGGGGCCGATCCCGGGAAGCGCCTGCAGCGCCTTCGCGCTCTCGGGAAACGCACCGCCGTAATCGCGGCTGACCACCTGCGCGCATGCGTGAAGGTTGCGCGCCCGGGCGTAATAACCCAGCCCCGCCCAGGCGGCCATGACCTCCGCATGCGGCGCCGCCGCGAGGTCGTGCACGGTGGGCCAGCGCGCGATGAAGTCCTGGAAGTAGGGCGCGACGGCCGCGGTGCTGGTCTGCTGGAGCATCACCTCGGAGAGCCAGACGTGGTACGGCTCGGGCGTCTCGCCGGGCGGTGCGCGCCAGGGCAGCCGCCGCGCATGGCGGTCGTACCAGGCGAGCAGGCGGCGGGCCACGGACGGTTCGGGCAGCGCGTCGGCGTCGGGCATCTCCCCTCCCGCAATGGGCGGCTGTGCGGTTATACTGGATGGCGGACCCGGCAACCCGCGCAAGGAAGCCCGCCATGGCACAAGCGACCTCGGGAGATAACACACGCAGCCGCGGCGCCAAGACGCAGCGGCGCGAGCTGACGCAGGCCCTGGCCGAGCCGGTTCGCCAGGTGGCGCGCGAGGCCGTGGGTGCGCGCAGCCTGGGCGAAGCGAGCCTGCTCACCGAATGGCGCAGCATCGTGGGCGACGCCGTCGCGGACATTTGCTGGCCGCGCCGGATCACCTTCCCGAGGCGCCGCGAACGGCGCGAGGGCACCCTTGTCCTGCGCGTCAAGCCGGGTCAGGCACCGCGTGTCGGGCACCAGGAGTATCTCATCCTGGAGCGGGTGAACGCACACTTTGGCTACAAGGTCGCCGCGGGCATGCGCCTTGAACACGGCCCGCTCCCCGCGCAGGGCGAGGGCGCGCCGAAACGCCCGCAGCGCACCCTGAACAGCGCGGAAAACGCCGCCGTGTCGGCGACGGTGGCGGACGTGGGCGACGACGCACTGCGCGAGGCCCTGGCCCGGCTGGGTCGCAGCCTCCGGGCGTGGGACTCCTAACCGGTCGCGGGCTGATGCTGGGTGATGCAGTGGATGCCGCCGCCGCCGTGAACAATGTCGATGGCGGGGACGGCGCACACGCTGCGCTTGGGAAACGCTTTCGCCACCGCCTGATACGCCGGCTCGTCCATGGGATCCTCGAACGACGGCAGGATCACGGCGCCGTTCGCCAGATAGAAGTTGATGTAGGACATGGGCAGCCGCTGGCCCTGGTGGCCGCGCCGGGCGGCCGGCTGCATCACCTCGATCACGGTCAGCTCGCGCCCGGCGGCGTCGTGCGCCTTGCGCAGCCGTTCCAGGTTGTCCTTCAGCGCGGCGTAATTGGCGTCGCGCTTGTCCTTGCTGGATAGCGCCAGGACCACGCCCGGCCGGGCGAAGCAGGCCAGGTTGTCCACATGGCCGCCGGTATCGTCGTCGACGAGGCCCTCGCCCAGCCAGATCACCGTGGTCACGCCCAACTCGTCCTTGAGCGCCGCCTCCGCCGTGACCTTGTCCGAAAAGCCATTGCGCGCGGGATCGAGCATCACCGCCTCGGTGGTGAGCAGCGTGCCCTCGCCGTCGGTGTGAATGGCGCCGCCCTCCAGCACGAGATCGGAAGCGTAGCGCGGCACCTGGAGCTGTTCCAGGACGGCGCGAGCCACGTCCGCATCCTTGTCATAGGGCGTGTAGCGCTCGCCCCAGCCGTTGAAGACCCAGTCCACACCGGCAAGCCGGCCCGCATCGTCGCGCAGGAAGGTCGGCCCGATGTCGCGCATCCAGGAATCGTCGTGCGCCAACGGCTGACAGCCCACCCCGCTGCCGCAGTACAAGCTGACGTCCGCCACGGCCTTGGGCGCGGCCACCATGGTAACGGGCTCGAACTGGGCGATGGTGCGCGCGACCTCGGCGAAAGCCTCGCACGCCGCATCGAGCATCTGCCCCCAGAGGTCCTCGCGCACCGGCCACGCCATCCAGCAGCGGCTGTGCGGCGCCCATGCCGGCGGCATGAAAAAGCCGTCGTCCCGGGGTCGTCGCGGCGACGCCATGACCGCCTCTCCCGTCCCTGCAACCCGCTCAGGCTAGGCCACTGGGCCCGCGCAAGCAACGGACCGAGGGGACACGCGTGACGCTTTCGGGCCTTCGGTCGCCTCAGCGTCCGCCCCCGGCGGCGCTCGACCCGCCCGCGCCGCTGCTCTGCTGGCCGGGCCTGGGCTTGCGATCGATCTTGAGGGACAGCTCCTTCAGGCGGTGCTCGGGCACTTCCGCGGGCGCGCCCATCATCAGGTCCTCCGCCCGCCCGGTCAGCGGGAAGGGGATGACCTCCCGGATATTGGGCTCGTCGGCGAGCAGCATGACAATGCGGTCGACGCCCGGCGCGCACCCGCCGTGGGGCGGCGCGCCGTAGCGCAGCGCGTTGAGCAGGCCGGAAAACTTCTCCTCCACCTGCTCCGGCGTGTAGCCCACGATGCCGAAAGCCCGGTACATCACCTCGGGCAGGTGGTTACGAATCGCGCCCGAGGACAGCTCGACGCCGTTGCAGACGATATCGTACTGGCTCGCCTTGATCGCCAGCGGATCGTGGTTCTCCAGCGCCTCGAGCCCGCCCTGGGGCATAGAGAACGGGTTGTGCGAAAAGTCGATCTGGCCCGTCTCCTCGTCGATTTCGTACATGGGGAAATCGACGATCCAACAGAACTTGTAGGTGCCCTGCTCGATCAGCTCCAGATCCTCGCCCAGCTTGGTGCGCACCACACCGGCGAATTCGGCCGCCTTCGCCTCCTGGTCACAGACGAAGAACACGGCATCGCCCGCACCCACGCCGGCGGCTTCCTTGATCTGCGCCAGCCGATGGTGGTCCAGGTTCTTGGCGATGGGCCCCTTGGGCGCACCGTCTTCGGGGAACACGATATAGCCCAGGCCGGCCTGGCCCTGCTCCTGCGCCCAGCCGTTCATGCGGTCGAAGAAGCTGCGTGGTTTTGCCGCAGCCCCCGGTGCGGGGACAGCGCGCACCTCGCTACCCTTCTCGATCGCCGAGGCGAAAATGCCGAAGCCGGAATTGCGGAAGGGCTCGGTGCAGGGCGCGATCTCGATCGGGTTGCGCAGGTCCGG
>CAJXKW010000035.1 GCA_913055855.1 uncultured Limimonas sp. | reverse complement strand
ATTTCGATCTCCGGCTATCACATGCACGAAGCCGGGGCGACGGCCGTGCAGGAGCTCGCCTTCACCCTCGCCGACGGGCTGGAGTACGTGCGCACCGCACGGGCGCGCGGGCTCGACGTGGACAGTTTCGCCCCGCGGCTGTCGTTCTTCTTCGCAATCGGCATGAATGTCTTTATGGAGGTGGCGAAGCTGCGCGCCGCGCGCACGCTCTGGGCGCGCCTGATGCAGCAGTTCGAGCCGAAGAACCCGAAGTCCCTGACCCTGCGCACGCACTGCCAGACCTCGGGCGTTTCCCTGGCCGAGCAGGATCCGTACAACAACGTCGTGCGCACCGCGTTCGAGGCCATGGCGGCCGTGCTGGGCGGGACGCAGTCGCTGCACACCAACGCCCTGGACGAGGCGGTGGCGCTGCCCACCGACTTCTCCGCGCGCATCGCCCGCAACACCCAGCTCATCCTGCGCGACGAGACGGGCGTGCCCCAGACCGTCGACCCGCTGGGCGGAAGCTATTACGTCGAGGCGCTTACTCAGGAACTCATCGACAAGGCCCAGGAACTCATCGACGAGGTCGAGGCCCAGGGGGGCATGACCAAGGCCGTGGAATCGGGCATGCCCAAGCTGCGCATCGAGGAGGCCGCGGCCCAACGCCAAGCGCGCGTGGACCGGGGCGAGGACGTCATCGTGGGCGTCAACGCCTATCGCCCGGAGACGCAGGAGGAGATCGAGATCCGCGAGATCGACAACTCCAAGGTGCTCGCGGACCAGACGGACAAGCTCGCCCGGGTGCGCGCCCAGCGCGACGAGGCCGCGGTGAACGCGGCGCTGCAGCGCCTGACCGAGGGCGCGCGGGACGGCGAGTCCAACCTGCTCGCGCTGTCGGTCGAGGCGATGCGCGCGCGGGCGACCGTGGGCGAGGTCTCCGACGCCCTGGAGACGGTGTTCACCCGCCACCGGGCTGTGGTGCGCTCGATCTCGGGCGTCTACGGCGCCGCGTTCGAGGGCGACGAGAGCTTCCAGCGGGTGCGCGACGCGGTGGCCGAGTTCGCCGAGGCGGAAGGCCGCCGGCCGCGCATGCTCGTGGTCAAGCTTGGCCAGGACGGCCACGACCGGGGCGCCAAGGTGATCGCCACGTCGTTTGCCGACATCGGCTTCGACGTGGACATCGGCCCGCTTTTCCAGTCGCCCGAGGAAGCCGCGCGCCAGGCCATCGAGAACGACGTGCACGTCGTGGGCATCTCCAGCCAGGCAGCGGCGCACACCACGCTCGTGCCGCAGCTTCTGGAGGCCCTGAAGGCCGAGGGCGCGGACGACATCCTGGTGGTCGTGGGCGGCATCGTGCCGCCGCAGGACTACGACACCCTGCTCAACCAGGGTGTCGCGGCCGTCTATGGCCCGGGCACACACATCCCCACGGCCGCGGGCGAGATGCTGGCGTTGCTACGCACCCGCCGCGCCGCCGCCTGACCCGGTCCGGCCACCGCCCCCTCGCCGCGGCACGCCGGTGCGCGCGCCGCGATGTGCTTGAAGTTTAACAAAATCTTGCGATTCCCTCGCGACGATGATGCGTGACCGCATCCGACATCGCGCAGGACGAGGGGGACCATGGCAGGGCGTGCGCAGGGCTGGTGGCTCGCGTTGGGCGTCGGGACCGGCCTGACCGTCTGCTGGCTGATCGCGGCCGGTTGGTACGTGGACACCACGCTGGGCATGGCGGGGCTGACCGCGCTGCTCCCCCACGAGGTGGCCGTCCTCGTCACGGCCGCGTTCACCCCGCTGGCGTTCCTCTGGCTGATGCTGCTGTTCCTGGTACGCGCCGGCGATACGCGGCGCGAGACGCAGGCGCTGCTGCAGCACCTCCACGACCTCACCTACCCGCCCGAGGAGGCCGAGAGCCGGGTGGCGCGCATCGCCGGCTCGCTCCGCGACCAGGCGGAGATGCTCACGCGCACATCGGACGAGGTCGTCGCCCGCCTGAACCACGCCCAGGCCGGGGTGAGCCAGCGCGCCGACGAGCTCACGCGTGCAGCCGACGACACCACCGGGCGCATGCAGCAGGTCCACGATCAACTGGGCGCGCAGATCACCGACGTCGAACGCCTGCGCCAGGCCATCGACGGCAGCCTCGACGCGACCCGCCAATCCGCCGTGGCGCAGGGCGAGACCCTGACCCAAGCCGCTGCGGACGCGCACGAGGCGGGCGCGGCGGTCGCCCGCGACCTCGCCGGGGCCGCGGAGGAGCACCGCCGCGTGCTCCAGGAAGCGGGCGACGAGGTGTCCCGCATGACCGGCCGTATCGCCGAGAGCCTGCGCGGCAGTGCGGAACGGCAGCGGCGCATCCTGGACGATGCCGGCGCGGCCGCGGCGGCGCGCACCGAGGCCGTGGGCGAGCAGCTTCAGGCAGCCGCGGAGCAGCACAAGAAGGTCCTCGACGACGCCGGCGCGGCGCTCAAGGCCCAGGCCGCTCAGATCGACGGCGATCTGCGCACGGCCGCCGAGGGGTACCAGCGCGCGCTGGGCGCAGCGGCTGAGGACCTTCGCGCGCGCACGCAGGCCATCGACGGCGACCTCCGGCAATCGGCGGAAAATCACCGCACCATCCTGGACGAAACGCTGCGCCAGGGGCGCGAGCGTATCCAGATCATCGACGAGACCCTGCGCGAGGCGGCGCAAGGACACCGCGAAACCCTTCAGCAGGCCAGCCAGGACGCCCGGGGCACCGCGCAGGACATCGACACCGCCCTGCGGCGCGCCGTGGAGGCCCTGGACGCGGCGCGCGAACGGGCCAACGCGGACAGTCAGGCGCTCGCCGAAACCCTGGATGCTCGCGCCGAGGCCATGACCGAGGCGAGCGAGCGCGCCCGCGCCCGGGCCGAGGAAGTGCGCGCCAGCGTTCAGGCCGACGCGGAAACGCTGCGCAACGTCGGCGAGCAGGTCGTCGACCACGCGGCGAACCTGGGCGAGACCCTGCGCGAGCACATGGCCGAACTGGACGCCGCCGGCTCGCGCGCCGCCCAGCGCGCCGGCGAGCTGGGCGAAAGCCTGAGCGCGCGCAGCGCCGATCTGGGCCAGCTCTCCACCCAGGTGGCGGACAAGGCGCGCGACATCTCCGCGGACCTGGGCCAGCGGGCACAGGACCTGCGCGAGGTCTTCGACAGCGCGGAGGCGCGCGCGCAGGGGTTCGGCGAGAACGTCCGCGCGGAAGCCAGCGCGTTCGGCGAGAACGTCGGCCTGCTCCGGGACAAGCTGCAATCCACGCTGCAACAGCTTCAGGCGGACTTGCGCAGCACCGGCGAGGCGGTCAACGCGCAGCTCGCCCGTGCGGGCACGGACACGGGCGATCGCCTGGACGCGACCGCGCGCGCGGTCGTGGCGCAACTGGGCGATGCCGGACAGCGCGTGGCAACCCGGCTGACCCAGGCGGGCGACGCCACCGCCGGGGAACTGGAGAACCGGGTCGCCGCCGCGCGCGAACAGCTTGTCAACCAGGGCAACGCCAGCGCCCAGCAGCTCGCCGATACGGGCGAACGCGCGGCGACCCGCCTCGTCGAGGCGAGCAACACCACCGCCGACCAGCTCGACACGACCGCCCGGGAAGCGGCACGGACCCTGCAGCAGGCAGGGGATTCCACCACCGAGGCGCTGTCCGCCACCGTTGCCAACCTGGAGGACCGGCTCACGGATTCCACGGCCAGGCTCACGCAACAGGGGGAATCGACGCGCGATGCCCTGGTCGCGCAAACGGATGCGGCCGTACAGCGCCTGCTGGAAGGCGGCGAGACGGCCGCCGGCAAGATCGGGGAAAGCGGCCGGAGCGCGCGCGAAGAGCTCGAATCCAGCGCCGACGCCGCGGCCGGCAAGCTCGACGCAAGCAGCCGCGCCGCCCGGGAACAGCTCGAGTCCGGCGCGGAGGCGGCCGCCACCCGCCTCGCCAACGCCGGTGCGGCGGCGGACGGCGCCCTCGCCACCTCGGCGGCGCAGATCGAGGAGCGCCTGGCGAACCTCCGGGCGAACGTTTCGGAGGCGCTGCTGGCCACGGCCGACCACGTCGCGGGGCGGCTCGCCAAGACCACGGCCCAAACCCACCAGCGCCTGCTCGACAATGCCGAAGCGGCGAACCAACACATGAACACCGGCGCGGACAGCGTCGCCCAGCGCCTTGACGACGCCGCAGCCGCCGTGAACGAGCGCCTGGACGCGGGCCTGCGCACGCTCATGCAGCGCCTGGGCGAGAATGCGCAGGAGGCGGCGCAGCAGGTTCGCGACGCAGCGCGCGAGGGCGCGGAGAACTTCACCTCGGCGGCAAGCGATGCCCGGAGCAAGCTCGAGGAGGCGCAGGAAATCATGCTGCCGCAGACGCAGCGCCTCATCGAAGCGGGCGAGCAGGCGCGCGAGCAGGCCAAGGAGGCCGGCGAGAGCTTCCGCGGCCAGGCCGAATCCCTGGAACAGCTCGCCACCACGGCGAGCCAGAAGCTCGATCAGGCGGGCCAGGACCTGGGACGACGCGCCAGCCTCATGGAGCGCGCCGCGGACAGCGCCGTCCAGCGCGCCGAGAGCCTGTCCGACGTGTTCAAGGAACAGACCGAGGCGATTTCCGGCGCGATCCGCAACGCCCAGGAAGAAGCCGCCTCGCTGCGCCACGTCGCGCAGGAGGAGGTGCGCGATCTGGGCCAGGTCGCCGCCGATCTGCGCAGCCTCACCCGCGATCTCAGCCAGATGGTCCAGCAGCCCGCGCAGGAACTGCTCTCGGCCGCGCAGCAGGCGCGGCGCACGGCCGACGAGATCCGCGAGCAGATCCGCACCGAGATCGGCCAGATCGACGAGGGCCAGCAGCGCGCCCTGGACCGCCTGGACGAAGTGGGCCGCGCGGCCGAGCAGAAGATCCAGGACCTGCGCGATTCAACGGACGGCGCGCTGGCCCGCGTCGAGGAGCTGGGCTCGGCCGTGGACCGGCGGCGCGACAACGTGGAGGAGACGGTCGCACAGATCCAGCAACGCATGAACGAGGCCGCCGAAGAGGCCCGCGAGCAGAGCCGGGAACTCCTCCAGGCTTCCGAAGAGGCGGCCATCCAGGCGCGCCAGGTGCGCGAAAGCGGCGAGCAGGGCAAGCGCGAGATCTTCCTGCGCACCGCCACGGTGATGATCGAGGACCTCAACGCCGCGGCCATCGACATCGACCAGGTCCTGGAGAACGACATCCCCGACGACGTTTGGAAGCGCTACCAGAAGGGCGACCGCTCGATCTTCGCCCGACGCTTGCTGCGCCAGCGCGATGACTTTACCAACAGCGAGATCGAACGACTTTTCGAGAACGACAGCAAATTCCGCGAACAGGCGACACGCTACATGAACCAGTTCGAATCGCTGCTGAACCAGGCCAACGAGTGCGACCCGGACAACGTGCTCTCCACCACCTTCCTCACCGCGGACGTGGGCAAGCTCTACCTGATGCTCGCCCGCTCCCTGGGCCGACAGCAGTAGACCCGCATGCGCGGCATGGGTTCGGGCGGGACGCCCGCCAAACTGGAATTCCGCCAGCAGGCCCGGGTGATCCGCCAGCTCCTGCCCTACCTCTGGCCGCAGGGGCGGCGCGATCTCAAGCGGCGCGTCGCCTTCGCCATCGGCTTGCTGGTCCTGGCCAAGATGGCCAACATCTACACGCCCATCATCCTGAAATACGCCACGGATGCGCTGACCACGGACGCCAGCAATCTCCTGGCGGCGGTGCCGCTGGGGCTGATCCTGGCCTACGGCGGCGCGCGGGCGGGCGCGCGTGTGTTCGACGAAGCCCGCGACGCCATCTTCGCCAAGGTGACCCAGAACGCCGTGCGCGAGATCGGCCGTCAGGTGTTCGCCCACCTGCACCGGCTGTCCCTGCGCTACCACCTGGACCGGCGCACCGGCGGCCTGAGCCGCGCCATCGAGCGCGGCACGCGCGGCATCGAGTTCCTGCTTACCTTCGTGCTGTTCAACATCGTGCCCACGCTGATCGAGATCGCCGTGGTCGCGGGCATCCTGTGGGCGCTGTTCGACTGGCGCTTCGCCGCGGTGATGGTGCTCACCATCGGCGCCTATGTCGTGGTGACCTTCCGCGTCACCGAGTGGCGCATCCGCTTCCGCCGTGAGATGAACGAGGCGGACAGCAGCGCCAACACGCGGGCGGTGGACAGCCTGCTCAACTTCGAGACGGTCAAGGCGTTCAACAACGAGAGCTACGAAGTCGAACGCTACGACCGCGGCCTGCGTGTCTACGCCGACGCCGCCGCGCGCAGCCGCGTCTCCCTGGCCGCGCTCAACGCGGTCCAGGGCCTCGTCCTCGCCGCCGGGATCACGGGCATCCTGCTGCTCGCCGGCTTCGGTGTCGCCAACGGCACCATGACCGTGGGCGACTTCGTCATGTGCAATGCCTACCTGCTCCAGCTCTCGGTGCCGCTGAACGTCCTGGGCACGGTATACCGCGAGATCAAGCAGGCCCTGGTGGACATGGAGACCATGTTCGCCATCATGGACGAGCCTCCCGAGGTGCAGGACAGGCCGGATGCGGCGCCACTGCGGGTGACCGACGGCGAGGTCGCCTTCGAGCGCGTCAGCTTCGGCTACGATCCGCGCCGGCCCATTCTCCACGACGTCAGCTTCCGGATACCGCCGGGGCACCGGGTCGCCGTCGTGGGCGCCAGCGGCGCGGGCAAATCCACCATCAGCCGGCTGCTGTTCCGTTTCTACGATGTCACCGACGGCGCCATCCGTATCGACGGCCAGGACCTGCGCGAGGTGACGCAGCATTCGCTGCGCTCGGCCATCGGGATTGTTCCCCAGGACACCGTGCTGTTCAACGAGAGCATCTATCACAACATCGCCTATGGCCGGCCCGACGCGACGCGGGATCAGGTCGTTGAGGCGGCACAAATGGCGCGCATCCACGACTTTATCGAATCCCTGCCCGACGGCTACGCCACAGTCGTCGGCGAGCGCGGCCTGAAGCTCTCCGGCGGCGAGAAGCAGCGCGTCGCGATCGCGCGCGCCCTGCTCAAGGGGCCGAAGGTCATGGTCTTCGACGAGGCGACCTCGGCGCTGGACACCAAGACGGAGCAGGAGATCCAGCAGTCCCTGGACGCGGCCGCCTCGGGCCGGACGACCCTTGTGATCGCCCATCGGCTGTCCACGGTGATCAACGCGGACGAGATCCTGGTCCTGGACCACGGCCGCATCGTCGAGCGCGGCACCCACGCCGCCCTGCTCCAGCACGACGGCACCTACGCCCGGATGTGGGCGCGCCAGCAGGCGGGCGGCGAAAACGCCATCGACGATATGCCCGCGGCAGCGCCCCGCCGCACCGGCTGACCGCGATCCGCCCGGCAACCGGCGGATACGTCGGGACGGGAAAACGGCGCGAGCGCGCCGTCAGCGTCTCCGGCAGGACCTCTCGCCCCCATCCGCGATCCCGTCCGGGCGGTTGGCCTGGCCGGCACTGCCGTCCGCCGCGCCATCTCCCCGCTGCGCCGTCACCTCCGGATCGTTGCCCGCGCTGGTACTGCCGAGTAGCGCTTCGAGGCGCTGAACGATCAGGTCGATCTCGATATCGGTTTTGGCATCGCCGGTGTGAATCGATTTGAGGAAACGGACGGCCGTTTCCAGGTCGTCGTAGGGCGTCATCCCGCGGTGTCCCAGGGCTGTATCCAGCAAACAGGATACGCCCGGTTCTATCGCCCCGATTCGGCGAAAATGGGACGCCCTGTGACGCGTTCGTGGCAGGGGTGTTGCAGCAGCCGCCGTTGGACGGGTCACGCCGCGCACAACCGGGCGAGGAGGTCCGCCGTCACCTGCCCGTGCGTGACATGGTCGAAGTGCACGAACATCGGCCCCTTGTTCACCTCCAGCAGATGCCGTTTGCCGGTCTTCGGACAGGTGAGAAAGTCGGCGGCGCAGAAATCGAGGCCGAGCCGATCCGTGAGTGCGCGGTACGGCCCCTCGATCTCCGCCGGGGTCTCGATGGGCGTGACCTGCGCATCCTGATGAACGCGGTAGTCGAGGGAATCCGACCGGACCGCAAAGCTCCGGAGCGTATCGCCGATCCGGAACACGCGGATCTCGCCGCCGGTGAGCTTATGCTGGACCGTAATGGGCCGGCCGTAGGCGGGCCGCTCGCCCACATCGGCGAGGAATTCGGTCAGTTCCCGGGTGTGCTCGCCGCCCTCGACGGGCTTGCAGATCCAGTCCGCATGGGCGGGCAGATCGCGGATTCCGGGAACATCGTTGGTGAAATAGGTTTCCGGGACACAGAGCCCACACCCGCGGGCCAGGAGCAGCATGGCGAGCTTGTTGATCCGCGGATTGGCGAAATACCGGCCGTTGAGGAAACGCACATCAGAACGCGCGGTGACCCAGCCGAAGACGAGCTGGAACCATTCCCGGGCGCGCTGCCAATCCGCCGCGTTCTGGGTTTCCAGGTACCGAAAGACGTCCTGGCGCACGAAGACGGCGCGTGGCGCCACCGGCAAACCGTTCACGAGCAACCGGTCGCGCTGGACGTCCACGGTCAGTCGCGGCGTGCCGCTGCGGCCGTAGAGACAAGGACAGACGCTGTAGCCCAGCTCGCTGGCACGCGCCAGAAGCCGGACGACGTTCGGATCGCCATCGCCGCCGGCGATCAGCAGATCGTACGACGCCCCCTCGCTCATGCGCGCACCCCGTACCACCGGCGGTGCCGCACCCAGCGGTGCACGCAACGGGCGCGGCCAGCCCCTGCGGGCCGCCCGCCCCCGAAACGCACGCGCCCGATCCCGGCGCGCGACGCCATCACAGGATCATGGGGTCATCGATGAGACCGCCGTCGCCGCCGTCGTCGCCGTTCTCGCCGAGACTCAGGCTGATCGGCTTCGGAAAGGGATCGTCGCCCTCTTCACCCAGCGCCATGGTGGTGAGATCCGGACCCCCGTCGTCGCCCTCCTCGCCGATGGCCAGGGTGGTCGCATCGGGCAGATCGTCGCCGCCTTCTTCACCCAGCGCCATGGTGGTAACTGTTCCGCCAACGTCGTCGATGGAACCCGTGTTGCTCTTCATGGTCTCGACCTCCCTTCACGCCCGTCTCGTCGCCAATACACACCCCGAACGCGTATACGGCCTTTTGCGCGGACACGCATGCACGCGCCGGCGAGGCCCGGCCGAGCGCGTCGCATTGGAGGTACACGCCCCGGGGCGCCCCCGATCGTCAGGTGATCGCCGTCCATCGGGAGACGGCCGCCCCTGACATTGATTTCGCTATCACGCGTATCACGTGCACGCAAGGGTGATCCCACGTCTCTGTACGGAACCGACCGCGCCACCGGCGTTCAACGCGCGGGTGCGCCCCTTGGCCCGGCGGCATGGAACGGGCTAGAACGCGGGTCATGCAGCCCCGGATCACCCATCTCGCCCTGCACGTCCGCAACGTTCCGGCGTGCATCGATTTCTACGCCCGCTTCTGCAACATGCGGGTCGTGCACGAGCGCCCCGGCAAGGGCGGCGAGCGCATCGTCTGGATCGCCGAGCCGGGCCGCGAGCGCGATTTCATCATCGTCCTGCTGCCCGGCGGGCCGGGCTACCAGCGCCAGCCGGGCGACGCCTCGCATCTGGGCTTCGCCGTGGCCAGTACGGCAGAGGTGGACGCCATCGCCGAGCGCGGGCGCGAAGCGGGCTGCCTGTTGCTGGAACCGCGCCAGGACGAATACCCGGCCGGGTACTACTGCGGCCTCGAAGACCCGGAAGGGCATATCGTGGAGTTTTCCTACGGCCAACCCCTGGGTCCCGGCGCGGAGGCCGGCGATTCGTCGGCGCTGGGCGGCGGACCGGAGGGATCGCCATGACCGGGGCGGATGCCGCACGCCTTGCCGAGCGCGTGCGCGCCGGGGACCGCCGTGCCCTGGCGCGCGCCATCACCCTGGTGGAATCCACCCGCACTGATCACCGCGTCGAAGCGGAGACGCTACTGGAAGCCGTCCTCCCGCAAACGGGCGGCGCTACCCGCCTGGGCATCTCGGGGGTGCCCGGCGTGGGCAAATCCACCTTCATCGAAGCCTTCGGTCTGCATCTCCTGCGCGCCGGACATCGCGTGGCCGTACTTGCCGTGGATCCGACCTCCTCGCGCACCGGCGGCGCCATCCTGGGCGACAAGACGCGCATGGAGGAACTGGCGCGCACCCGCGAGGCCTTCATCCGCCCCTCGCCCACCGGCGGCACGCTGGGGGGTGTCGCGCGGCGCACCCGCGAGGCCATGCTGATCTGCGAGGCCGCGGGCTTCGACGTGGTCATCGTTGAGACCGTGGGCGTGGGGCAGTCCGAGACCGTGGTCGCGGACATGGTCGACATGTTCCTGCTGCTGCTCCTGCCGGGCGGCGGGGACGAGCTTCAGGGCATCAAGAAGGGCATCTCGGAAATCGCCGACCTCCTCGTGGTGAACAAGGCGGACACGGGCCACGAGGTTGCAGCCGAGGCGGCGGCGGCGGAGTACCGCAGCGCCCTGCGCATGATCCGCCCGGCCAGCGAGGCCTGGCAGCCGCCCGTACGGACCGCCTCGGCGCTGGAGGGCCGCGGCCTGGACGGCGTCTGGGAGACGATCCGGGACTACGAATCCCGCATGCGCGCCGGCGGCCACCTGGATCGGCGCCGGGCACAGCAGGCGCGCAGTTGGATGTGGTCGGAAGTCGAGGAAAGCCTGCAGCGCGCCTTCCGCGAACACCCGGGCGTGGCCGCCCGCCTGAACGAGCTGGAACAGGCCGTCACCGCGGGCCAGATCCCCGCGACCAAGGCCGCCCGCGAGCTGTTGGCGATTTTCCAGGGGCGGTGGCACGACACCCCGGCCTGAGCGGCGATCTCGGCGTAACCGGCTAGACGGAAAAGGATACGGCGCGCCCCGTTGCCCCGCTGCCGGTGCCGGCGGGCGCACGCGCATAGGCGCGCGCCGCATCGACACGCGGTACCGCCGAGGCTGGCGCTGTGCGTACATGATTCCCCTGAAGCTGCGCCACCGCCAGCGGGCCGTACCGGGTGGCCTCTGCGTCGGGGGCCGGACGCGCGCCGCCATCGAGCGTCTCAGCAAACGGGGTGTCCGCGCGCAGCGGCACGGGCACGGGTAACGCGCCGACCGGGCCGGCCGCCGCCGTGATGCCCCCTTGAACCCGCATGGCACCGCCTCCGCTGGCAAGGTTAATAAACCGTTACCTTGCCCACGGTATCGGGGAGCGACCCCGGCGGCGCGTGATGAAAAGGGGTAGTCGGGCCAGTCCGGCCCGGCGCGTTTTCGGGATTTCCTGCCTACGCGAGAACGGTGCCGGGCCTCCCCCGCTTGCGCCGAACCGGCGCGAAAGCGGTGACACGAACGGCGTGGTTCTGTATCCTCTTGTATGTTGTGTTTGCGAAGAAACGCTTCAGGAATCGCGATGTTTGACAAGATGATTGCCGGCGCGGGTCTTTCTCGCGGTATTCGAGCCGAATGTCCCGAAGACCGAAGATGCCATCGTCATGCCCGACATTTTGCCTGCATCGCTTTCGCCGGAGCGGTCTTGTCAACCACGACGGTTGCCGCCACGGCCGAGACCCTCATTCACGGCACCACGGACCGGCCCGTTGCCTTCGACCCGGCGCGGGTCTACGACATCGCCTCGTGGAACGTCATCTACAATGTCTATCCGTTTCTCATGCGCATTCCGGCGGGCGAAACGCGGCCCGAACCCGCCGCGGCCAAGAGCTGCGCGTGGACGGGTAAAACCGTGTATCGCTGCAAGCTGCGCGAAGGGCTGACGTTTGCCGACGGCACGCCGCTGACGGCCGAGGACGTCGCCTTCTCGCTCAATCGCGTCCGGCGCATCGACCACAGCGCGGGGCCGGCCGGGCTGCTCGCAAGCCTCGACCGGATCGCCACGCCGGATGCGCACACGGTCACGTTTCATCTCAAGCGCCACAACGCCACCTGGCCCTACGTGCTGGCGACCGGCGCCGCGGCGATCGTGCCGGAAGAGATCTATCCGGGTGACGCCATCCAGCCCAACGACGCCATCGTCGCCGGCGGCCCCTACCGCATCGCGGGGTACAGTCGCGAAGTGCAGGTTCGCCTGGAACCCAATCCGCGCTACCACGGACCAACACCGGAAAACGACGGCGTGCGCCTGCAGTACTTCCGCAACTCCCGGACGCTGGCGCGTGTCCTGCGCCAGGGGGATGTGGATCTCGCCTACCCCAACCTGCCCCCGGAACAGATCCGGCGCTTCCGCGAACGCGCGCCGGATGGGCCGTTCAAGGTGGTCTCCGGCGAAGGCACGGCGATCCGCTTCGTCGCCTTCAACACCCGGCTCGCACCGGGCCAGCATCGCGCCGCGCGCCAGGCCGCCGCCATCCTCCTGGACCAGGCGGCGATCGCGGAACAGGTCTACGACGGAACGGTGAGGCCGTTGTACTCCATGGTTCCCCGCGGCGTCGCCGGCCACGTGCCCGCCTTCGCCGAAATCTACGGCAAGGCCCCCGACCCGGCCGCGGCGCGCGAGCGGCTCATCGACGCCGGCCTGCAGCCGCCGGTTCCGCTGACCGTCTGGTACACGCCCTCGCATTATGGCGAGAAGTCCTACGCCGAGTTCGGCCTGATCGAAAAACAGCTCGAGCGCAACGATCTGTTCCAGGTTGAGCTTCACGCCGTCGAGCGGCCGGAATACGTTAGTGGAACCCGTAACGACAAATACCCCCTTTATCAGCAGGGCTGGTTTCCCGATTTCGTCGATGCGGATAACTACGTGGCATCGTTCTACGGCTCGAAGACCAGCTATCTCAAAACGCATTACCGCAACGCGACCATCGACCGGCTGATCCGCAAGGAGCGGCAAAGCACGGATCGGGCGGCACGGCTCGACGCGTTCCGGCGCATCCAGCGCATCGGCGCCCGGGACGCCGTGTTCCTGCCCCTCTGGCAGGGGCGGCAGATCGCCGTGGCGCGCGATTCCGTCACGGGCCTGGGGGAAACCCTGGGCGCGGCGTACCGGCTGCGCTACTGGAAGGTCTCGATAACGCCTTGAGGCGGGGCACTTCCGCCGCCCGACGGGCAACGGCAAGCTTGGCGGGAAGAATGACACGAAGCTGGAGCATCCGGGGCACGCTTCGCTGGCCGTCCGTGCTGCGGCCGCAGTCCGTGCGCGCCAAGTTCCTGCTCATCAACGTTCCCCTGGTCGTCGCCGCGTCGCTGCTCGCCTTCACTGTTTTCGAATACCATAACTACCGGCAACAGATGGCGGAGCTGGCCCAGAAAAAGACCCGCCTCCTGCAGAGCCAGGTGGAGATCCTCGCCCCCGCCCTCTGGGCGGCGCAGCGGCCGCGCGTGCAGCACGTCCTCGCCGTACTGGTCACGGACCCGGACGTGGTGGGCGCAGAAGTGCGCGACGAGAGCGGCCGCCTGTTCGGCGCGGTGGGCCTCACGCCCGAAAAGCCCGGCGGCCGGACGGCCATGGTGGGCACCCAGCCGATCAAGTACTTCACCGACGCCAGCTATCACCGGATCGGCGAGCTGCGCATCGCCATGACGGACCGGCGGGCGATGGCGCATCTCCGCCGGAGCACCCTGCTGGGTGCGGTGATGACCGGCGCCTTGACCCTTGCCGCCATCGCCAGCGCCATGATCGCGCACTGGCGCACCATCGGCATCCCGCTGACGCGGCTCCAGCACGCCATCGATTCCGGACGCAGCCAGGGCGGCGAAGTCCGGCCCAAGGTCGCGTGGGACAGCAACGACGAGATCGGCGCAGTGGTGCGCGCCTACAACGATCTCCAGGACGTCCAGACGCGCCACGAGGCGAAGCTGCGTGCCGCCTGGGACGAAGCCGAGACCGCCAAGGTGCGCGCGCAGGCGGCCACCCGGGCGAAGAGCGCCTTCCTGGCGAACATGAGCCACGAGATCCGAACGCCCATGAACGCCGTGCTCGGCTTCGCCGATTTGCTGCGCAAGCAGGAACTTACGGCGCAGCAGCGCGAATACGTGCATATGATCCACGCCTCGGGCAGCAATCTGCTCGGCATCCTCAACGACATCCTCGACTTCTCGAAGATCGAGGCGGGCCGGATGGAACTTGCCGAGGCGCCGTTCGAGGTGGAGACGCTACTCTCCCATGTCGCCGCCGTGACCGCGCTGGGGGCCGAGGACAAGGGCCTGGACCTGTTCCTGCGCGCGGCACCGGACGTGCCGACACGGCTCTACGGTGACGTCTCCAGGCTCGAGCAAATGCTGGTCAACCTGGTCAACAATGCGGTGAAGTTCACCGAGACGGGGCACGTCCGGGTCGACCTGGACCGCGTCGCGGACACAAGCGGGACGTGGTGTCTGCGGCTCGCGGTCGCGGATACGGGCATCGGGATGGACGCCGACGCCCAGGCGGGCCTGTTCCAGCCTTTCGCCCAGGCGGACGGATCGACCACGCGCCGCCACGGCGGAACCGGTCTCGGGCTGGCCATCGTGGGCAAGCTCACCGACCTCATGGCCGGCACGATCGACGTGGACAGCGCCCCCGGCGCGGGGACCACATTCGCCATCACCGTGCCGATGCAGCCGGCGGCGGGCGAGCCGCCGGGACCGCGACCGGACCTCGCCGAAACCCGGATCCTGGTGGTGGAGGACCATCCGGCGGGGGCCGGCATCCTGGCCGAGCTTTTGCGGGGCCGGAACGCGCGCGTGGAGACGGCGCATACCGCCGCGGCCACCCGGGAAGCGCTGGCGCGCGGCGGCTGGGATCTGGTCCTGCTGGACTGGGACATCGCCGGTCCGGATCAGGCCACGGCGCGCGAGCCGCTGCTGGTCCGCGTCGGCGCCGGCCACGCCGGAGACCCGCACCCGCCCGCAATCATCATGGCCGGAACGCGGGCGCGCGAGGCGGCCATGGCACGGGCGGCCGAATACGGTGTCACACGGACGCTCGCCAAGCCCGTCCTCGCCTCGCCGCTGCTCGACGCCGCCCACCGGGTTATGGCGACGGGCCAGGCGATCCAGGACGCCGAACCCCCGGCGGCGCAGGCGCCGGAGCCGGACGCGAATGCGCTGGCGAGCACACGCATTCTTCTCGCCGAGGACAACGACATCAACCAGGAGGTTGCCCGCGAGATCCTGGAGTCCGCGGGCGCCGAGGTGATGGTTGCCGAAACCGGGGAAGCCGCCGTCGCGGCCATCGAAAACCCGGCGGGCCGGCCGCCCGACGTGGTGCTCATGGACGTGCAGATGCCCGAGCTGGACGGCTACGCGGCCACCGAGCGCATCCGCGCGCGGGAAGCGCAGAGCGAACGGCCGCGGCGGCCCATCATCGCCATGACGGCGCACGCCATGGCCCAGGAGCGCGAGAAATGCCTGCAAGCGGGCATGGATGACCACATCGCCAAGCCCATGGACCCCGAGCATCTCGTGCGCACCGTCGCGGCCTGGTTGCCCGACGCCGACCAGCAGCCGCAACGCGCAGCGCCGGCATCCTGAGACCGGACCGTCCCGACCGCCTCCCCCGCCTCCGGCATGCCGGACGCCGTTACGCCCGCCCGCCTTAACGGCTATTTGACGTTGCTGGCGCACGGTTGCGGCGAGCATCGGCAATGCCGCCCCCGGTCGAAACCTCGTTGGACCCGGGCGACCGGCGGAAATGCTCGCCCCCAAAAGAGGATTGCCATGGCTGAGCACCGTGACAGCGGCCTGCCCCGCGTCTTTCTCCGGGAAGAGGCCGGGATATCGCTTCGACAGGAGAGCTTCGTGTTCGGCCGCGCCGGGGGGCCTGAACGCCTCCATGCGCCGGCCGGCGTCTCGGGTCTGCATCCCGATGCCAACCTCGAGCGCCTCGACCTCGCACGCGAGCTGGGCACCCTGTCGTTTCAGGTGACGGATGACGGCCTGACGATCGCCGCCGAAGACGGCGCCAACGGGGGCACCCCCGTTGCCACCCTGCCCAGCCTCAACCAGCCGCTCACCCTGGCCACGCCCGACGGCGACGTGACCCTGCGCCAGACGGGCGCACAACGCTTCACCATCAGCGGCGAGGACGGCGCGGAAACCGAGGTGGCCGCCGCCGAACCCACGGCGGCCGGGGTCACGCCGGGCGCCACGGAAACGGCCGCGCCCGATGCCGGCGAAGCGCCGGCCGCCGATGTTTTTCTTCCCGAAGGCGGCAGCTTCACCGCAACGCAACCCGTCGAGGTCTTCGGCCGCGGCGGGGCGGGCACGGAGCACGTCCGGCTCGCCGAAGGCGCCGAACAGGTGCAACTGGATGCGAATCTGGAGCGGATCACGCTCCCGGTCCCGTCGGATTCGATCTCGGCCCGGGTGACCGAGGCGGGTCTGGAAATCGCTGCGAACGGAACCACGCTCGTGACCCTGCCCAGCCTCAACCAGACGAGCGAGCTGGTCTTCACGGACGGCACGGCGGAGCTGGCCCAGACCGGTGCCGGCCGGTTTGAGCTCGCCGATCCACAAACAAGCACGATCATCGACCGCGACGGCATGGCCGGCGGCATCGATCTCGGCGGCTCGGGAAGCAGCGGCGAGAGCGGCGGCGCCGGCGGCCTGACCGTGGCCGATACCAGCGCAACCGAGGGCGAGCCCCTGCGCTTCCAGGTCACGACCACCGGGATTGCCGACGGCGAACCGCTGCTCTGGCAGGTCTTCCCGGGCGGGCCGGGCGAAGCCAACACGTTCGACGTGGTCAGCCTGGACACCGGCAGCGTCGCGGTCAGCGGCGGAACGGCGACCATCCCCATCCCGACGGCGGACGATGCCGAGGCCGAAGACGCCGAGGACATGGTCCTGCGCGTCAGCCACGGCGGCCACGCCCCGGTCGACACGGGCGTGGGCACCATCCGGGACGACGACGACGGCCAGGGCAGCGCCGAGCGCAACGTGATCGTGCGCCCCGCCGTGGCCGACGAGGGCGATGCCCTGGTGTTCCGCGTCGAGACACCGGGCATGGCCGACGGCGCCACGCTCGACTGGTCCGTGGACACGAGCAGCACACGCGCGACGCCCGCCGACCTTGCCGGCGCGGCCTCCGGTTCGGTCACGGTGAGCGGGGGCACCGCCACCATCGAAGTTGCCACGGCCGAAGACGACGCGATCGAAGGCGACGCGACCGTCCGGCTCGACGTCGCCGAGGCCGGCGGCGGCGCATCCGGCTCGGCGAGCGGGATCATCCGCGAGGACGACGACGCCAGCACCACCGGCGACCTCGACGTCGCCCCCGCATCCGGCGCCGAGGGCGGGACGATCCGCTTCCGGGTCACCTCGGCCGAGCTGGACCCCGGCGCGGCGCTGCGCTGGTCCGTCGCCGACCTGGGAACCACGGCCGCCGATTTTGCGGGCCAGACCTCGGGAACGGTCACGCTGGGCAGCGGCGGAACCGCCGAGATCGGAGTCACGCCGGCCGAGGATGCCCGCGTGGAGAGCGCCGAAACCTTCGAACTCGCGGTTGCGCACCCGGAAACCGGCGCGCGCGACACCGCCATCGGCGAAATCGCCGCCGACCAGCCCGACGGCGTGGCCGAACGCACACTCAGCGATGCCGCGGGCGCGGAGGGCGAAACCCTGACCTTCCGCGTCCTCGCGCCCGACACGGCCGAAAGCGCGCGCAGCTTCACCTGGTCGCTGGCGTTTTCCGACGGCGCCTTGGCCGCCGACATCGGTTCGGCGACCCAGGGCCAGGTAACCCTGCCCGCCGGCGCCAGGAAAGCAACGTTCGACGTCAGAACCGCACAGGACAGCCTGGCCGAAGGCAACGCCGAAGCCTTCGACGTCGATCTTGAGGACAGCGACGGCAACACGGTGGCCATCAGTCAGGGCCGCATCGTCGACGACGACTCGCGCTATGCGGAGGGCGCACCCCACGCAACCCTCGGCGATGCCACGACCACCGAGGGCGGTGACCTCGTTTTCCCGGTGGGACTCAGCGGCCCCGCGGACCAGGGCGACTCGCTGACCGTCGTGGTCAGCCGGCCAGCGCCCGTGGCAAACAATGCCGAGGGCATCACCGCGGACGACTTTCCCGAAGGCGGGCTCGCGGACGCCATCGTGTTCGACGCCGGGCAGACCACCGGCGAGGTGCGCATCCCCACAGCCGACGACACGCTCGCGGAAGCGACGGAGACCCTGACCCTGGCGGCGGATTCGGCCACCCTGAAGACGCCGGCGGGCGACGCCGCCACCGGGACCATCCGCGACAACGACGGCAACGCGTCGGCCATCCGCATCGATAGCGACGGGGCCGACCCGATGCTGGCCTGAAACCGACCAGCCCCGGAACCGCGCGACGCGCTTCACGCCCGATCGAAATGCGGTGAAGCGCCCTTGGCCCCAGCGGCGTGCCGCCCTTGCCCGCGCGGCGCCGCGCCTGCTACCTCCATCCTGCCGAGCGTCCGCGGCGAGCCGGGCGTTCGCGGTGGCAGCCACCAGACCGATCCAGGTTCATGTCCCGTACCCCCGCGGTGCATCAGTTCCACGCCGGCTCCGCCCACGGCGACGGCATCACGAACGCGATGCTGTTCACCCGGCGACTTTTGCACGAGCTGGGGGTCCCCTCCGAGATCTTCGCGGCCGCCGTGGATCCGGCCCTCGCGGGCGCGGTGCACCCCATCGCCGACTACCCGGATCACGAGGACGACGTCCTGCTCGTGCACCACTCCATGGGGCATCATTACGGCCGCTGGCTAACCCGGCTGAAAAGCCGCAAGGTTCTCGTCTATCACAACATCACGCCCCAGGAGCTGCTTCCGGAAATCGGCGACATCCGCCGGGACGCGCGCCGGGGGCGCGAGCAGGTCCGGGCCTGGCGCGACATGTTCGACGCCGCGGTCGCTGTCTCGCCCGACAACGCGCGCGATCTGCACGAGCTGGGCTATAGCGACGTGCGCGTCCTGCCCTTGCTGGTGGATCTGATGCAATGCACCGAGGGCCGCCCGGATGCCGCGACGCTGGATGCGCGCCGGCGCAGCCCGGCTTTCCACGTGCTCTTCGTGGGCCGCCTGGTGCCGCACAAGCGCCCGGACCTGCTGATCCAGATGCTGGCCGAGCTGCGCCCGATGCTCGACCGGCCCGCGCGCCTGGTGCTTCCGGGTCGGCCGGTGTACGCGGATTACACCCGCACCCTCCATACGCTCGCGGAAACGCACGGGGTGGCCGACGCCGTGGAGATCCCGGGCGCCGTATCGGCGGAACGGCTGGCCGCCGAGTACCAGGGCTGCGACGCCCTGTGCTGCCTGAGCGCGCACGAAGGCTTCGGCATGCCGCTGATCGAGGCGATGGCCGCGGATATGCCCGTGGTTGCCGCGGCGTCGGGCGCGATCCCGGACACCATGGGCGAGGGCGGCCTGCTGCTTGACGAGGCGCAGCCGGCGACGGCCGCGGGGACACTTGCCGTGCTCGCCCAGGACCCCAACCTGCGCCGCCGGGTGATTCAGGGGCAACGCCGTAATCTCGCCCGCTTCGAGCCGGCCCGCCTGCGCCGGGATCTGCGCGATCTCCTGAACGAACTGGGCGTGGGGTGCCGCGAACCGGAAGACGCAGGACGGGCGACGCCGTCCGGCCCGCTGGACGTCCGGGTCGAGGGACCGTTCGACACCAGCTACAGCCTCGCCATCGTCAACCGCGAACTCGCCAAGGCGCTCGACCGCGCGGGCTGCCGCGTGGGTCTGCACGCCACCGAGGGCGGCGGCGATTATCCCCCGGATCCGGGGTTCCTGCGCGCCGACCCCGAGGCGGCGCGGCTCGAAGCGGCGAACCGGGAACAGCCGCAAGCGGACGTCGTGCTGCGCAACTGCTTCCCCCCGCGGACCGACGCCATGGCCGCGCCCACGGCCGTGATCGCCAATTACGCCTGGGAGGAGTCCGGCTTCCCGCGCGAGCGGGCGGCGGCGTTCAGCCGCGACCTGAACCTCATTACGGTTACGTCGCGCTACGTCGCCAAGGTGCTTGCGAACAACGGGGTGCAGACACCCATCGCTGTGGTGGGCAACGGCGTCGACCACCTGCGCCGCGTTCCCCCGCGCCGGCCCGGCGACGACCTGGGCAACGCGGGCTTCACCTTCCTGCACGTCTCGTCGTGCTTTCCGCGCAAGGGGGTGGACGCGCTGCTGGACGCCTGGGCGCGCGCCTTCGGGCCGGGCGACGACGTAGCGCTGGTCATCAAGACCTTCCCCAACCCGCATAACGACATCGAAGCCCAGCTGGCCGAGCTGCGCCGGCGCCATCCCGCGCACGCGCCCGTGGTGCTCATCAACCGCGATCTGCCCGAGGCTGAACTGGCCGGGCTCTACGCGGTCGCGGATGCGTTCGTCGCGCCCTCGCGCGGCGAGGGTTTCGGCCTGCCCATGGCGGAGGCGGCGCTTTTCGACCTGCCCGTGATCACCACGGCGCACGGCGGGCAGCGCGATATCTGCACACCCGAAACGGCCTGGCTCGTGGCCTACCGCTTCGAACGGGCACGGACGCACCTTGGGCTGTCCGATTCCGTCTGGGCCGAACCGGACCCGGACGATCTGGTGCGCCGGCTGCGCGCGGTGCGCGATGCGGATGCGGAGACGCGCCGGCGCGCCGCCGCGAAGCTGCGCCGCCGGGTGACCGCGACCTTCACCTGGGATGCCGTGGCCGCGCGGACCCGGGCCGCGCTGGGCGCGCTGGACGACCTGCCCTGCCCCGACCTGCCGCCGCGCATCGCCTGGGTGACGACCTGGAACACGCGCTGTGGCATCGCGGCCTACGCCGGCTACCTGGCGTGCCGCCTCCCGCGCGAACGGCTCACCGTTCTGGCCAGCCGCAGCACCGAGCGCCTGGGCACGGACGCCGAGAACGTCGTGCGCTGCTGGGATGCCGGCTGGCACGACGACCTTGCCGGGCTCGAACGGGCGATCCGCGACAGCGGCGCCGGGGCGGCCGTGATCCAGTTCAACTTCGGCCTTTTCGATCTCCAGGCCTTCGGCCGACTTCTCCGGCGCCTGCACGCCGCGGGCGTACGCACCTATGTGGTCCTTCACGCCACTGCGGACGTGGACAAGCCGGACGCGCGCATGAGCCTGTCCGAAATCCCGGATGCGCTGGCCGGCTGCACCCGCCTGCTCGTCCACGGCATCGCCGACCTGAACCGGCTCAAAGACCTCGGCCACGTGGACAACGTGGCGCTGTTCCCGCACGGAGTCGGGCGCGCGCCCGAGGTCGACCCGGCCGCCGTGCGCGCGCAGCACGGCCTGGGCGACGGCCCGATCCTGGCGAGCTTCGGCTTCCTGTTGCCGCACAAGGGCCACCGGGAACTCGTCGCCGCGTTCGAGGCCCTACGCGATGAACGGCCCGACCTGCAGCTCGTGATGTGCCACGCCCTCTATCCCAACACGCCCTCGTTCGAGGCGCGCGACGCCCTTCAGGCGCGGATCGCCCAAAGCCGGCACGCCGAGGCGATCACGCTGATCACCGATTACCTGCCCGATGAGACGGCGCTGGGCCTGCTCGGCCTCGCCGAAGCGGTTGTCTTCCCGTATCAGGATACGCAGGAATCGGCATCCGGCGCGGTCCGCTTCGGCATGGCGAGCGGCCGGCCGGTCGCGACGACGCCGCTACCCATCTTCGACGACGTCGCCGACGCCAGTTACCGCCTGCCCGGAACGAGCCCGGACGCGATCGCCGACGGCCTGGCGCAGCTCCTGGACGACGGCGACCTGCGCGCGCGTCTGGCTACGGCGCAGGCGACATGGCTGGACGCGCGGCGTTGGGAGCACCTTTCCGAGCGCCTGTGGCGCATGCTGATCGCGGATGCGCGCCCCTGGCGCACGGACTGGCTCGACGTGGGGTACACCGAAACGGCCGCCGGGGAAGCAGCGCAATGAACCTCGTGCCGACGGGCCGGTCCCAGCGCATTCTCTGGCACCTGGTGCGCCAGGACTTCATCGACCGCTATTCGGGCTCCGCCCTGGGCGTGACCTGGATGCTGATCGTGCCGCTGATGCAGATCCTGGTCTTTACGCTGGTGTTCGGAAAGCTCATCGGCCCGCGCATTCCCGGCTCGGATTCCGTGTACGCCTACGGGCTCTACCTCGTCTCCGGGATCCTGCCCTGGACGGCGTTCGCCAACACCCTGGGCCGGACCACGAACGTCTTCGTGCAGAAGGCGCGTATCCTGTCCAAGGTCCCGCTGCGGCTGTGGCACGTCGCCGCCCACATCGCCATCGCGGAGGCGATCACGCTGGTGGCGGTGCTGCTGCTCTTCCTCGCCCTGATGGTGGTGCTCTTCGGCACGCCGCCGCCGCAGACGGTCTACGCGCCCCTGCTGCTCGTGTTCCAGCAGACGCTGGCGTTCACGCTGGGCCTGCTGGGCGCGGTGTGCACGGTGTTCGTGCGCGACGTCAAAGAGCTGGTTAGCGTGGTGACCTTCCTCTGGTTCTGGGTGACGCCGATCGTGTATCTCGTGGACGACGTGCCGGGCGTGGTTCAGACCTTCCAGACCTACAATCCCGTTTTCTGGTTCATCGAGGCATGGCATCAAATTCTCGTGTACGGCGAGACGCCGGATCTCGCCCTCCTGGCCCTCAAATTCGCCGGCATCGCGCTGGTCTGCGCCGGGCTGTTCCGCATGCTTCGGCTTTGGGAGCGGGAAATCCGTGATTTCATCTGACGTCCACACCAGGCAGTTCTGTCCCGCGACGCCACCGACCCCATGATCGAGCTGGACCGGGTAACCAAGACCTATCGCGTTTATCGCCGGAAGGCGGACTGGTTGACGGAGCGCATCGTCCGGCGGCCGTTGCACCAGACCAAGACGGCGCTGAATGCGGTGAGCTTCAGCGTCGGCGAGGGCGAAGTCCTGGGCATCGTCGGGCGCAACGGCGCGGGCAAATCAACCCTGCTCAAGCTCATCATGGGGGTGGCCCTGCCCAACAGCGGCGAGATCCGGGTCTCCGGACGCGTAACCGGCCTGCTCGAGCTGGGCACCGGCTTCAACATGGACCTCTCGGGCCGCGACAACATCGACTTCAACGCGGCGCTGCTGGGCATGACCCGCGAGGAAATCGCGGCCAAACGCGAGGCCATCGAGGCCTTCAGCGAGCTGGGCGCCGCCATCCGCGACCCGCTGCGCACCTACTCGGCGGGCATGACCATGCGGCTGGCCTTCGCCATCGCCATCCACGCCGAGCCGGCGTGCTTCGTCGTGGACGAGGCGCTCAGCGTGGGGGACATCCACTTCCAGCAGAAGTGCATGGAACACATCCGGGCGTTCAAGCGCGCCGGCGGCTCGATCGTCTTCGTCTCCCACGACATCAATACCGTCAAGCTCCTGTGCGACCGCGCCCTCGTGCTCGATCGCGGCGAACTGGTCGCGAGCGGCGATCCCGAGTTCGCCGCCAACCGCTACAATCGCCTCATCGCCGGAACGGACGCCGGCATCTCGGTGCCCTCGGCGGACAGCGGCGACGGTGCAACGGCGGCGGCCGGCCCGGCCGGCAGCGCGCCCGCGGAAGTGCCGGTGCAGGGCGGCTACGGCAGCGGCGAGATCGTCATCCTGGGCGCCCAGGTTACCGGCCTCGCCTCGGGCGGTCCCATCGTCGCCGCCGGGGAAAACGTGCGCATCACCATCCGCGCGCGGGCGCGCGAGAGCGTAAGCGACGCAACCCTGGGAATCGTGATCCGCGATCGCTTCGGCCAGGACATCTTCGGCATTAACAATCAGACCCTGGGCCGGCCGATCGCCCTCGCCGCGGGCGACGAGGCGAGGTTCACCTTCGACATGCCGATGAACCTGGGGCCGGGCGCCTATTCGCTGACGGTCGCGTTTCACCACGGCGAGAGCCACCTCGATACCTGCTACCACTGGTGCGACAATCTGCTGGGGTTCGAGGTGGCCGGTTTCCTCGGGCCGCGGTTTGCCGGCATATGCCGGCTCACGCCCAACTTCGCCATGGACGTCGCCGAGCGTGCCCATGTTTAGGCCGAGCAACCCCGACATCGACACCGAGCGCCTGGCGACGCGCGTGCGCATCGAGCGCGATCGCCCGCCCACCGACGCGGCGGCCCGCCAGGACGGCCCCACGGAACCGCTTTCGCTGGCGCAGGTGACGCCGCAGATCGGGCTCGGCCTGCGCCTGAAATACCGCTTGCGCAGTATTCCCCTTTTGGGGCCGTTCCTCGTCCGGGTGAACGCCTGGCGCCGGCGCTTCCGGCCCCGCCATGCGCTGCGCAGCGCGACGCTTCGGATCCGCCGGGAATTTGCCATGGCCCCATCCCGCCTGCGCCCAGCCATGGCGGCACGCGGCCCGCGCTGGCTGCTCGCGTTCGCCAAGTGGGCGAAGAGCCTTCTGCACCTCAACCGGATGCGGACGGATCTGCACCGGATGGCGCAGCATATGGACGACCTAACGGAAAGACTGGAACGCGTCGGCGACCGCGCGGACCGGCTGCACGGGGATGTGCTCTTCCAGCAGCGGCGGCTCGACGCCCTCATCGACCGGGCGGGCGCCGCGAGCGCGGATGGCGCCCACGAAAGCCGGCCCGGAGAGACGGCCGGTGCAACCCCGCCTGCTGCCCGGGCGTCCGCGGTCAGCAACCGGCTCGCCAACGTTTACGAGGCCTTCGAGGATCATTTCCGGGGCACGCGCGCGGAGATCAAGCAGCGCCAGGCGGTCTATCTGGACGCCGTGCGGGCCGCCGGCGCGGGACGTCCGGACCGGCCCGTGCTGGACATCGGGTGCGGCCGCGGCGAGTGGCTGGAATTGCTGGGCGACGCCGGCCTCGTCGGCCACGGCGTGGACGTCAACCCGATGGCTGTGGCGACCTGCCGAGAACACGGTCTGGATGCCCGCGAGCAGGACCTCTTCACCGCGCTGAGCGCGGCGGGCGACGGCGCCCTGGGCGCGGTGACGGCGTTCCACGTCGCCGAGCACATGACCCTGGAGACGCTGGTGGCATTCCTCGACGCGGCACGAACAGCGCTCGCGCCGGGCGGGCTGCTGATCCTGGAGACGCCCAATCCGGAGAACCTCGTCGTGGGCGCGCACACCTTCCACGCCGATCCCACGCACCGGGCCCCCATTCCGCCCGCCGTGGGCAAGTTCCTGGTCACCCAGCGCGGCTTTGCCGACGCCGCCATATGGCGTCTCCACCCGGTGGCCGACGCCCCCGAGGTGCCCGGTGACGATCCGGGGACAAAACGCCTCAACGCTCTGCTCAACGGCCCTCAGGATTACGCCGTTCTGGCCTCGCGCCCGTAGCTTTCGCGTTCGATTTCGCCCGCCGGCCCGCTCGCTGCATCCGTACGCCGCCGTGCCGCGTTGCCCTCAGCCTTGCCCGGCCGTGTCCGCGTCCGTGTCGCCGAAAAGGATGCGGTGCGTGATCGGATCGTAAAACTGCATCAGGCCCTTAACGAACCACTTGGGTTCCACGCCCAGTGCGGCGGCCCAGGTCTCGTACCGCTCGGGCGGCACGCGCCCGCGGCCGGCCTCGAGCTGCGAGATGAAGGTATAGTACTCGACGCCCACTTTCTCGGCGAGCTGACGCTGCGACAGCCCGCGCTGCTCACGCAGGCTTTTCAGCCAGCGTCCGGCAGCCCGGCGCAGCTCCCGGACATCGTAGTTGGTTTCCTGCTGCGGATGCGCGTACACGGCGACCTCTCCCGTCGGCGTAGGGTTTATGTGTTGCTGTACCCTAGCGCACGCTTTAGCTCGTGTTCAAGAGTCTGGCACGCACGCTCGCGAATCCCAGGGGCGCACGTCAGCGTTGCGAGGTCCGCCGGGAACGCCTGTGCCGCATGTAGCCGATCAGGACGAAACCGCCCAGCACGGCCACGGTCAGCGGAAACAACACGATCATCAGGGGCACGACGCTCATCAGCAAGAGCACGGCGCCGATGGCCGCACCCAGCACGGCGAGCACGAACGCCGTCCCCATGGCGTAACCCAGGAACTCCTTCACCGTCATGGCCGAGGCGTTTTCCCTTTCCAACACCCCGAGATAACCCAGCACCGTCGGGCGCGAAAGCGGGTCACAATGCCGCCGCCCGGAGCGTGTCGGGCGGTGCGGCGAGGGCCTCCTGCGCCGCCACCAGGGCCAGCTCGCGCCGCCCCGCGTCGCGTGTCGCGAGGAGCACCGCGTTCACGGCATTGGTCGCGGCGGCCAGGGCGCCGGGAAGGCCATCGCCGCGCACCAGCCGCCCGGCGATCAGCGCGGTGAGCAGATCCCCCGCCCCATTGGGCGGCACGGCAAAGGCCAGCCGCGGCACCCGGATCAGCCACGCGGCGTCGGCCGTGACACCCAGTACGCCCAGGGTCGCCGCATCCACCGGCAGCGAGGTCACCGCGACCAGCCGCGGCCCCCATGAAATCACCGTGCGTGCAGCATCCAGTGCGCTTTGGGTGTCGGCCACGGTGCGCCCGGTGAGCCAGCCCAGCTCGAACGCATTGGGGGTGACCACGTCCGCGACCGGCAGCAGGTCATCCCGCATCGCACCGGCAATCGCCGGGTCGACATAGAGCCCCGGACCGGCATCGCCCATGACGGGGTCGAGGACGTAGATCGCGTCGTCGCGGGCACCGCGCACGGCCGTCACCGCGCGCAACACGGCGGAGGCCTGTTCGGCCGCGCCCAGATAGCCGCTGATGACACCGCCACAGGCCGCCGGGATGTCGCGCGCGATGACCCCGGCAACAAGCTCGTCCAGCGCCGCCGGGGTCGTGGCGCCGCCAGTGAAGCCACCGTGGCCGGGATGGTTGGACAGGCGCACCGTATGCAGCGGCCAGACCTCCAGCCCGAGCCGTTGCAATGCGAACACGGCCGCCGCGTTGCCGACATAGCCATAGGCCACGTGCGAATTGAGGGACAGCAGGTTCATCCCCTCAAGATGGCAAATCGCGCCGGGGCTTGCGAGAGCCCGCACACCGGCTACACTGCACAGCGAAAATGCGCCTAGGTGCGCTGCACAACAAACACGGTCGGCGCGGGTCCGAGATACCCGCGCCGGTCGCGCCTGGGGAGGTACGGTAATGCGACCCCGTGAGCCAGCGAGCGAAAGCCATGACAGCCGCAACCAAGACGATTCAGGGCAACTTCTTCGAGGACTTTCATCTGGGGGAGACCATCCGGCACGCCGTGCCGCGCACGGTCACGGAAGGCGATACGGCGCTCTACACCTCCTTGTACGGGAGCCGGTTTCCCCTGAACGCATCGGACGCCGCCGCGCGCGAGATGGGTTATGCCGCCGCGCCGCTGGATGATGTGCTGACCTTCCACATCGTGTTCGGCAAGACGGTCCCGGACATATCCCTCAATGCCATCGCCAATCTGGGCTATGCCTGCGGAATCTTTCATCAACCGGTGTATCCGGGCGACACGCTCAGCACCGAGTCCGAGGTTATCGGGCTGAAGCAGAACTCGAACGGCAAGACCGGCACGGTGTACGTCCGCTCGACGGGACGGAACCAGCGCGGTGAGACCGTCCTGAGCTATGTCCGCTGGGTGATGGTCCGCAAGCGCCTTCCGCACAGCGCCGCGCCGGAACGGCATATCCCCAATCTGCCCGAGGCGGTTGCCGTGGCCGATCTGGCGCCGCCGCGCGACGTGAGCTATGCGCGCTACGACACCGGCCTGACCGCGCAGCCCTATTTGTTCGAGGATTTCGAACCGGGCGAGCGCATCGACCACGTCGACGGCATGACCATCGAGGAATCCGAGCACCAGATGGCCACGCGGCTGTTCCACAACACCGCGCGCGTTCACTTCAACCAGTTCTACGAGAAGGACGGGCGCTTTGGCCGGCGCATCGTCTACGGCGGACACATCATTTCCATCGCCCGTTCGCTCATGTTCAACGGGCTGGGCAATGCGATCGCCGTGCTCGCCATCAACGGCGGCAAGCACACCAATCCCAGCTTCGCCGGGGACACCATCTTCGCCTGGTCGGAAATCGTCTCCAAACACGACCTGCCCGGGCGAACGGACGCCGGAGCGCTGCGCGTGCGCACGGTGGCCACCAAGGACCGGCCCTGCGGGGATTTCCCGGACAGGGGCGAAGACGGCAAATACGACCCCAGCGTGGTGCTGGACCTGGATGTCACGCTGTTGATGCCGCGGCGTGCGGGCTGAGCCCCGCACCCGTCGGCATCGCCGGCGGTCACCCGCCCAGAATGGCGGCCAGTGCGCCCACGATCGCGGTGCCCTGAAGCACGAAGAGGCCAGCACCCCACTTCAACATGTCGGCCTTGGCCTGCGCGATCTGAGTCTGGAGATCCGCCCGGACGTGCTCGATCTCCGTGCGAAGATCCGCCCGGACCTGCTCGATCTCCGTGCGGAGATCCGCCCGGACCTGCTCGATTTCCTTCTGGAGGCGCAGTTCCGTCTCGCGGAGGTTGGCGGTGCTCCGCGCTTCTGCGTCGGCAACCTGCTGACTCGTCGCCACCCCGTCGGGGACCGACCGATGCTCAAGACGATCCAGCGCCTCCGCGATCAAGCGCATGCGCGTGCGCTCGTCGGCGGCGTTGATCAAGTCTTCATAAAGCGAAATGGCACTGGCCATGCCGCGTTTATGGCATCAAGGCCGACCGCGGACAAGCTGCGCGGGCCGGCCAGCTTCTGAGGGCAGGATGCGATCAGGCTGGGTCACCTGCTCGCTGAATCTTGCCCTATCTTCAACGGACAGCGTGCAATTCAGCGATCCATCCGGATCGCATCGCAGGCCAGGGCAAGATGCTGAAACGTGGAATCACGTTTCAGCTGAATCTTGCCCAATCTTCAGGAAATTAGAGCAAAATTCACGATGCAAGCCGGTTCGGCTTTCATCGATTTTGCTCTAGGGTCTGTTGGGGTTCATCTTAGGGAGAGCTTTGCGGCCGCGAGATGGATCATCGCTGCGAAGCT
>CAJXKW010000034.1:0-25000 GCA_913055855.1 uncultured Limimonas sp. | reverse complement strand
CAGGTCGCCGCCAGCACAAAAGGCCTCGCCCTCGCCCGCGAGCACCAAGCAGCGCGCGCGCGAATCCCCGGCAATGCCGTCCAGCGCATCCGTCATCTCGCGAATCAGCGCGCCATTCACGGCGTTGCGCTTCGCCGGCCGCGTCAGGGTGATTCGCGCGACGCCGTCGGCGCCGATCTCCTCCATGAACAAGGGGCGCTCCATCATCCCGCTCCTTTATGATGTCGTCGTGGATGGCCGCGTTAGCGGGCGGACGCGCCCGTCTCCGAATCGATCCAGTCCAGAAACGGCGCGTTGCCGGCCGAAATCGGAACCGCCAGGACCGCCGGGCAGTCGTACGAATGCACGGCGCGCACGTGCTCGATGACCGTGTCCACCAGATCGCCCCGGGTCTTGGCGATCAGCACCGCTTCGCTATCCTCCTGCACGGCGCCGTCCCACCAGAAAATGGGCACCATCTCCGGGAAGACATTCGCACAGGCGGCCAGACGCGCCGCCACCAGGCTGCGGCCGATGTGCTTTGCTTCCTCGGCGTTGGATGCCGTGACGTAAATCAGGCTGTGGCTCATCGCCCACCTCCCTAGAAAGCTACACGGGAGGCTAGCGCATCCGCCCGCGTCCGGGCTAGGCTCCCGCCGACGCCGCACGGTCGCGGCCCAAAAAAAGGCCCCGCCGCAAGACGCGGCGGGGCGATCCTGGATGAGGCTTGAGAGCGAGCGAGTCCGTGCCGCAACGGCCGACCAAGACCCGATCCCCCGTGGGGTGATCACTACCAACAGCGGCGGTCTTCTCTGTCGGCCATCGTGGCCGTTCCCGAACACTGCCAACGTGCCCTGTAGGGTCTTTCCCGACATTGACGTAGATCAATGGGAACGCGTCTTCGCCACCCGAAGGAATCCGCCATGGCTGCCGAAACGGACACATCCGCGACCACGGATACGGACACCCTGTTGCGTACGGGGCTCGGCCACCACCGCGCCGGGCGACTGAACGATGCGCTCGCTTGTTACCGGCGGATTCTCCAAAGCGATCCGGACCATGCCGACGCCAACCAACTGGCCGGACTCGTGGCCAAAAGGGCGGGCGATCTGGACACCGCCATCGCGCGCATGCGCGCCGCCATCGCGGTGCGCCCCGACGACGCCGAGGTCATCTACAACCTGGGCAACACCTACTGGGAGCGGGGCGAACTCGAATCCGCGATCACCTGTTACGACCGGGCGCTGGCGCTCAAGCCACGGCACGAGAACGCCTGGGTGAACCGCGGGCGGACGCTGCAGCACCTCGGCCGGGAAGCGGAGGCTGCCGAAAGTTTCCGGCGCGCGACCCAGGTCCGCCCGACCTCGGGAAAGGCCTGGGAAAACCTCACGCTAACCGATACCGGCCGGCGATTCGACGAAGCCGACACGGACCTGACCCGGATGCGCGCGGCGCTGGACGCCGTGGATCCCAACAGCGCCGATGCCCGAAGCCTGCATTTCGCCCTGGGCCGGGCGCGCGCCCAGCACGGGGCGCACGATGCCGCCTTCGCGCACTACACGGCGGGCAATGCGGTGGCCTGGCACGCCAGCGATTACGACCTCGCCGCGGAGGAACGCCTGTTTGCCCGGATTCGCGACGCTTTCCCGGCGGACACGCTGGCCGCGGATCCAGCCGGCGGCGCAACCGATCCGCGGCCGATCTTCGTACTGGGCATGCCACGTTCGGGCACCACGCTGGTGGAGCAGATACTCGCCAGTCATCCGGCCGTCGCGCCGGGTGGCGAGCGCCGCGACCTGAGCAACGTGGTGCGCGAGGTGCGCGTTCCCGACCGGCCGTCCCTGGCCTTTCCCGACTGGGCACCAAGCCTGACCCCGACGGACGAGACGCGCCTGGGAAAGGCCTACCTGGACCGCCTGCCCGCGCCGGCGTCCGGTGTCCCGCACATCACCGACAAGATGCCCGCGAACTTCCGCATGGTCGGCCTGATCCGGCGAATCCTGCCCAACGCGCGCATCGTCCACGTTCAACGCGAGCCCGCAGACACCTGTCTCTCCTGCTTTTTTCAGAATTTTACGAACGGCAATCTCTTCGCGTTCGACCAAACGGCGCTGGGCCGCTACTACCGTGCCTACGACGCCCTGATGGCCCATTTCCGCAACGCCCTGCCGGCCGACGCCTGGCTCGAGCTGCGCTATGAGGACCTGATCGCCGAGCCAAGCCCGCACGTGGCGCGACTGCTGCGGTTTTGCGGGCTGCCTTGGGACGATGCGTGTCTGGCGTTTCACCAGACGGACCGGCCCGTCATGACGGCGAGCATGAGCCAGGTGCGGCAGCCGCTGTACAGGTCCGCCGTCGGGCGGTGGCGCCATTACGCGCCCTTTCTCGGACCGCTGTTCCGGGCGCTGGGTCCGCTGGCGCCGGCCCCGCCGCGCGACACCTCGGGAAGCGGGTGATTCCCAACCGCCGGCTCCCTTGATCGCGCGCCATCTCCACCCACCTGCAAGGTATGCGGGTGATTGCGGCACTATTAACGCTACTTATGGCTGCACCCGCCTTCGCGCGCGACGACGTCATCCCCGGACCGGTGCCGGCCGAGTACGTCGATGCCTACGACGGCGACACGGCGACGGTGCGCGCCCATATCTGGCCGGGCCACATCGTGGTGACAAATGTCCGGCTGGCGCGCGTGGACACGGCCGAGCTTCGCGCCGACTGCGCGCGTGAGGAGCGCCTTGCCCGAAAGGCACGGGCCATGACCCGCCAACTGTTGGCCAATGCGGAAACCATCCGCCTGCACGCGATCCAGCAAGGCAAGTACGGCGGCCGCGTCATCGCCCGCGTGACCGCTGACGGCGAAGACTTGGGCCAGGCCCTGCTCGACGCCGGTTTGGGGCGACGCTACGAGGGTGGCCATCGCTCGGACTGGTGCGCGCCCAGCCGCGAGCAGACCGCACAGGAATGACATCTTCAGCAGCCCGTGACCGGGCGTTGCGGAATTTCGGGGATAACGTTCACGGTCGGAAGAAAGTGGTCGGAGCGGCAGGATTTGAACCTGCGACCTTTCGGCCCCCAGCCGAATGCGCTACCAGACTGCGCCACGCTCCGACACGGTGATGCGCACCGCACCCCCAGGGTATAGCGAGCGCGCGTCGCGGATGCAATGGGGTCGAGCACCGTCAGGCTGCGTCGCGCCGCGGCGGCGTGCGCCGGGCAAGCTCCGCCCGCGCATCTTCCAGTTCGCGCAGGATCTCCAGCAGGGTCTCCCGGTCGCCGTTGGCCGGCTTCGCCGCTGTCCCCCTGTCCGCACCGGTTGCCGCATTGGCGGCGGGTGCCTGTGCATGCTGCGAATCGTTCGCTGCTTCCTGGCTGCGCTTAGCGTTTCCGCGCCCCTGGCTCTTGCGCCGGCTCTGGCCGTTGCCGCGGGTCTTGCCCGTGCGCAAATGCCCTTCGCGCAGGAGCTTCTGTACGCCCTTGATGGTGTATCCCTCGGCGTACAGGCAGTCCCGAATCTGACGCAGGAGTTCGATATCCTCGGGCCGGTAGTAGCGCCGGCCGCCGCCGCGCTTCATGGGCTGGACCTGGTCGAACTTGGTCTCCCAGAAGCGCAAAACATGCTGCGGCACCTGGAGGTTATCCGAAACCTCGCTGATGGTCCGGAACGCCGCGTCCGACTTCGTGGCTGTCCGCGACCTCGCCATGGTGTGCGCGTCCCTTGCGTGCACGCTGGACCCGAAGCGTCAGGACGCGTCGCGCGGGGCGACGAAGCCCTTATTGATGTGATCCTTCAGCACGTGAGAAGCCCGAAAAACCAGGACCTTGCGCGGCAGAATGGGGACCTCTTCCCCAGTCTTCGGGTTACGCCCCACGCGCTGGCCCTTCTGGCGGACGGCGAAGCTGCCGAAGGACGAGATCTTCACGGGCTCGCCGCGCACCAGCGCGTCGGCAATTTCGTCCAGGACCGATTCCACGAGTTCAGCGGATTCGTTGCGACTTAATCCGACCTCTTCATACACCGCTTCGGAGAGGTCGGCCCGCGTCACCGTGTTTTCGCTCATCCATGCAGCTCCCTCACCGCCGCGTGCTTTAAAGTTTAAGCAATCGCGCATGGTCCGTCAATTCGCCCTGCCTTTGGCATAGGGCGAAAAATCCTGATTTCCGAGGGAGAAGGGCGGAAGTCTTGAGGCACCGCCCGGCCGACGCGTGTCTACCAGCGGATCAGCGCCGAGCCCCAGGTGAATCCGCCGCCCATGCCGTCCAGAAGCACGAGATGCCCGGGGCGGATGCGGCCGTCCTCGACAGCTTCGAACAGGGCCAGCGGGATCGATGCCGCGGAGGTATTGGCGTGCCGGTCCACGGTGGCGACCACATGGTCCATGGAAAGTTCGAGCCGACGGGCCATGCCCTCAATGATGCGCATGTTGGCCTGGTGCGGCACAAGCCAGTCGAGATCCGCCGCGGTCTTGCCGTTGGCGGCGAGTGCCGCGTCGCTGGCCTCCGCCATGCGGTGGATGGCGTGGCGGAAGACCTCCTTCCCTTCCATACGCAGGCACCCCACGGTCTGGGTTCGGGAGGGCCCACCGTCGACGTAAAGCGCATCGTGATGCCGCCCGTCGGAATAGATGTGCGTGGAAAGCACACCGCGATCCGTCGCCGGCTCGTTCAGGGGGGCTGCCTGGAGCAACACGGCACCGGCCCCGTCGCCGAAAAGCACGCAGGTGCTCCGGTCGGTCCAGTCCAGGATGCGCGAAAACGTCTCCGCGCCGATCACCAGCGCCGTCCGGGCCTGACCCGTCTTGAGGAAGGCATCGGCGACCGAAAGGGCGTAGATGAAGCCGGTGCACACGGCGTGCACGTCGAACGCCGCCCCGCGGGTCATGCCCAGCCGGGCCTGAACCATGGTTGCCGTGGCGGGAAAGGTTTCATCCGGCGTTGCCGTGGCGAGCACGATCAGGTCGAGATCCGACGCCGTGAACCCCGCCCGATCGAGCGTCGTCCGCGCGGCCCGGGTGGCCATGTCCGCCGTGGTTTCGCCGGCTGCCGCGATCCGGCGCTCGCGAATCCCGGTGCGCTGCTGGATCCAGTGGTCGGAGGTGGCAACGTAGCGGGTAAGGTCGTCGTTGGTGAACACGCGCTCGGGCAGATATCCGCCGCACGCGACGACCTGCGCACGTACCGGCATCATCCGGCCGCGGCCCGCTGGCCCTCGGGATCCCGGCGGATACCGGCCAGCTCGTTGCGGGTTTTCTCGAGAAAGTCCTGACGCGCCATGTCCCCGGCAAGGCCCAGCGCATGGGCGAAACCCAGGGCATCGGTGCTGCCGTGACTCTTCACCGTGATGCCGTCCAGACCGAGAAAGATCGCGCCGTTGTACCGGCGCGGATCGGTCCGCTTGCGCAGCTTCTGCATGGCCCGCCGTGCGAAAAGGTAGCCGACTTGGGCGAACAGGGAACTCTTGAAGGTGCGCTGGAGGTACACGCTGACCAGCTTCGCCGTGCCCTCCGCGGCCTTGAGCGCGACGTTGCCGGTGAATCCGTCGGTGACGATGACATCCACCGCCCCCTTGGCGATGTCGTCACCCTCGATGAAACCATGGAAACGCCCCGGCAACGGCAGCTCGGCGAGCATTTCGCGCGCCGTCCAGAGGGTTTCGTGTCCCTTGCGCTCCTCCGTCCCCACGTTGATGAGGCCCGTCACCGGGTCGACCACGCCCAGGATCGAACGTGCGAAGACGTTCCCCATAACGGCGAAGTCGACCAGATTCCGCGCGTCACACTGAACGTTCGCGCCCAGGTCGAGCATTACCGATTCCCCACGCAGCGTGGGGAAGAAAGACGCGATCGCGGGCCGTTCGATTCCGGGCAACGTCTTCAGCAGGACCTTGGAGATCGCCATGAGCGCGCCGGTATTGCCGGCGGACACGCAGCCCTGCGCGTGCCCGTCCCGCACCGCCTCGATGGCGCGGCGCATGGAGGTATCGCGGCCACTGCGCAGTGCCACCGACGGCTTCGCGTCGTCGCTGACAACGTCCGCGCAATCGACAATCTCGGCGTTGGGCCGAAGCTTTTTCAGCTTGTCCAGCTGCGGTTTGAGCTCCGGCTCACGGCCGTAGAAAACGAAGTGCAGGTTGGGATCGCGCTTACGCGCGATGTTGGCACCGCGAAGCACCATCCGCGGCGCCTGGTCGCCGCCCATCGCGTCTACGGCCAGTGTCAGGCGAGCGCTCACGATGCTTCCCACTCTTGCCGAACGGCATACCCGGCCGCGAAGCCATGCTTCGGACATCCGCAAGGCGTCGCACGCGCCCGCCGGCCGCGCGACCATGCCTTCGGACACATCACCCATCGCAGCCCGCGTTCTGCGCGCACGCGCGCTGCGGGACGTGTCTCACTCAGCCTTCGTCCTTCGGCGGAAGGACCTCGCGGCCCTTATACATTCCGGTCTTGAGGTCGATGTGGTGTGGCCGCCGGTGCTCGCCGCTGTCCTGGTCGACAACGTAGCTGGGCGACTTCAGGGCGTGGTGGGCGCGCCGCTTGTCGCGCCGCGACTTGGAGACCTTTTTCTGCTGAACAGCCATGGCGTGATCCTCTTGTCGTGCCGATGGGCCTGCCGCGTTGCGGGCAGGGTATTAAAGGAAACGCCGGGCCCTCGCAAGGGCGCGTGCCGCGGCACGAACGTTTCCGGAAGGCCGTCCGTTTAGCGGGACGAGTCGGGTGTTTTCAAGTCCTTGAGTGCGGCGAAGGGCGACTTCGCGGCCTCGAGTTCCTCCGGCGTGTGCGGCGTGCCGAAGCTCGACTGCTGCAGCGCGGCCCCCTGGGCCCGGGGATAGGGATCCAGCGCAAGCGCGAGCTGCTCGGCAAGCACCTCGCCCAGGTCCAGACTGTCCCCGCTCATGGGCTCGGGCGGCTCTTCCGCCTCGGGGTCGGAGAAGACCTCGGGTGGCTCGGCGACCGCTTCCAGCGTGTAACGCTGGACGAAATCCTCAGCCACGTGTTGCGTGACCGGTTCCAGGGAAACCACGCAGGTCTGCGTGACCTCCGCTTGAACGCGCCCCGCGACACGGATCGCCGGGCCCTTCCCGGGCCGCGTCACCGTCAGGGTACCCGACAGGCGCCCCACGCCGGGGATTCCGAAGCGCGCCGCAAGCGCCGCACATTCAGCGTCGCTGGCAGACAGCTCGCGCTCAACCGGGCCCAGTTCGAGTTGATCGAGGCCGAGCACGCGGGAGAATTCCGGAGGGATGGGGCCGGCCGCCGTCATCACCGCCTCGTCTTGGACATCACATGCCACAGGTAGGGAAGGCCTCGCGCCGGGTCAATCCGCTCACCCGCAGGCGAACGGCGTCTACGCCGCCGAGCCGTCCGCGGCGGCGGGGTCGATCGCCGGCGCGTCGGGCACCGGCCCGGCCGGCGGCGCGCCGAAATCGACCCGACCCTGCGCCAGATCGTGCATCGACTGCTCTTCCAGGCGCGCGGCGACCTCCAGCATATAGTCGCGCAAGGCGGCAACACTCGCCGCATCGGGTGTGTGAATCGTTCCGTAGACGTTACGCCGGATCGCGGCACGCAGCGTCCCCGGCTCGCGTTGCGGATCGAGCGCAGCATCGTAAGCGGAGATGCGGCCATAGAACGCACGCGCCATCTTCTTCACCCGCGGCGCGACCCCGAGGTCGCCACTGCCCAGTTCACGCAGGCAGCGGTCCATGTCCGAGAACATGGCGTCGAAGACATTCTGCGCGAGATCGGTGTTCTCGCCGGCCGCACGCTTCATCCGCCGGAGCAGAAGGACGACGTGCATGCTGATCATCTCGAAGCGGCCGTCCTGCGTGTCGGGCACACCGAGATCGCGGTAGAAAACAGGCGCACGCGCCTGGTCCACGGCCGTTTCGTAGAGACGCCACGCGATGGGATCGTTCTGTTTCGTCGAACCGAAAAACCGTTTGAAAAACGACATGCTCCCGTTCCGTTCCAAGCGCGCCAACCCCGCAGGCCCTACCGGGGCTTGAAATGGGCCGGCAACAGCGCGTAATCAAGAACAAGGTTTTTTCGGACAGGTGATCGACAGACCATGGCATCAGGTTCGCGTTCTCGACTGGGTGCGCGCCGCGCGATGGCGACCGCCCTCGCCGGCGGCACGCTCGCGCTTGCGCTGGGCGCCTGCGAGGCGCCCGTCGATGTGCGCGGCCACCTGCCCGATCCGGAAACGATGGCGCAGATCAAACCGGGCGAGGATGGGCGCAGCGACGTGATCGACCTCTTGGGCTCGCCTTCGGCGCGGTCCAGTTTCCGCGATCGGACCTGGTATTACATCGGCAGCAAGGAAAAGCAGTTCGCCTTCTTCGACGCCGAGGTGCTCAAGCGCAACGTCTTCGCCGTGACGTTCAACGAGGGCGACACGGTGGAAAGCACGCGGCTCTACACCAAGGCCGACGGCCGTGCCGTGAATCCCGTGAACCGCATCACGCCCACGCCCGGGCGCGACCTCACGATCCTTCAGCAGCTCCTGGGCAACCTCGGCCGATTCAACACCGAGGGCGGCGGCAACCCGGCAACCGGCGGCGGCCCCGGCAGCCCCAGCCCGTTGCCCTGACGATGGGGCGCGCCGGCGGCATGCGTCTCGGTGTCATAGCCGGCCCGGCGTTTCCTGCGTCGGCGCCGGGTGATCGCCGCGGTCGCGCAGGGGCCAGACGACGGCGATCAGAGCGATCGCCAGCGCCGGCAGGATGGCGAGGTTGAGCGCGGCCCACCCGACCGTTTCCAGCAACCAGCCCGAACTCAGCGAGGTCGCGGCGACCGTCCCGAACACGAACACGTCGTTGAGACCCTGTCGCCGTGCGCTGTTCTGCGCGGTCTGTAAGCGCGTCAGCCACGTCGTCGCGCCCACGAACATGAAGTTCCAGCCCACGCCCAACAGCACCAGCCCCACGGCGAAGTTGCCCAGCCCCACGCCGCTCGCGTTGATCCCCGCCGCGCCGAGCATGAGCGCGATCCCCGCCAGGATCACACTGGACAGCCCGAACCGCTGGATCAAATGCCCGGTGACGAAGGCGGGTGCATACATGGCGAAGATGTGCCACTGGATCACGAAGGCCGCGCGGTTGAAGTCCAGGCCGCAGTCCGCCATCGCCGGCGGCGTCACCGCCATCACCAGGTTCATCGCGCCGTACCCCACCATGCCGACGATCACGGCGGCGACGAACCCGGCCGGCCGGCGCCCCGGAACGGCCGCCCGGGACCGGGGTGCGCGCGCACCCGGCGCAGGCAGACGCACAATCTGCAGCACGACGAGCTGGAAGGCGCAGAGCGCCGTCAGCACGGCATAGGCGCCGGCGAAATCGAACGGCGCGAAAAGATCACGCGCCCAGTTCGCGAGCTGTGGCCCCGCAACCGCGGCCAGCACACCGCCCGCCATAACCCACGAAATCGCCGTGCTCTGGCGCCCCGGCGGCACCGTATCCGCGGCGGCAAAACGGTAATGCATGGCATGTGCCAGAAAGACACCGATGAGCCCCGCCCCGATCGCGAAGAGGACAAACGTCTGGAACAGCACCGCCAGGGTGGCAAGCGCGCCGCCCACTACACCGGTCGCAGCGCCCGCGCTGAAGCCGGCGCGGCGCCCCCACCGCCCCATGGCCCACGCCGCCGGCCGCGTCGCGCCCATCAGCGCGAGGAACTGCAGCGCCAGCGGCAGCGTCGCCAGCGCCGGATCGGGCGCCAGCATACGCCCCACCAGCGCCGTTGTGGTGATGACCATGGCGCTGCACGTCATGGCCAGCGCCTGGCAGACGACGAGGACGGCCACGGCGGCCGGATCGGAGCGCATGCCCTGCATGCCGGGCAGTTTACCGCCGTGCCCGCCGCTGCCAAGACCCGGCGGGCGTCAGCTCTCCTGGTTCACTTCACGGCCCTGGACGGCCTTGATCTGGACCGCGCGCAGCTTCTCGCCGAGCACCTCGCGCCCCCGCTTGAGCAACCGCTTCTTGACCAGGGTCAACTGGTTCTCGTTGTTGCGCACGAAATCCAGGGCGTACAGGCCGTGCAGCTCGGACAGCAGCGCGTCGCGCAGCACGGTGCGCTTCGCCGCCACGGCTTCCAGTCCCGGCTGGCCGGCGACTTCGAGATTGAGTTCCATGGTGAGCAGCTTGGTCACCCGGCCTTCCTGCATAACCGGGATCGACAGGGGGCCGATCGGGGCGTACGCCGCGTCCAGATTCCCCAGCCGCCGCGCCCGCTCGGCTTTCTGGGCGCTTTCCGACTGCTCGGGAATCCCCGGAATGGGTTCGCCCTTGATGCCGAACCACCAGGTGCCCACGCCGCCGCCGGCGAGCAGAAACACCAAGCCGAGAAGAAGAAGTAAGCGAATCATCGGCGCAAAACGCCCCTAGATTTCGAGTGTTCGAGCCTGGAACCACGCGGTAAAGTGCCGGTTAAAGGGCGCGCGCCGGTGTCAGGCGCCGTTCCCTCAGAAATGGGTCCAGCCGGCGTGGTCGAAGGTCATCGGACGGCCCTCGGGATCGCGCAGAATCACCTCGCCGCCCGGCACGACCTCGCCGATCCCAGTCAGGGGCAGATCCAGGTCGCGCGCCAGCGCCGCAAGCGCATCGGCATTTTCCGGCGGTGCGGTGAACACGAGTTCGTAATCGTCGCCGCCGGTAAGGGCCGTTCTCAGATGGGCGGCGTCCATCTCGACCCGTCGCTGCACGGCCGTGGAAAGCGGAATCCGCGGAAGTGCCAGATCCGCAGCCACGCCCGACTGGCGGCATATGTGCCCGAGGTCCGCAATCAGCCCGTCGGAAATGTCGATCGCCGCGCTCGCCAGGCCGCGTTCGCACAGCGCCGCCCCAAGCGCAACCCGGGGCTGGGGGAGCCGGTAGCGCGCCGCCAGGGCGCGCGAATCCGGGTCGCCGGCGTCGCCGGCAACACCGCGGGCCACCGCCAGCCCGAGAGCCGCGTCGCCGATCGTGCCCGAGACGTAAACCCGGTCGCCCACGCGCGCACCGCTTCGCCGGAGGACCGCGTCCGCCGTCCCGATCGCCGTGACGGAAATGGCTGTCGGCCCCGAGGTGCGCGTGGTATCGCCGCCCAGAAGCGCCACGCCGTAATGCGCCTGGTCGGCGCTGAGCCCGCGGGCGAAACCGTCCACCCAGCTTTCCGGCACCTCGGGCGCCAGCGCAAGGCTCAGCAGGTAGCCTTCGGGACGCGCCCCCATCGCGGCAAGGTCGGACAGGTTCACGCGCAGCGCCTTGCGCGCCACCAGGTCCGCGGGATCCTGCGGCAGGTAGTGCGTGCCCGCGAGCAGGGTGTCCAGGGTGATCACGCGCGCCGGCCCGCCGTCGCCAGCCAGAACCGCACCGTCGTCGGTGAGCCCGAAGGCGCCCGGCGCGTCCGCCGCCAGGGGCGCGAAATAGCGCGCGATCAGCTCGAACTCGCCCAGCATGCCGCAGGTCCCGGCCCTCTACACCCCGGAGCCGGCCGACGGCGCGGTCTCGGCGCGCAGGACTCGGCCCAAATGGTCGAGCACCGCGTTCACCATCGCCGGCTCTCGGCTGTCGAAAAAGGCACGCGCCAGCTCGACGTATTCGGTGATGACGATGTTCAATGGCACCGTCGGCCGTTCCGCCAGCTCGTAGACGCCGCATTCGAGGATGATTCGCAGCAAGCGCTCCAGACGGTCGATGGGCCAGTCCTCGTCCAGCGCGCCAGCGATCATGTCCTGCAGCTCACGCCGCTGGCCGGGAACCTGCTCGACCAGTTCGCCGAAGAGGGTGCGGTCGATGCGCCCGAGCCGGACGCCGTCGATTTCTTCCTTGAGGCGATGGTTGAGGAACTCGGTGATCACCGAGCGCGGGCTCACCTCGCCCACTTCCACCTGATACAGCGCCTGTACGGCGGCAAGCCGCGCCTGGCGCCGCCGGTCCGGCGGGCCGGCGGCGCGGCCGGAGCCCGATGTCGTCATGCCGTGCGATCTCCGATCGTCGGGGGCCGGGGTGCGCGAGACACGCGCGGCGAATCCGGCCGGGGTGTCAGCGCGGGAAGAGATGGAACCGCCGCTTCACCTCGATCATGTCGAGGCAGGCCTGGGCCGCCTCGCCACCCTTGTCGCGGCCGTCCACACGAGCGCGCTCGATGGCCTGATCCACCGTCTCCACGGTGAGAATGCCGTAGCCCAGCGCGAGCGTATAGGTGCACGCAAGATCCTGGAGCTTGCGCGCGGTTTCGCTGCAGACGTGGTCGTAGTGCGACGTCTCGCCCCGGATGACGCAGCCCAGCGCCACATAGCCGTCCGCGCGGCGGCGCCCGGCGTAGAAATCCAGCGACCGGATGGCGACCTTGATCGCCGCCGGAATCTCGTACGCACCCGGCACCTGGATGATCTCGTAGCTCGCCCCGGCCTGCTCCAGCCGGCGGAGCGCACCCTTCTGCAACTGCTCCCCGATCTCGTCGTAATAGCGCGCTTCGACGATCAGGATGTGCGGACTGATCCCTGGTGCTGCCATGGCTGGCTACCCTTCGCCCGCTGCGCTGCCCGAATGCGGGATCGGCCGATGATCCGCGATGCGCAGGCCGAAGCCCTCCTCCAGGCCGACGACGGTGCGCCGACTGTTGCTGAGCAGAACCATATCGCGGATGCCCAGGTCCAGGAGAATTTGTGCGCCCACGCCGTAGTCGCGCAGCTCCCCGTTGCCGCTGGGTTGCTGGCCCAGGCGCCGCTTCAGCCGGTCGGAAAGCGCCGTGGGGGCGGATTCCCGGATGAGCACCACGGCGCCCCGGCCCGCTTCGCCGATCATGCGCATCGCCGTCGCCAGTTCGCCCACCTTGCCGCGCGTGGTGTCGCCCAGCACGTCCTCGAGCGTGTTCATGGCGTGCATGCGGACCAGCGGCGGGCCGCCGCGCGTAAGGTCCCCCTTCCACAGCGCCACATGCTCGGCGTAGGCAACCGTGTTGGCGTAGACAGCGAGGTTGAACGTGCCCCCGTGGACCGATTCGAACGTGGTCTCCAGCAGGCGGGAGACGATCCGGTCGTAGCGCCGGCGATACGCGATCAAATCGGCGATCGTGGCGATGCGCAGGCCATGGCGCTTGGCGAAGGCGACCAGATCGTCGCGCCGGGCCATGGTGCCGTCATCGTTCATGATCTCGCAGATCACGCCGGAGGGGTTCACCCCGGCAAGGCGTGCCACATCCACCGCCGCCTCGGTGTGTCCGGCGCGCACCAGTACGCCGCCGTCGCGCGCGGCGAGCGGGAACACGTGACCGGGCGTGACGATGTCTTGCTGGCCCTTCGCCGGGTCGATCGCCGTGGCGATGGTGTGCGCGCGGTCGGGCGCGGAAATGCCCGTGGACACACCCTCGCGCGCCTCGATGGAGACGGTGAAGGCGGTGGCCTGCCGGCTGCGGTTCATGCGCGTCATCATGGGCAGGCCGAGTTCCTGCACGCGCTCGTTGCTCAGCGCGAGGCAGATCAGCCCGCGGCCGTACTTGGCCATGAAATTGATGGCCGCCGGCGTCGCCATCTCCGCCGGAACGACCAGATCGCCCTCGTTCTCCCGGTCCTCGTCGTCGACCAGGATGAACATGCGCCCGTCGCGTGCGTCCGCGATGACGTCGTCGATGGACGACTTGAACGCGTTGAAATCCGAATCCGCGTTCAGGTGGGGCTCTTCGGCCATGCCGCCTCCATCTGCCGCGCCACGTAGCGCGCGAGGATGTCGATCTCCAGGTTCATGCGATCGCCCACCCGGCGCTGGCCGAAGGTCGTCACATCATAGGTATGCGCGATGATGTTCACATCAAAGCGGCTGCCCGCAACGTCGTTGACGGTCAGCGAAACGCCGTCGAGCGCCACCGACCCCTTCGACGCGATGTAGGGCGCGAGCTGTTCGGGCACGGCGATGGCGAAGCGCCACGAGCCACCCGCCGCTTCGCAGGCCACGATCTCGGCGACGCCGTCCACATGCCCCGTGACGAGATGGCCGCCCAGTTCGTCGCCCATGCGCAGCGACCGTTCGAGGTTCACCCGGGTGCCCACCTCCCAGGCGCCCAGCGTGGTCTTCGACAGCGTTTCGCCCGACACGTCCACGGCGAACCCGCGGTCCAGCACGTCGACCACGGTCAGGCAGGCGCCGGAGCACGCCACGGACGCGCCCACGCTCAGGCTCGCCGGGTCGTACGCCGTGTCGAAAACAAACCGGGCATCGTCCGCAGCGCCGGCGGGCGGCCGCCGGACGTCACGGACGCGCCCGAGATCGGTCACCAATCCCGTAAACATGGCTTTCCACTTAAGTCGCGCGCCGATAGGTTTCCACAATGTCGACGCCCGCGGCGTCGCTGGCAACGCGTACGAACTGCGGCGTGGAGTCCAGGTGCGTCAACCCGAAGCCGGCAATCGCGGGTACACCGTCGCCGCCAATCAGCCGGGGCGCACGGAACCAGACGATCTCGTCGACGAGATCCGCGCGACACAGGCCGGCCGCGAGGACGCTGCCCCCCTCGACGAGCACGTTCGTAACCCCGCGCGCGCCGAGCGCCTCGACGATGGCATGCGTCGACATGGTGCCGTCCTCGGCCACCCCGGCCTCCGCCAGCTCGACGCCGGCGTCGGCGTAGGCCTGACGCCGATCGGGCAACGCGTCCGGCCGCGTGATCAGGAGCGTGGGGTGCGCGCGGGCACGTGCCACGAGGTCATGCGTCAAGGGCAGACGCAACCGGCCGTCCACGACCACCCGAAGCGGCTGTGCACCGGCAAGGCCCGGTATGCGCACGGACAAGCGCGGATTGTCCGCCACGGCCGTGCCGCTGCCCACCATCACGGCATCGTGCGTAGCGCGCAGCCGGTGTGCCCGCGCCCGCGCCTCGGGACCGGTGATCCACTGGCTCTCGCCCCGCCGGGTGGCAATTCGGCCATCCAGCGTGGTCGCGAGCTTAAGCGTGACGAACGGCCGCCCCTCGCGCCGCTGCCGGAAATAGCCGCCATAGAACGCCGCAGCCTCGGATTCGGCCACACCGGTCTCGACGACCAGGCCGGCATCGCGCAGGCGCGCCAGACCGGCGCCGGCGACCTGCGGGTCGGGATCGCGCGCGGCGACGACGCAACGGGCCACGCCGGCGGCGATCAACGCCTCTGTGCACGGAGGCGTCTGCCCATGATGGTTACAGGGTTCCAGCGACACATAGGCGGTGGCCCCGCGCGCCGCCTCGCCAGCGCGGCGCAGCGCCTCGGTCTCGGCGTGCGGGCGCCCGCCCGGCTGGGTCCAGCCCCGGCCCACGACGCGCCCCGCGCGCACGAGCACACAGCCCACGGGCGGATTGGGCGCCGTTCGCCCCAGCCCGCGCCGGGCCAGGGTGAGCGCGAGCGCCATCCATCCCGCGTCGTCGTCAGCCCTTGTCGGTGCCGCCGAGGGTGCCAATGAATTCCTCGAAATCACGGGCTTCGTGGAAGTTTTTGTAGACGGACGCGAATCGGACGTAGGCGACCTGATCCAACCGGGCAAGCTCCTGCATCACCAGTTGGCCGATCCGGTCCGACGGGATCTCGTTCTCGCCCGTGCTTTCGAGCTGGCGGACGATGCCGTTGACGACACGCTCCAGGTGGTCCGCATCCACGGGGCGCTTGCGCAGCGCGATCTGCATGGAACGCAGCACCTTATCGCGGTCGAACGGCTCGCGCTTGCCGTGCTCCTTCACCACTGTGAGTTCGCGCAGTTGCACCCGCTCGAAGGTGGTGAAGCGCGCCCCACAGTGGGGGCAGTGCCGGCGCCGCCGGATGGCCTGGCTGTCGTCCGTCGGCCGCGAATCTTTAACCTGCGTGTCGTCTTTGCCGCAGAATGGACAGCGCATGACCCCTCAACGTTCCGTCGCGTCCGGCACGTCCCCCGAGCGGCGCGCCCGTCACTGCCCGTAGATCGGGAAGCGGCGGCACAGTTCCAGGACTTCCGCCTTGACCGCCTCTTCCGTGGCCGAATTGTCGTCCGGGTTGGCGCGCGCCCCGTCCAGCGTCCGCGCGATCAGGTCGGCAACCTGCCGGGACTCCTCGGGACCGAAGCCGCGCGTGGTAATCGCCGGCGTGCCCAGGCGGACGCCCGAGGTGACGGTCGGCTTTTCCGGATCGAAGGGGACGCCGTTCTTGTTGCAGGTGATGCCCGCCCGGTCGAGCGTGGCCTCGGCGGTCTTGCCCGTCAGCCCCTTCGGCCGCAGGTCGACCAGCATGACGTGCGTGTCCGTGCCGCCGGTGACGATATCCAGGCCGTGCTCGATCAGCCGGTCGGCCATCGCCTTGGCGTTGTCCACGATGCGCTGGGCATAGCTCTTGAACTCCGGCTTGAGGGCCTCGCCGAAGCCCACGGCCTTGCCCGCGATGATGTGCATCAGCGGCCCGCCCTGAAGGCCCGGGAAGACGGCCGAGTTGATCTTTTTCGCCAGATCCGGGTCGTTGGTGAGGATCATGCCGCCGCGCGCCGCGCGCAGGGTCTTGTGCGTCGTCGTGGTGGCGATGTGCGCATGATCCAGCGGATTGGGGTGCACGCCGCCCGCGACCAGACCGGCGAAGTGCGCCATGTCGACCTGGAACCAGGCGCCCACCTTGTCCGCGATCTCGCGCATGCGCTTGAAGTCGATGATGCGCGGATAGGCCGAGCCGCCCGCGTAAATCAGCTTGGGCTTGTGCTCCAGCGCCTGACGCTCGACCTCGTCGTAGTCGATCAGGCCGTCTTCCTGGCGCACGCCGTACTGCACCGCGTTGAACCACTTGCCCGAAAGGTTAGGCGCGGCGCCGTGCGTGAGGTGACCACCCGCGGACAGCGACAGCCCCATGATCGTGTCGCCGGGCTTGAGCAGGGCCAGCATCACCGCCTGGTTTGCCTGCGCGCCGGAATGCGGCTGCACGTTGGCGTGACTACAGTTGAACAGCTTGGTGGCGCGCTCGATGGCGAGTTCTTCGGCGATGTCGACGAACTCGCAACCGCCATAGTAGCGCTTGCCCGGATAGCCCTCGGCGTACTTGTTCGTCAGGACCGAGCCCATCGCTTCCAGGACCGCCCGGGACACGATGTTCTCCGAGGCGATCAGCTCGATCTGGTTCTGCTGGCGGCTCAGTTCCTTGTTGATGCCGTCGGCGATTGCCGGGTCGACCTCCGCCAGGCTCGCGGTGAAAAACGGATCGCCGTTGCGATCCCGGTTTTGCGCGGCATCGTGACCTGTCATCGTCGTCTCCTCTCCCAGACCCCTTATTCTGCGGCGCGTCAGCCCAGTTTGGCGACGCGGCGTTGATGGCGCCCGCCCTCGAAGGCCGTCTCCAGAAACACCGCCAGGCAGTCCCGGGCCACTTCGCTTCCCACCAGCCGGGCACCCAGCGCCAGGACGTTAGCGTCGTTGTGCTGCCGGGCAAGCCGCGCCGCGGTGGTGTTCCAGCATGGCGCGGCCCGGATTCCCGCGACCCGGTTGGCCGCCATGGCGATGCCCAGGCCGGTACCGCAGACGATCACGCCCAGCGCCGCCCGGCCGCCGGCGACCGCATCCGCGACAGCCTGACCGTAATCCGGATAGTCCACGGACTCCGCGCCGTCCGCGCCCAGGTCCAGCGCCGTGTAGCCCAGTTCGCCCAGCGCGGCCACCAGCTCCGCCTTGAGCGGGTAGCCGGCGTGATCGCTCGCGATGGCGACGGATGTGTTCGACATTTGCGACAACGACGGTCATTCTCCCAGTTAAAGGTTGAGACTACCAGATGTCGGCTGCCGGTAAAAGACCGCCACGAAGTATCGCTTGCCCGGCACCGCCGGATTTTCCCCGGCCTGCGACAGGGCCGCGGGCGCGGCTGTCCCGGGTGCTGTCTTCACAGGACGGAAACCATTTGTGCTACGCTCGCGTCGCCGGCGCGGGCCAAGGGCGTGCGCCGTCCAGCCTCGTGCCGGCGCTTTTCGAGGGAGGCAACCACCATCCATAGAGAGGTGTCCATGATCCAAAAGATGACGCGCGCAGCGCTCGCCGGCGCCGTCGCGTCCGCGCTGTTCGCGGCCGGTCCGGCCGCCGCGCAGGACGTCAAGATCGGCGCTGTCATTCCGCTGACGGGCGATCTCCAGGCGTACGGGAGCAGCTCCGCGAACGGCATCCGGCTTGCCGTCGACGAAATCAACCAGGCCGGTGGGGTTCTCGGCGAGAAGCTCGGCCTGTCCATCGGCGATTCGCGCACGACGCCGCAGGCCGGCGTGGACGCCGCGAACAAGCTGGCCTCGATCCAGAACGTTGCGGGCATCGTGGGCGCGATGTCCTCGGGCGTGACCATCCCGGTCGCGAAGTCGGTGGCCAGCGAAAAGGGCGTGCCGCAAATCTCCAACGCCTCCACCTCGCCGGTCATCACCGACCTCGAGGACAACGGTTACCTGTTCCGCACGGTGCCCTCGGACGCGCTGCAGGGCGTGGCGCTGGGCAACGTCGCCTACGACCAGGGCTATCGCTCGGTCTCGATCATGTACGTCAACAACGCCTACGGCGAGGGCTTGGCCACGGAGTTCACCAAGCAGTTCGAGAAACGCGGCGGCGAGGTACCGGCGTCCCTGCCCTACGAGAAGGGCAAGGCGTCCTACCGCGGCGAGCTCGGCAAGGCCGCCAAGGGCGGTGCCGAAGGGCTGGCCCTGATCGGCTATCCCGAGAACGGCACGACCATTCTCCGGCAGGCGCTGGAAGAGGGCTACTTCAGGAAGTTCGTCTTCACCGACGGCATGAAGGCGCCCGAGGTGGTCAAGAATATCGGCGGCCAGTACCTCAAGAACTCCGTGGGCACCGTCCCCACCTCGCCCGAGGGTACGAACGCCCGGGAACACTTCCGCCAGGCGTATTCCGAGGCCTATGGCGAGCTTCCGCCCAAGCCCTTCATCGACACCGCTTATGATGGCGTCTATCTCCTCGCCCTCGCCATGCAGAAGGCGGGCAGCACGGACCACGAGCAGGTCCGCGATATGCTCCACGAGGTCGCCAACCCGCCGGGCACCAAGGTCGGCCCGGGCGAGTGGGAAAAGGCGCGCACGGCCATTTCCAACGGCGAGGACGTGAACTATGAGGGCTCGGCCGGCTCGCTGGACTTCGACGAGAATGGCGACGTCCCCGGCCTGTTCGAGCACTGGACCTTCACCACCGACGGCGTAAAGACCGTCGAGGTGATCAGCCCGGATCTGTAATCGCCGGCATCCGGCTGCGCACACGTGCGCCCGCGATCCCTTCCGGATCGCGGGCGCTTTTTTGATCCGACCGAACCGGAACCGGCGTCTCACCGCCGTTTCCGCCGGCTCAGCCGCCCCCCGTGTCCTGTTTCGCTTCCCGCCGGATGGCGCGCATGCGGTCGCTCGCCTCGGAGAGCAGGCCCTCGGGCCGAGTGACCAGGATGACCTCCAGCAGGATCCCGATCAGCAGGATCCGGATGGCGCCGGCGCGCGTGGAAAGCTCGGCCGGCAGCAGGCCGGTGACCATCTCCGTGCCAGACCAGATCAGCCAGATCACCAGGGCGCCCAGGAGCACCCCCTTGTTGTTGCCGCTGCCGCCGGCGATCATCATCACCCAGACCAGGAAGGTCGCCAGCATGGGCTTGAACGCCGAGGGACTGATGAAGGCGTTGAAGTGGGCATAGAGCGCCCCGCCCAACCCCATCAGGCAGGCGCCGAAGATGAACGCCTGGAGGCGAAAGCTCACCGCGTCCTTGCCCGCAGCCAAGACGGATTCTTCGTTCTCGCGGATGCCGCGCAGCACGCGCCCCCAGGGCGAACGCCGCGCCGCCTCCACAAGCAGGAACGCCAGCACCACCAGCACCGCGACGAGCAGGAAAAACCCGAGTTCGAAGCTCATCCACGACAACTCGTCGAACGGACGCGGAATGTCGGACATGCCGCGCACCCCGCCGGTGAGCCAGGCCTCGTTCTTGGTGGCCAGGCGGATGATCTCGGCGATGCCGATCGTGGCGATGGCGAGATAATCCGCGCGCAGCTTCATGGTGATGATGCCCACCAGGAAAGCGAGAATCCCGCTGGCGACGATCGCACCCGCCACGCCGAACGGGATCGCCAGGTCGAACCCGCCAAGGTGTGCATCCGTCGGCGGCGCGGTCAGAATGCCCGAGGTGTAGGCCCCCACAGCGAAGAACGCGGCAACGCCGATGTTGAACAGGCCCGTCATGCCCCACTGCACGTTCAGGCCAAGCGCGAGAATGCCGTAGATGCCCACGAACGACAGGGCGAAGAGGCCGTATTCCAGGAGTCCGAGCATGGCGTCACGCCTTCTTTCCGGCGAACAGGCCGGTGGGCCGCACCACGAGCATAGCCACCATGATGGCGAATGCGACCGCCGGCTTGTAGGACGGATTGATCACGGTCGTCGAATACTCCTGCGCCAGCCCGATGATGAGACCGCCCAGGATGGCGCCATAGGGTCGCCCGATGCCTCCCAGGATCGCCGCGGCAAAGACGGGCAGAAGCAGCCGCCAGCCCATGACCGGGTGAAGCCGCGTGTCCATGGCGAGGAAGATGCCCGCCGCCGCGGCGAGGCCGCCGCCGATGATCCAGGTCCAGATGATGACGTTGTTCACCTTGATGCCCGTGACCTGCGCGAGATCGGCGTTGTCGCTCATGGCGCGCATGGCCTTGCCCGTCTTGGTCTTCTGCAGGAACAGGTGCAGCGCCACCACGAGCACGGCCGCCCCGCCCACGATGATCAGGTGATCCGGCTTGATGCCCACGCCCATGATGCGCCACGGGAACTGGATGCCCTGCTCGTAGACCTGGTTGCTGGGCCCCCAGATGATCTGGATGAGACTGCGCAGGATCAGGGCCACGCCCACCGACGCGATAAGCAGAATCACCGGCGCGACACGGCGCAGCCTTCGGTAGAGCACCTGGTCGATGGCCACGGCGACTGCGGCCGTGCCCGCCACGCCCACGGGCAAGGCGACGAGCACCGGCGCGTTGAGGGCTGTCACCACGACCAGGGCCAGATACGCCCCCAACGTGATCAGATCACCGTGTGCGAAGTGCGGAAAGCGCAGGATGCCGTAGACGAGCGATAGGCCGATCGCGCCCAGGGAAATGACGCTCCCCAGGACAATGCCGTATACGGTCAATTGCAGGAATTCGGTCATGGCGCGGTCGCCCTTCGTATCCGTGCCCCGAACCGCTCCAGATTGGCTCAAGACAATCCGTTAAGGTGTTGATTTTGGAGGACCAGACCCCCCCTCCTAGCCGCCGAGGAACATCTCGCGGACATCGCGATCGGCAAGCAGGTTGGGGCCGGTGTCGCTGTGCCGGTTCCGGCCGGTGGTGAGCACGTACCCCCGGTGGGCCAGCGCAAGGGCCTGCTGTGCGTTCTGCTCCACCATCAGAATGCTCACGCCCAGGCTGTTGATTTTTTTGATATTCTCGAACATCTGATCGACGATTCCGGGGGCAAGGCCGGCGGTGGGTTCGTCGAGCAGGATGAGCGCGGGATCGAGCATCATCGCCCGCCCCATGGCGACCATCTGGCGCTGCCCGCCGGAGAGCGCGCCCGCCGGCTGCTTGCGTTTCTCGTAGAGCGCCGGGAAGAGTTCGTAGACGGTGCGCATCTCCTTGGAATAGTCATCGTTGCGGATGAATGCGCCCATCTCGAGGTTTTCCTCGACCGTCAGGCTGGGAAACACGTTGTGTTCCTGCGGGACGTAGCACACGCCCGCGCGCACCACCTGGTCGGGACGCAGGTTCGTGATCGGTGCGTCCTTGTAGCGGATGCGCCCCTCGCGCACCGTCACGAGACCGAAGACGGCCTTCATGGCGGTGGACTTGCCGGCGCCGTTGGGGCCGATGATGACGACGATCTCCCCCGCATCGACGGTCATCGACACGCCGTGGAGAATGTCCACATCGCCGTAGCCGCCGCGGATCTGTTCGACGTTGAGAAGGGCCATGGTGCGTGCCGGTCGCTCCTCGTGCTCGCGCTTCGCGGCTCAGCCCTCGGCCGCGCGTGCCGCGCCGCCGCCGAAGTACGCCTCCAGGACGGCCTCGTTGGCGCGGATCTCCGCCATCGTGCCCTGGGCGAGCACGCTCCCTTGCGCCATGCAGATCACGGGATCGCAGAGCTGGGCGATGAGATCCATGTCGTGTTCGATGATGCAGAAGGTATAGCCGCGCTCCTGGTTGAGCGTACGGATGACGCGCGAGATCTCGGCCAGGAGCGTGCGGTTCACCCCGGCCCCGGGCTCGTCCAGAAGCACCACACGCGGCTCGGTCATCATGGTGCGGCCGATCTCGAGCAACTTCTTCTGACCGCCCGAAAGATTGCCCGCAAGTTCGTGGCGCAGCCGGTCGAGCTGAAGCATCTCCAGCACCTCGCGCGCCCGGGTGCGCACCCGTTCCTCGTCCGCGCGCACGCGACCCGGCTGCAACCAGGTGCGCCACAGGGATTCGCCGGCCTGGTCCTCGGGAACCAGCATGAGGTTCTCCAGGACGGTCATCCGCTTGAGCTCGTGGGGAATCTGGAACGTGCGCACAAGCCCCTTGCCGAAGCGCTCATGCGGCGGCAGGCGCGTGATGTCCTGCCCGTCCAGATAGACGCATCCCTCCGAGGGCTGGAGAAAGCCTGCGATGATGTTGAACAGGGTTGATTTGCCCGCCCCGTTCGGACCGATCAGGCCGGTGATGGTGCCGCCGGCGATATCCAGCGTGCAGTGGTCCACAGCGACCAGACCGCCGAAGCGTTTGACCACGTCCCGGACTTCGATCATGCGCCCCCGCTGTCGCGTCCCGCCCCGTTCGGATAGGTTCGTAAGCCGGCCGATACAGGCGGCGACCTATAGACGACACGTCCGTATGGGGCAACCGCTTGGCTAAGCGCGGGTTCCAGACCCCGGAACGGCGGATCGCCGGGCAGACAGCACGTCAGCGAACGCGCGGCGGTTTGTCGCGCGCGAGGACGTAGCGCAGCTTCTGCGCCGCCAACTGCTTGAGTTCGGCCTGGCTCTTGGAGGCGTCGCCGACGATGGAGACTTCCGTGAGCGTGCGCTGGTCCATGGCGGTGACCTTCACGAAGGTCCCGCGCGGCTGCAACTCGATCAGGATGGCCGAATCGGGAATCGCCCCCTGACTGCGCGATTTCCGCGGATAACCCCGCATGCGCGTCCGCCCTCCCCGGTGTTCCGGCCTTATGCGCGATTCGAGGCCGCCCCGGTTACCATAACGTTAACGCGATGTCGCAGGCTGGGCGGTGCCCAACCCCGCACCGGCCCCCGTATGCGATTCACTCGCAAGCCTTTTCCCGCAGCGTTGTCGCCGATGGCAATGTCGGCGCGAACTGTTCCAAGGCCTTGCGCAACTTCGGGGCACTCTGATCCTTCACCGCATAGATGCCCACCACGTTTCGCGGCTTGGGCACGCTGGGCGTAACCAAGTCAGCGACTCGACACCATGCGTCCGGAACCGTGCCGCCAAACCATTTGGGGTATATCATTGCGTAAGCAATTCCCGCCTCGCGGGCAACGCGATCCATCGATTCGGCATCCCAGTTGCCGCGGACGCGAAGCTTCCGAACACGCTCGGACCCAAGACCCCAAAGATCAAGAACAAATTCTTTGTTCCCGTATGACACCCATCCAAGGTCGTTGACCCCAATCGGCCGCTGGAAAAACTCTGTCGCGAACCGATGCATCTGATACTGCTGGGCATATATCCGAAATGCAGCAAGCGGCGTTTTGGCGGTCGCCACCGCATAAGGAGCCGCCAAAACCCCCATGAGGCCAATTGCACCTAGCAATTTGGCCGCTGCTCCATCCCGTATACATGCACGCATCCATGGCCCAGCCAGGTATATAGCAGCCATTACCACAATGGTCACTGCATATACTTCGTACCGAAAAAACCCCCCGTAACGCGACCCAAGGATGTGACCGATCAAAGCGATCGCGGCCGGTAAGCTCACGATGGCTTCGGGCGTACGAAGATATGCCAGCACGTATCGGCGATGCGGGGTTGCGACGATAAGCGCGGCTGCCGCCAGCGCGAGAACGACTCCCATACGCTCATTAACAAGAGAATCAGCAAGATTGATTGCCATACCCAGGAATACGGAAAATGTTCCCGAATATGCACTCTCTGCAACGTCTGATTTTACGAGAACGGAACTTGGAACGATAGGAAGCCCCAGTGAGCTCATGAGACCGGCATATGCGACGAGCGAACCGATAACGCCGACCGCTCCGGTAAAAGCCCATCGCCAGTGGCCAGCCAGGGCAATAGCTGCAAGACTAAGCAGGGCAAGCGCCACACCTTCGAAGCGCAACAGCGGCAACAGAATAACCACCGCAATGAGCCATGGCGGCATTCTCCGCCCATCAGCAACCTCAGCCAATCCGCGGAGCGTCGCGACCACAACCAAAACATGCAAAACATGTTCCATGCCGGTCATCGGCAACGCCAGCCCGCTAACGGAGAAAATCAGTAGGGCCGCCATCAAATTGGGAAACCAAGAGGCGAGCCCGTTCTCCGGGGGAACAACACGAGTCCAAAAGAAAGACAGGATAATCCAAACACTCAGACCGGCCGCAATGCTGTTCAGAATCAGCGGCCCCCAGGTCCCCAGGCCGATCGCTTCAGGGACGGTCAAAAAAAGCGGATAAAGAATGGAAGATGATGGCGAAGCGAGCTGATTCGGATTTACACCGTATCCACCCTGTAAGATTGTCTCGGCCAATGCCATGTGAATATATGGGTCATCGAGGGAATAGATCAGTTTCCCGCCCGTCGTCACAATGCTCGCCACAATGAGGGCCGATAGCGCCGCAAACCAAATTCCCGTCCATATTTGGGCGAACTTGTGGGCGCGGTCCGCGTGCCTCGATACTTCATGCGTGTCTCGCGAAGGTGCATCGGCCGTATTTGGCCGCACGGCAAGGTTGCCCATCTCTCCCATCTGCTCCAGCCGATTCGGGACAAGGATCGCTCTCTAGGGCGTTGGATCGGGTTGGTCCGCGTTAAAACGTTCGAATGAATTGGCCGTCGTTTGAGGACCCAACTTAGCCG
>CAJXKW010000033.1 GCA_913055855.1 uncultured Limimonas sp. | reverse complement strand
CGAGCGAAATGGCAAGGCGCCGTGCAGGAAGCAAATCGGCTGCCGCTTTCCGCACCATCAGCGAGGTGGCGGAAGAAGTTCAGCTTCCTCAGCACGTGCTGCGATTCTGGGAAACCAAGTTCGACGAGGTTCAGCCGCTTAAACGCGGTGGAGGTCGGCGCTATTATCGCCCCGAAGATGTCGATCTCCTCCGCCGGCTTCGCGATCTGCTCTACAGTGACGGGTATACGATCCGTGACGTCCAGCAGTTTCTCGCCGAGGGGCAGATCGAGGTGCCGCATATCCTGCGTCAGACGCGGCGGAACGGCGGACGCCAAGGCCAGGACCCCCCGGACGGCCAGGCAAATGGCAGTTCGTCGGCCGACGAGGCCGCGACGTCAGGGGATTCCGCCGAGCTGGACCACCAACACCGTCACGAGCTGGAGCAAGTGCTGGCCGATCTGAAGGCGGCACGGGAGCAACTCCGTCGCGATGGGCTTCGATCCGGGGATTGAAGGACGATCCGCAGGTTTGTATATACACGGGCACGCGACAACGTTTTCTCCGTCGCGGTCGGTCGGAGCGTGGCGCAGTTTGGTAGCGCACTCGGCTGGGGGCCGAGAGGTCGCAGGTTCGAATCCTGCCGCTCCGACCATTCGATCTAACGCCTGCTCAGTTTGAACGTATTCCGAAAGCTGGTTGAAGAATGCCGTTGTTGAGGCGGTTGGATTGTCTGAGCTTCCTGACGGACGAACGGCGGGATCGGATGAGCCACGGCGGCGGTGGCAGAGCCAAGAATCTGGTTATCATTTGTGTGTGCCGGTAAAGGACTGCATGTCCTCCGCCCACCGCCACTGTCCGGAAATGACGGGAAGTCCAGCGCATCACAGGCCGCGTTCAACAGCTTTGTAAGCGGGAGCAGCTGTCGTGTCAGCGGCGATCGCGGCGGGCAGCTTTGCTGAGAGGTCGGGTCTCAGGCCGCAAAGCTGCCATAGAGAAGCCGTCCGGACGCCACCAGGAGGAAGACCCCGAAAAGGACACGGAGCACGGTCTGCGGGATCGTGTGTGCGACACGTGCACCGAATGGCGCCATGCTGACGGTTGCCGGCGCAATGATGACAAAGCCCAACAGGTTCACATAACCCAGTGAGAGTGGCGGCAAGCCCTGCGTTCCCCAGCCGGCGGTGATGAAGCCGAGGGTCGCGGGCACGGCGATCAGGAAGCCGACAGCTGAGGCGGTCGCAACCGCGTTGCGAGTGGGGTAGTTGCACAGGCGCAGCGACGGCACGGTCAACATGCCGCCACCGATGCCCATCATGGTCGAAATAAGCCCGATGACCGTCGCCATGATGCTGCGGATGGGTTGGCCGGGAAGGCGGTCCGTCAGGCGCATTTCAGGCCGGATCACGGTCATCTGCAGGGCGATTCCGAGTGCCACGACCGCAAAGATGGCGGTCAGCGCGGCCCCGCTTACCAGATCGGATACCACGCTTCCCGCCACGGCCCCGACCACGACGGGAACAATCCACTGTTTGAGGAGATCGAGATCGACAGCACCGCGGCGGTGGTGCGCCCGCGCGGAGCGGAAGCCGGTAGCGACGATGGTCGCAAGAGAAGTGCCGACCGCCACATGCATGCGAATGTCGGCAGATACGTCGAGGTTGCTGAAGACCTGGTACAACGCCGGCACAATGATAATGCCACCGCCGATTCCGAGCAGACCGGCGATGAAACCGGCGCCCGCCCCGGCGAGGAGCAAGGCCCCGAGCATGACCAGCAGGTGGCTTAGCGGCGGAAGCGTTTCAACGATCATAACCGACGATATGTAAGCCAGAGCGCAGCGAAGGAAAAGTGTTTTCGCCCAGGCCGGTCTACGAAGCCGCCTTCTCGCCGCTCTGGCGCCTGAGGACACGCGTGGCCGGCATCCGGATTTCAACCAGCGTTCCCGCGCCGGGCTCACTGTCGATGGTCATCGTTCCGCCGTGGAGTTCGACAAGAGAATTGACAAGCGGCAAGCCGAGCCCCGTGCCTTCGTATTTGCGATTCATGGACGTGTCCACCTGGGCGAAAGGCTGCATGATACGGTCCAGATCTTCCTGGGAAATGCCGATTCCATTATCGCGCACCGATACAACCGGCGTGTCGTCGTCCCACCAAACGCGCACCTGAACTTCACCCTCGTGTTCAGTAAATTTAACAGCATTCGTCAAAAGATTAAGGAGAATTTGTTTAACCTTGCGCTGGTCCGCATAAAGAATCGGGATATCCTCGGGCATCAATTCGCGCAGGCGAACCCCGTTGCTGTCCGCGCGTGGTTGCACCATGGCAACGCTTTGACGCACGGCGGCCGCGAAGTTCACCTCTTCTTCCTCGACTTCCAGGTGGCCTGCTTCTGCTTTCGACAAGTCCAACAGGTCATTGATCAAGGCGAGCAGGTGTTGACCGCTTTCGCGTACGTCTCGGGCATAGTCCTTGTATCGCCGATGCCCGAGCTCGCCCATCACCTCGTTTTCCAGTACCTCCGCGAAGCCGATGATCGCGTTGAGTGGCGTCCGCAGTTCATGGCTCATGTTGGCCAGGAAGCCGGTCTTGGCTTTGTTGGCGGCCTCGGCCGCGTCGCGTGCTTGGGCCAACTCCGTCGTGCGTTCCGCGACACGGCGTTCCAGGTGGTCGCGGGCCCGGCGCAGCTCGGTTTCATAGCGTTGCTGATGCGCCTGCATGCGGTTAAACGCTTTCACCACGGCACCGATTTCGTCATTGCTGTCCCATTGGACCGCTTGGCGGCCGCCGCCCTTCTCCGTGCGCGCGATCGAATTCAACAAGCGTTGCAGCGGAATACCGATAACCCATCGGTTTGCCAGCAAGGCGCTGACCACAGCACTCAAGAGCAACAACGTAGCCAGAATCGTGGCCCAGACCAGACGTTCTGCTGCCGCCGCTTCGACGCGCTTGTTGGTAAGCGCGACAGTGAACCGGCCGATGGTGCGCTGTTCATCGTGGCGTTGATAGACGATGTCCTTCGAGGCAACGAGATGCGACATCCGCGAAGGATCGAAGCTGCCCACGTCGGCGAGCCTGTTGCCCATGTTGTCGTACACTGCCGCGCCTCGTATGTCGGGATCGGCGCCGGCAGCGGTCAAGATGAGTTGAATGCGTTCGTGATCCAGCGTCCAAAGCGATTCCTTCAATACCGCGGACTGGTTGTCGAGGATCCGTTGAATTTTTTGTTGCAGCTCGTGCTGGGCGTGCGTGTAAGCTGTATATTCGTACAGCCCGAACAGTATTAGCATAGCTAACAACATAAGCGGGATATTAATTGCAAGAAAGTTGGCCCGGATTGTGCGTAACCGCGGGAGCGGCGCCGACAGATGCCGCAACATCGTGCGGGGGGCGAAGCGCACCATTGTCCGCTCTGCGCGTTCCGGTACCAACGAAACCACCTACGCCTCCTTAGCCACGCGAGCGTCCGCGACCATCTCGTGCACATCGGGAAAACAGCATCCCGCGACAGTTGTTGTCCATGCATTGTGATCGGGATCTCGCCCGGCCTCCGCGCGCCTGTTCTGGCGCCTCGGTATCCGTCGGCCGTCCACGTCGCCGGTTGCTGACAACTTGGGTCGGCAAGTGCACCTCGCTTGTTCAGCTGCACGATCCTGTGCGCCAGTCGATGCCCCGGCACCGGCCGAGATGCCCGGCGGCCCGGTCCGGCACGTGTTATCACGCGATTCCAGGCGGGGTATTGGCTGCGGACGCACGATTGCCCACCAAAGACGAATGACACCCAGGTAGCTGATGGTCGGCGCAACGCGGAGGAGCCGCGATAGTGCGCAACGAGAATGGGCGGGATCAGTTAAAAAACCATAAAAGATTAATCCCGTTTCAGTTGCCCCGACATGTGGAGGTTTTCCGATCCATAATTTTTGCCACAGATCGGCCACAAGATGGTTGTACCAATAGCTTGGTGGCCAAGATATGGTCCCCCAACCAGCCAATCGGGCGCGAAAGGTAGGCGACGTTGGCAAACACGCCAGGTTCCTCGTCGAAACAAGGTCCCACGCAGCCGCTTCCACCGAAACGCGTGTTGCCGGGCGGGCCAGCGCGTGCTGGTGCTTCTACGCCCACCGGCCAGCGCGTGGCCGCGGCCTCTGCGGTTGCCGAAGATGAACAAGGCGGTCCGGAGGGTGTGCTGGTGCTGGGGCGGAGTGTTCGGTTCCGCGGAAGCTTCGAGCGAACCGAGCAGGTCGTCGTGTACGGCGATGTCGATGCCACCTTGCCGGCCGGCGCCTTGCACGTCGCGGACGGCGGTGTGTTCCGCGGGCAGGCCAACGTGGAGTCGGCGACGATCGCGGGGCACTTCGCGGGCACCCTGGTGGTCGGTGGGCGCCTCACGGTTACAGCAAGCGGCACCGTAACGGGCACGGTGCGGTACGCGGAGCTCGCCGTGGAAGCCGGCGGGGAGGTTTCGGGCGACGTCGCGCGCAGCGAAGCGCGCAACGGCGGGGCCGAGGTGCTTGCGGATGGTCCCGAAGAACGCGAGGGAACCTCCGTAGGTGACGACACGCGAACGCCGGCATTGGCATGAGCCTTCGGCAGGCCAGTGGCGGAACGTGTGCGTGCCCGCGTGTCTGTGACAGCGGTGCGCTGCGGTGATGAGTGTGCTCGCCGGGGGCGCCTGGATCGGCGGCGGGCTCGCGGCGGCGTACGGTGTGCTCGCTACCGCGCTGTATCTTGGTCAGCGGCGGCTTTTGTACCGGCCGGACGACGAGCCGCCGCAGATCACCGACCCGTACATGGCGGCGACTGCCACGACGCCCGACGGACTGAAGCTGCAGCATGCGTGGGCAGCGGGGCGTCGGGATCGCAGCACCCTTGTGGTGTGCCACGGCAATGCCGGCCATCTCGGCCAACGGCTGGACAAGTTCGCCCCGCTTCAGGCTGCCGGCTGGTCCGTGATGCTCGTGGGGTATCGCGGGTTCGGCGGCAATCCGGGGCATCCGTGCGAGTCCGGTCTCAAAGCCGATGCAGCCGGCGTTCTGGACTGGCTGACGGAGCGGGGCGTGGGGGCCGAGGAAATCGTCCTCTACGGGGAATCGCTGGGAACCGGCGTTGCAACGGCGCTTGCGGCCCAGCGGCCGGTTGCTGGGCTCGTCCTGGAAGGCGGCTTTTCGAGCATCGCCGCGGTGGCCCAACGGCACTACTGGTATGTGCCGGCCCGACGGCTGGTGCGCGATCGTTTCGATTCGCTCGCGCGCATTGGCTCGGTGCGGGTTCCGCTGCTTATGCTGCACGGAACGGCCGACGGCGTGGTTCCGCCGGACCTCGGCCGAAGCCTGCACGCAGCGGCGAACGAACCGAAAATCTGGCACCCCGTGCCCGACGCGCCCCACACGTCTGTCTGGGATATGGGTGGCCGGGAGGCGACCCTGCAATTCTTGGATCGCATCGAGCGGGAGCGGGGCGGTCAGTCGGTGCGTGAAGCGCCGTAAGCGTCGAGGGCGGCTGTCGTGTCCAGGTCGCGCAGGACCGAGTCGTCGGGCATTTCCACCGCACGGACCGCGTCGGCGTGCGCGCTCAGGATCGGCTTGGCGCCGATATCGCCTTCGATTTCCAGCATTTCCGGCAGGAAGCGCCGCGCGAACAGAACCGGGTTGCCACGTTTCCCGTGCCAGGTGGGCACGCAAATTTCCGCCCCGGCGGCGGGCGCGAAGGCATTGATTAAGCGATCGATGACCGCGCCCCGCACATCGGGCATGTCCGCCAGCACCACTACGACGCCATCGATGTCGGGCGGCAAGGCCTTAACGCCGGCGCGCAACGAGCTGGCCATGCCGCTGGCGTAGTCGGGATTGCACACGGTTGCCACCGCAGCATCGGCGAGCGCCGCTTCCACGGCCAGGCGGTCGTAGCCCGTCACGACGGTTACGGGCCGCGCCCGCGATGCCAGCACGGCGTCCGCGACCCGCCGCACGAGGGGTGTTCCATCCACCTCCGCAAGCAGCTTGTTGCGATGCCCCGCGCGGCGCGACTGTCCGGCGGCCAGCACGAGCGCTGCAATTCGCGGCGATGCGCGTGCATCTCCCCGCTCCGGCGGCGCTGCCTTGGCGCGGGGGAGTGGACGCGTGGGCACTTCCTTGAGCAGACCGCCGCTGCCCATGCGCGCGATCTCGGCGGCGTTGACGTCAAGACCGGCGCATAGCCGCCGGAGAATCCAGTCGTTTCCCCCGATGCGCGGGGAGCGGGCCGAGCCGGGCATGGCGAGCACCGCCGCCCCGTCCAACCGCCCGAGCACCAGTAGATTACCCGGATCGACCGGCATGCCGAAACGCTCAACTGTGCCGCCCGCGCGTTCGATGGCGGCGGGCAGGGTGTCCCGGCGATCCGTCGTTGCCGACGCGCCGAAAATGAGGATGACATCGCAGCCCCGGCTGCGCAGGCGCGTGATCGCCGCGGCGGCATCGTCGGCGGTGTGGGGCGTTTGCGCCTCGGCCTCGAGACGGCTGTTCATGGAGTCCAGCCGCGCACGCACGGTTTGCCGTGTCTTGGCCAGCACCTTGTCACGCGTGCCGGGGAGAACGGTTTGGAGCACCCCCGCGGCCAACGGGCGGAACGCGGCAATGCCGAACAGGGCGGCCGTGTGGTCGCCCGCGCAGGCCGCGGCCTCGGCCTCGGCCACTATCCGTTCGGGAACACCGAGCGGGATGACCTTGATCGTGGCGACGATCTGGCCGGTTTCAACGCTGGTGTAGGGGTTCACCGCAGCGACGGTCAGGGCTTCGTCGACGGCGTTCAGGCGGTCGAGCGCGTCGGGATCGTAGACGATCAGCCCGTCCGCTGCCGCGAAGAGATTGACGCGGCCGGTGGCCGCCGTGCTGGCCGTAGTGTTGGTTCCGGTGCACGCAGCCGCGAGGCGCTCGGCCGCGGTGTCTTCGTCGAGGTCGCCGGCCTCCAGCCGCGCCGCCACGACGTCCCGGATGCCGGCAGCCTGCAACGCCCGAACATCGCTGTCGGTCAGCCGGCGGCCCTTCTTGAACGCCGTATCGCCGACGTGCTGGCTGTGCGCGAGGATTGCGCCCGCGGCCTCGTCCACGGGAAAGGTTCCGAACCTCATCGTCAGCCCGCCGGCGCCGCGCCTTCGGACGGCCGCTTCTCCAGGGGGTCCGCCCCGTGCAGCACCTGCGTCATCTGTGCCAGGGCGGCGATGGCGATTTCGGCGGGCGCGCGCCCGCCCAGCGGCAGGCCGAGCGGGCCGTGGATGCGGCTGAGCTGGGCATCCGTCAGCCCCTCCTCCGCCAGCCGCTGCAGCCGCTTTGCATGGGTTCGCGTGGAGCCCAGAGCCCCGATGTAGAACGCCGGGCTGGCGAGCGCGGCCGTAAGGGCCGGGTCGTCCAGCTTGGAATCGTGCGTGAGCGTGATGACCGCCGTGCGACGGTCGGGCTGCAGGGCCCGCATGGCCTCATCCGGCCAGTCGTGACGCAACGCCGTGCGCGGAAAGCGGGTGTCCGAAGCGAACGCCCGGCGCGGGTCCACGATCGTCACCTCGTAGCCCGCGATCTCCGCCATGGGTGCCAGGGCCTGGGCGATGTGCACCGCGCCGACGACGATCAGCCGCAGCGGGGGATGGAAAACCTCCACCATCAGGTGATCGTTGGGCTCGGGCAGGCGGCCGCTGCGATCCCGCTGGACGGCGCTCTCCAACGCGTGAAGCGCCGGCGCCGAGAGCATCAGGCTGCCCGCGACGACCTCGCCGTCGTCGTGCACGGCGGCGTGGCCCGTCTCCAGGTCCGTCACGAGGGCCACGGGGCGTTTGTTCGCCCGCGCCCGTTGGAGCGCGTCGAGAACCGCGCGTTTCATCCCACCTTCTCGACCCAGACGTGGACCGTGCCGCCGCACGCGAGGCCGACCTCCCAGGCGCGTTCGTCCGTCACGCCGAATTCCAGCAGCTTGGGCTGGTCGGTTTGCATGACGCGCTTGGCCTCATCGACCACGGCCCCCTCGATGCAGCCGCCGGAAACCGAGCCGACCATGTTGCCGCTGTCGTCCACCACGAGCTGGCTACCGGCCGGCCGCGGCGAGGAACCCCAGGTCGATACCACAGCCGCCCGCGCCACCGTGCGTCCCGCATCGAGCCAAGCCTGCGCCGTGGCAAGCTCGTCGCCTTCCGGAACGGCATTCGCCGTTACGCGATCATCGCCCGCCATACCGCGATCTCACTGTTCCGCCGGTCCATCGGGGCGCTCAGCACGTCCACCAGTTCGCTCAGGCTGGCCAGGTTGTGCACTGGCCGGAAGTCGTGGACGTACGGCAACATCGCCCGCGCTCCCAGGGATTTTGGTGCATAGCCCGCGTACCGCAAGAGCGGGTTGAGCCAGAGCACCGATCGCGCCGACTTGTGCAGACGCTCCATCTCCGCCGCCAGACCCTCGGCATTGTCGCGGTCCAGGCCGTCGGTGATGAGCAGCACCACGGCGCCCTGGCCAAGAACGCGGCGGGCCCACACGCGGTTGAAGGTGTGCAGGCAGTGACCAATGCGGGTGCCGCCCTCCCAGTCGGTCACCGTTCCGCCGACCTTCGCCAGGGCCTCGTCGACGTCCTGATGGCGCAGGTGGTGCGTGATGTTGGTCAGGCTGGTGCCGAAGACGAAGCTGTGCACGCGGTCGCGATCGCGCGTGACGGTGTGCATGAAGTGCAGCACCATGCGTGAATACTGCGCCATTGAGCCCGAGATGTCGCACAGCATGACGAGCGGGGGCGGCCGGCGCCGTTGATGCCGCCACTGCAGCGGGATGTCGTCGCGGCCGGCGCGCAGCGCTGCACGCATCGTGCGCCGCAGGTCCGCCTGGCCGGGATGCTGCGACGGGCGGTATCGGCGCGTGCGCATGGGCCGGACGGGCAGGCGGAAGCGCGCGATGGCGCGCTTGGCCTCCGCCGTCTCGGCCTGACCCATCGCCTCGAAGTCCATCGTGCGCAGGGTTTCCTGCTGCGACCAGGTGTGCGCGGCGTCGATCTCGATCTCCTCGCGCTGCTCGTGCTCGCCGTCCTGCTGCGAAGCCAGGGCCTCGGCCAGCCGGCGTGCGATTTCGCGGCGATTCTGCTGGTTCTCGTCGGTGGGCGCTTCCGGCAGCGCGAGTTGACTCAGGCGGTCGAGCAGGCGCGGGTTGCGCCAGAACACCTGAAAAGCCTGATCGAACAGGGGATGCTCCTCACGGCGGTTCACGAAGACGGCGTGCAGGGCCCAGTAGAGGTCGTCGCGGCGCTCGATCCCGACCGCCTGCATGGCTTCGACACCCTGGAGCACGCGCCCGGGACCGACCGGCAGGCCGGCCGCCCGCAGCGTGCGCGCGAACAGCATCAGGTTTTCGGCGAGACGGCCACCCGCCTCACGCGGCTCGCCTTCGGACATCCGGTCGTCGCTTGGCGGAGGCGTCACGGCGTCCCTCAAGGTGTGATCGGGCGAGGGAGTCAGGACGCGGAACGCGCCGCCTGGCCGGCCAGCTCCTGCTTCACCTCGTCGAGGACGCGGCGCGCCTCGCTGCCCTGAATCTTGGCGATATCATCCTGGTATTTCAGCAGGGTGCCCAGGGTGTCGTCGATCGCCTCGGGGGTTAGCGCGATCTTGTCGAGCTGGGTGAGGGCGTCCGCCCAGTCCAGGGTCTCGGCGACGCCCGGGAGCTTGTACAGATCCATGTCCCGCAGCTTCTGAACGAAGGCGACGACCTGGCGCGACAGCTCCTCGGGCGCGTGCGGCGCCTTCACGCGCAGGATCTCCAGCTCGCGCTCGACCGCGGGGTAGGGCACCCAGTGGTAGTAGCACCGCCGCTTCAGCGCGTCGTGGATTTCGCGCGTGCGGTTGGAGGTGATGATGACGATGGGCGGCTCGGGTGCCTTGATCGTGCCCAGTTCCGGGATCGTCACCTGATAATCCGCGAGCACCTCCAACAGGAAGGCCTCGAACGGCTCGTCCGTGCGGTCGAGTTCGTCGATGAGCAGCACCGGCGGGCCGGCCATGTCGGGCTTGAGCGCGCGCAATACGGGACGCTCGATCAGAAAGCGTTCGTCAAAGATGTCCGCTGCCAGTTGCTCGCGGTCGCGGTCGCCCGTGGCCTCGGACAGCCGGATTTCCATCATCTGGCGCGGGTAGTTCCACTCGTAGACCGCCGAAGCGACATCCAGCCCTTCGTAGCATTGCAGGCGCACGAGCGAGCGGCCCAGGGTGTCGGCCAACACCTTGGCGATCTCCGTCTTGCCCGTGCCGGCTTCGCCTTCCAGGAAAAGCGGGCGGCCCAGAGTCAGCGACAGATAGAGCACGGTCGCCAGGCTGCGGTCGGCGACGTAGGCGCCGTCCTGGAGAAGCGCCTGCGTGGCGTCGACGGACTGCGGGAGCTGTCGCGTCATTGCACCCTCGTAGCGCGTTCGGTCGGGATGCCGGCGGCGGCGGCCTGCATGGCAGGACCGAGTGGGGGGCGGCCCGCGCTATTTTTGCACGTAGCTTCCGTCCGGTTGCTTGAAATACGTTCCCTCCGGCGCCCGCTCAACGATCTGCTTGGCGTAGACCTTGCCGACGGCCTCCTGGGATACGCCCTGCTTTTCGGCGCGTTCCCGGTAGATCTCGCGGCGCTTGGCGTTGATCTCCTCGACCACGGCTTTAGCGCCCGCCGGTGGATCGTCGACGCGGATCTCGACCAAGCCGTCGTAGCGTTCGGCGATGACGCCCTCGGCGCGCAGCGCGTCCAGGGAGGGCTCGGCGCCCGCGGGAAAAGTCAACCCGGCCAGGAGGAGGGCAGCGAGCGCGGCGAGCATGTGACGGCGCAACAGCATCTTGGGTGCCATCCTTCAGAAGATGTCCGGGTTCTTTTGGATGTCCTGCTCGGCCTGCTCTTCGAGCTTCACGCGGACCTCTGCGTCCAGCTTCACATTCAGGTTGATCGTGATGGGCTCCTTGGGCGGTTCCACCCGCATCGTCGGCTGACAGGCCGCGGCCGTCAGGACGAGGGCAAGCCCAATGGCTGTGAACACACGAGTCACGCGAATGGCCTCCGTCACCGAGCCATGAGAATGGGCGCGGCGGGAGTGCGCTGCAAGGCCCCGGGACTCAGCGCACATCGATAGCATCCTGCAGAAGCTCGCCGGAGAGCGCGCGCCCGCGTCGCAGCGCCGTGAGGAGGGGGCGCATGTCGCCGCTTACCGTGATGTTGAAGCGGAACGGGTAGCCGTCCAGCACATCCGGATTTTTGCCCGCCAGGGTCACGGCCGCGCGCATCTCGCCCGGCGTGGGGCGGTTCAGACGGAGCGACAGCGTGTCGTACTGAAAGTTTTCCAAGGCCCGCATCATCATCGAGACGTGCTCACCGCCAGTGGCTTCCAGGCGCTGGGCCGATGCAAGCCGAACCCGCAGCACCCCGTCGCCGACGGCTTTCATCTCGCCGTTGTCGATCAGCAACGCGCCGTCCGCAACGCGGACCGGAAGGGTGCCCACGAGCGTCCCGCTCCCGCCGACATCCGACACATTCAGCTCGTCGAGCAGGCGCGCCAGGGACACGCCGCTTAGGTGCACGGGCGCACCGATCGCGAGCCCCGATGGGCGCCGCCACACGAGCTCGCCCATCCTGAGCTGTCCCTCGGCAAGGTGCGCGCTGAGTTCGTCCACGTGGATCGTCGGCGTGCCGTCGGCCTCGTGCGTTGCCCGAACATCGACGCTCAGCTCCGTCAGGGGAATGCCGGCCGTCACGCGCGATGCCGTGACGGTCTGCGTGCCATCCGTGCGCGGGGGAAAGAGGGACTCGAACGCGAGCGAGCCGCCGATCCCGCTGACCTCGACAGCCGCCCGTGTGAGGGTCACGTCCTCCAGCTTGACTTTGCCGCTGCTCGCAAGGCCCTCCGGTCCCCAGGAAATGCCCGCCGACGGGCGAATCCGGCCCGACAGCTCCCCGGCATCGGTGAGCAGCGGGCTGAGGGCGGCCGGTTGCAGGCCGCCACGGTCGAAGGTGATGCTGGCGTCCTGAAGCGCGACGCGTCCGCGCCCCGTGGCCGGGTCGTGCCGGAGCTCGACGGGCAGGCGAACCTCGGTGCCGGCCACCGACACGGCGCCCTCGACCCGGTACACGCCGTCGTCTCGTGTGCCTTCCGCGCGGACGCTCAGGGGGTTCACACTGGGCGGCTCGCCTGTGTGGCTCAGCTCAGCCACCGCGAGTTCCGCCCGAGGCGGTTGATCGGGGCTCACGCTCAGGGAGCCCGTGATCCCCTGCGCCCGGATGTCGACGCCCTGGACGCGTGCGGCGGCGTCTTCGAATGCGGCAGAAAGCTTTGGGCCGGCGCTCGCGGTCCGCGCGCGAAGCGATATGGTGCCGGCATCGGCACGCACCGGCCAATCGAGCACGCCGTGCGCCGCGATGCGGCCGGGTTCGACGGTCGCCGCCGCGCGCATACCGTCCGGTTCGAGCACCAGCCGTGCATCGGTGACGGCCACACGCTCGCGCAGCGTGATTCGCGCACGGCCCAGGCGCGGCAGCCTCCCGGCGCGGAGCCACGCGGACCCGTCGAGGCGAACCTCCGCCGAGCGCGGATCGGTCCAGCGGGCGGTGAGGGGGGCGCGCATGGCGAGATCGCCGGCCGTGTGGCCGCCCAGATCCGTCCGTTCGACCGCTGCGGTCAGCGTCCCTTCCGTCTGGACGACACCTTGCGGCGACAGCGACGCCGTTCCCTCGTACCCGAGCTTGGAAACCGAGGTTCGCGGCAGGCTGACGTCGGCCGCCCGAACCGCGAGCGTCGAGGCTCGCGCGGATTCGATGGCAAAGGTCCGGTCCAGACCTGCCTCAGCAGCAAGTTCGCCGCCTAGAGTCCCGAGCTTGCCGGCATCGGCGTCGCTCTCGGCCGCCAGCGACAGGGCGTAGCCCGACGCGGTCGGTTCCACGTGTGCGATCCGGCCGTCCGCGCGCGACGGGACGATCCGGGTGGATACGGAGGGCCGCTCGGCCGGCCGGAAACCTGGCGGCACCCCGAGGGCCGCGAGGGTGGTTTCGCCAACCGCCGCGGCGTCCAGCGTGATGGGTTCGGGCGCCGTCAGGACGAGCGCATCACCGGTGCCCCGGAGCGTGAACTTCGCCGAGGCGTCCACGCCGCCCGTGTCCGGAAGGAAGGCCGCGTCGGCCAGCTCGGCGTCGATCTGCGTGCGGCCGAGGGTCGCGATCAAGCTGTCAGGTTGAGCAATGGCGCCGAGATCCGGCACGTCGCCCGTATGCGCGATGCGGAGGCGGAGGCGGCCGGCGCGTACCCGTGCGCCGGGAGCGAGCCATGCCGGCAGCTTGGCCAGCTTTGCATCCAGCGTGCCCGTCGCGCTCAGACTCGGGGATTCCGCAGGACCGATCGCGGCCACATCAAGGTCGGCCTCGCCCCATGGGCCGGCGGCACGTGCTGTCGCCGACACGGTCGGACCCGCCTCATCGCGCAGCTCGCCGTCCAGATGAACGGGAAGGTGCGAGCCGTCGGGCGCGCGGATGCGGATCACGGCATCCCGCACCGTGACCCGGGGAAATGCGCCCGGGAAGGCAGCGGCTTCGCCGTCGCCGTCCGAGCCGGCGGCCCCGGAACCCCGTGGAAGCCAGGGCAGCGGCTCCGCGGCCGTGGGATCGACCGTGGCGCGTATCCCCCGGATCGTCGCGGATTCCAGCCGGCCTTCAAGCAGGGCGCGCGGCGTGAAGCGCACGGCGATTCGCCGGGTGGTTGGGCCGTCAGCGCCGAGAGAGAGGTCGGTGATCACCACCCGAGAGAGGTTCAGCGATTCCACCGTCAGGGCGGCGTCGGGGAAGCCGTAGCCGGCGAGCCACCGCTCGCCCACCACTTCGGCGAGCGTCGTGCGCCACAGCACGGCCGCGCCGCCGACGAGCAGCACAATCAGAACCAAGCCGGCCAGGGTGCGCGCGATATGCCGCATGCGGGGTCAATACCCGAAAGCGTTTTTCGCATGCAGCATGCAGCCGCCGACGGAACGACACCAACACCCGGAGCGGCGGACCGCTCCGGGTGATGACGCGACGGCGTTCCATGTTCGGCGTCAGGCGGCCGCCTGGACGGCCCGCTTGGCCATGACGGTGACGAGGTGCGCGCGGTACTCCGCACTGGCATGCAGGTCGGTGTTCAGCTCGTCCGCGCTGACGCGGATACCATCCACCGCATCCGGCTTCCACGTCGAGGCGAGGGCCTGCTCCATGTCCGACACGCGGAAGACGCAGGAACCGGCCCCGGTGACGGCCACGCGGGTGCCCTGGGGCCCGCTGCTGATGAAGGTGCCGACGATGGCGTAGCGCGAGGCCGGGTTGTGGAACTTCCGGTAGGCAGCCTTGTCTGGCACGGGGAACACCACCTGGGTGACGATTTCGCCGTCCTCCAGCGCGGTTTCGAAGAGGTCTTCGAAGAAGTCATCGGCCGCGATCTCGCGCTTGTTGGTACGCACCGTCGCGCCGAGACCGACGACCGCCGCGGGATAATCGGCGGCTGGATCGTTGTTGGCGATGGACCCGCCGAGCGTACCGCGGTTGCGCACCTGGGCATCACCAATTTGGCCGGCAAGCTCCGCCAAGGCAGGAATTTTCGCCCGCACGGTGGGGTCCAAGGCGACCTCGTTGTGCGGCGTCATCGCGCCGATGACGACGCTGTTGCCCTCGGTGCTGATCCCCCTGATGTCGGGCACACCGCCGAGGTCGATGACGGAAGTGGGCGCCGCGAGGCGCTGCTTCATCGTGGGCAAGAGCGTCATGCCGCCAGCGATGACCGAGGCGTCCTCCTCGCTGCTCAGCAACTTGGCGGCTTCGTCCAGGCTGCCGGGCTTGTGATAGTCGAACTCGTACATAATGCCCCTCCCTTATTCAGCCGCCTGTTGCAGCCGGCGCTGGGCCGTCCGCCAAACCTTTTCCCGCGTGGCCGGCATGGAGATCTCGTCCGTGCCCAACGCATCGGTGATCGCGTTCATCAGGGCCGCCGGGGCGGCGATCGTTCCGGCCTCGCCGCAGCCCTTGGCCCCCAGCGGATTGTGCGGGCACGGGGTTTCGATCATGCCGATCCGGAAGGACGGCAGGTCGTCGGCGCGCGGCATGCAGTAGTCCTGGTAGGAGCCCGTGACGAGCTGACCGTCGCTGTCGTAGACGCCTTCCTCCATGAGCGCCTGCCCGACGCCCTGCGCGATGCCGCCGTGGATCTGGCCTTCCACCACCATCGGGTTGATGACGGTGCCGAAGTCGTCGACGGCCACCCAGTCCGCGATCTCGGTGTCGCCCGTCTCGGGGTCGATCTCCACCTCGGCGACGTGCATGCCGGCCGGGTAGGTGAAGTTGGCGGGGTCGTAGAACGCCGTCTCGTCCAGCCCCGGTTCCACACCCTCGGGGTAGTTGTGCGGAACGTAGGCGGCGAATGCCACTTCGCCGATGGACTTCGCCTTGTCCGTCCCGGCGACCCGGAAGTTGCCGCGGTCGAACTCGATGTCGTCCACCGAGGCTTCGAGGAGATGGGCGGCGATCTTCTTGCCTTTGTCCACCACCTTGTCGCAGGCGCGGGCGATGGCCGAGCCGCCCACCGCGAGCGAGCGCGAGCCATAGGTTCCCATGCCCATGGGAATGCGGCCCGTGTCGCCGTGGACGATGTCGACGTTGTCCACCGGCAAGCCGAAGCGCTCCGCCACCACCTGCGCGAAGGTGGTCTCGTGGCCCTGGCCGTGGCTGTGCGAGCCCGTGAAGACCGAGACCGTGCCCGTGGCGTTGAAGCGCACCTGCGCGGACTCCCACAGCCCGACGCCGGCGCCGAGCTGGCCCACGACCTGCGACGGGGCGAGGCCGCACGCCTCGATGTAGGCGGAGAAGCCGATGCCGCGCAGCTTGCCGCGCCGCTCGGACTCCTGCCTGCGCTGATCGAAGTTGGCGTAGTCGATGATGCGCAGGGCTTCATCCATGCCCTTTTCGTAGTTGCCGCTGTCGTAGGTCAGCGCCACCGGTGTCTGATACGGGAACTGATCCGGTTGCACGAAGTTGCGGCGGCGGATTTCCACCGGGTCCATGCCGAGGTCGCGGGCCGCGCGCTCGACCATGCGCTCGACCACGTAGGTGGCCTCGGGCCGGCCGGCGCCGCGGTAGGCGTCCACCGGCGCGGTGTTGGTGAACACCCCGCGCACGTTGCAGTGGATCGCGGGCGTCGTGTACTGCCCGGCCAGCAGGGTGCCGTAGAGATAGGTCGGGATCGAGGTGGCGAAGTTGGACAGATACGCGCCGAGGTTGGCGATCGTGTCCACCTTCAGCCCCAGGAAATGCCCGTCGGCGTCGAGCGCCAACTCCGCGTGGGTGACATGATCGCGGCCGTGTGCGTCCGCGGCGAAGCTCTCGCCGCGCTGGGCCGTCCACTTGATGGGCGTGCCGCCCAGCTTCTTCGACGCCCAGACGCAGGTCGTCTCCTCCGGATAGGCGTAGATCTTGGAGCCGAAGCCGCCGCCCACGTCCGGCGAGTGCACACGCAGCTTGTGCTCGGGGATGCCGAGCACGAAGGCGGAGAGGATGAGCCGCTCCAGATGCGGGTTCTGACTGGTCGTGGTCAGGTTGTACTCATCCGTGCCGGGATCGTACTCGGCGAGGCAGGCGCGCGGCTCGATGGCGTTGGGAATGCAGCGGTTGTTGCGCAGCTCCATCTTGGCGACGTGGTGCGCCGTCTGGAAAGCCTGATCCGTCGCGGCGGTGTCGCCCAACTCCCAGTCGTAGCAGAGGTTGTCCGGCGCGTCGTCGTGGACCGTCGGCGCACCCGTCAGCGCCTCCGCGGGATCGACGTTGGCTTCCAGCGATTCCGTCTCCAGCTCCACGAGTTCCGCGGCGTCGCGGGCCTGGGTATAGCTGCGCGCGATGACGACGGCCACGTGGTCCCCGACATAGCGCACCTTGTCGCGCGCGAGCGGGTGGTGCGGCGGTGCCTTGTTCGCTTGGCCGTGCTTGTCCGTGACAACCCAGCCGCAAGGCAGGGAACCGACGCCATCGGCTTCCTGGTCCTTGCCCGTCAAGACAGCGAGGACGCCGGGTGCATTGCGGGCATCCTCGGTGTGGATCGCGGTGATGCGGGCGTGCGGCTGCTCGGCGCGCACGAACACGGCGTGGGCCTGACCGGCGCGGTTGAAATCGTCGGTGTAGCGGCCGGTCCCGGTCAGGAAGCGGTTGTCTTCCTTGCGCAGGACGGTCGTGCCAGCGTCCGGCATGGCGTCACCCCCTCATCTCGCGGGCCGCGTGCTGAACGGCCTTCACGATGTTGTGATAGCCTGTGCAGCGGCAGATGTTGCCTTCCAGCCACGAGCGGACTGTGGCTTCGTCCGGATCGCTGTCCCGCTTCACCAGGTCGATGGCGCTCATCACCATGCCGGGTGTGCAGAAGCCGCACTGCAGGCCGTGGTGTTCCTTGAACGCCGCCTGCATGGGGTGCAGCTCGCCGTTCCTGGCCAGGCCCTCGATCGTGGTGATCTCGCAGCCATCGGCCTGGACCGCCAGCATCGTGCACGCCTTGGCGGAGACGCCGTCGACGTGGATCACGCAGGCGCCGCACTGGCTGGTGTCGCAGCCCACGTGCGTGCCGGTCAGGCCCAGATCCTCGCGCAGGAAATCGGTGAGCAGCGTGCGCGCCTCGACGTCGCGCGTCACCCGCTCGCCATTCACGGTCATTGTAACCTCGGGCATCGCTCTCTCCCTGTCGCTCGCGGTGCCGAGCCCACACCGCCGGCGCGGCGGGCCCGGGCGAACGGGCGTTTTGTGGTTGTGCGTATGTTATGCGGGCGCCGCCGTCTGCCCGTACGAAACTCTGTGGCTGGCGGGCCAGACCGGTCAACCGCGCGGACCGGCGGATTGGGCGGCGGAGGTCAGGACGTCAGGATGGCGAGCAAGAGAATGACGAGGGCAAGGACGAGGGTAATCCAGCCCTTCGGATGCAGGCCGAAGCGCTGCCCGGATCGCCGGTCCGGCGTCTGCTCTGCGCCGGAGTCCGGAGCCGTCGGCTGAGCGCCGGTGCTTTCCGCTGCCGCGTGCGTCGCCTCGGTGTCAGCCGGTTCGCCAGCGCTCGGCACCGAGCCCGCACCCGTTTCTCCTGCGGCCGGCTCGGTCGCACCGGACACGTCTTCACCTTCGCTCACGGTTTCCACCGCCGGCTGGTCGGCTGATTCCGCGGCCGTTTCCGCCGCCTCGTCCGCGCCGACCTTTTCTGTGAACGCCTCGAAGAACTGCTTGGCGTACTTGTTGGCCGTGGATTGGATCAGCCGCTGACCAACCTGGGCCAGCTTGCCGCCCACTTGAGCGTCCACGGTGTAGCGCAGGATGGTCTCGTCGCCGTCCGCTTCCAGCTCCACGTGCGCGGAACCCTTGGCGAATCCCGCGGCGCCGCCGGAGCCCTCGCCGGAAATGGTGTAGCTTTCCGGTGGATTGAGGTTGGAAAGCGTCACCGTGCCCGAGAAGGTGCTGTTCACCGGGCCGACCTTGGCCTTCACCTTCGCCGAAAAGGTGTTTTCGTCGCTCTTCTCGATGTGCTGGCAGCCCGGGATGCACTGCTTGAGGATCTCAGGGTCGTTGAGCGCTTCCCAGACGCGCTCGCGCGGCGCGGCAATGCGCTGTTCCCCGGTCAATTCCATGGCGGCGTCCTCCGTGTGTGCTGCCGCGGCTCTGCGCGCCGGCTGGTTGCGTCAGCCGGTCTAAACATGGCCGGACGCGGCGGCAACCGCGCGCCTGCGAAGCGCTTGCGTGCACCATCATGGGGTCCGTAGAGTGCTCGCCCATTCGCCGCGACCGTCCGGAAGCGGCCCCGGCCTGATCTGGTTCGAACCCCTGGTGCGAACGCATGATGCTGCCCGCAGTCCTCTCCGGTTTCGTGGTCGGCGCGTTCGCGCCCGTGCTTCTGCGCGTGCTTGGCGAGCGGGCATCGTGGGTCCTGGCGCTACTGCCCGCGGCGCTGTTCGTGTATTTTCTGAGCTTCGTCGGCGATGTCGCCGCGGGCGAGACGCTGCGCTTCGTGACGCCCTGGGTGCCGGCGGTCGGGGTTTCGCTGGCCTTCTACGTGGACGGCCTGGCGCTGTTGTTCGCCCTGCTGATCAGCGGGATCGGCACCTTTGTGGTGATCTACACCGGGGCCTATCTGCACGGCCACGCGCAGATGGGCCGCTTCTACCTCTACCTGCTCAGCTTCATGGCGGCGATGCTGGGTGTGGTGCTGGCCGACGACATCATCACGCTCTTCGTCTTCTGGGAGCTGACCTCCCTCACTTCCTTCCTGCTCATCGGCTACAACCACACCGAGTGGGCGTCACGCCGCGCGGCCATGCAGGCGCTCGTGGTGACCGGCGCGGGTGGCCTGGCGCTGCTGGCCGGGTTGCTGCTGATGAGCGCGGCCGGCGGCAGCATGGCGCTGTCGGAGCTGAACGCCGCGGGCGACGTCCTGCGCGAAAGCCCGATGTACGCGGCGATGACGGTGCTGGTGCTGCTCGGCGCGTTCTCCAAGTCGGCGCAGGTGCCGCTGCACTTCTGGCTGCCCAACGCGATGGAGGCGCCCACGCCGGTGAGCGCCTACCTCCACAGCTCCACGATGGTGAAGGCCGGGGTATACCTGCTGGCGCGGCTGGCGCCCGCGCTGGGCGGCACGGCGCTGTGGACGGGCGCGCTGATCGCGTTCGGCGCGGCGACGATGGTGACCGGCGCGGTGCTGGCCCTGCGCCAGACGGACCTGAAGCTCGTGCTCGCGTACTCCACGGTGGCGGGCCTGGGCACGCTGGTCATGCTGATCGGGGTGGGCACGCCGCTGGCCTACAAAGCCGCCGCCGTCTTCCTGATCACGCACGCGTTCTACAAGGGCGGGCTGTTCATGGTCGCCGGCGCGGTGGATCACGAGGCCGGCACGCGCGATCCGCTCTCGCTCGGCGGGCTCCGGTCCGCGATGCCGGTCACCTGCACGGCCGCCGTGCTGTGTGGCCTCTCCATGAGCGGCATCATCCCCTTCGTCGGCTTCATCGCGAAGGAGGTGATGTACGAGGCGACATTGCACATGGACCTGCTCGCGGCCGGCCCGGCGACCGTCGCCGCCGTGCTGGGCAACGCGCTGACCATCGCCGCCGCCGGCGTGGTCGTGGTGCGGCCGTTCTTCGGCACGCAGCCCGAGCTGCCCAAGCATCCCCACGAAGCGCCGCCGTCATTGTTTGCCGGTGCGCTGACCCTGGGCGTGCTGAGCCTGCTCGCGGGTGTGGTGTACCCGCTGACCGCCAAGGGCGTCGCCGCGCCCATGATGGCCAGCCTGATGGGGGAGGCCGTCGCGGCGAAGAGCGCCAAGCTCTACCTGTGGCACGGCATCACCTGGCCGCTCGTGCTCAGTCTGATCACGCTGGCGCTGGGCATCGGCACCTACATCAAATGGACGAGCGTTCGCGCGGGCATCGGGGACGGCCTGCGCGCCATCGGCACCACGGCCGACCAAGTGTACGACGGGGCGCTGGCGCTTTTGGAGCGGTTCGCGTGGTGGCAGACGCGGCGCCAGCAAACCGGTTATCTGCGTACCTATTTGTTCGTCTCCATCGCCACGATCGCGGGCTTGCTGGCGCTGGCGCTGATCGTGGGCGGTGGCGGGCCGAGCGCGTTCGCGCTTCCCGACGGCCGCCTGACCGAGTGGGTGGCGCTGGTGCTCATGGTCGGCGGCGCGGTGACCACGACGCTGGTGCGCAGCCGCCTGGCCGCCGTCGCCGCGCTGGGCATGGTCGGCTATGCCGTGGCCCTGATCTTCATGCTGTTCTCGGCGCCGGACGTCGCGTTCACCCAGTTCATGGTGGAGACGCTGACGGTCGTGATCCTGGTGCTCGTGCTCATGCGAGTGCCGTTGGAAGTTACGGCCTTCCGGGGCAACCGCGACCGGGCGCGCGACGCGGCGCTTTCCGCCGGCTTCGGCGCGGTGGTGTCGCTGACACTGTTGGCCGTGGTGCAGACGCCGCTGGATCGCGGGCTGGCCGAGTACTTCGTCAGCAAGTCGGTGCCCGTGGCGCACGGCCACAACGTTGTCAATGTTATCCTGGTTGACTTCCGTGCGCTCGACACGCTGGGCGAGATCTTCGTGGTCACCGTGGCCGGGCTGGCGACCGTGGCGCTTATCGGGATCGCGCGCCAGCGCGCCCGTGGCGGCGAGGGAGGCCAGTGATGCGCTCGGTGATCCTGCACACGGCCACGCGGCTGTTGATCAGCCTGATCCTGATGTTCTCCGTCTACATCCTGTTTCGCGGGCACAACGATCCGGGCGGCGGGTTCATCGGCGGGCTGATCGCGGCCACCGCCATCATCCTGTATTCGGTGGCGTTCGGGGCGTCCTGGGCGCGCTTGGCGTTGCGGTTTCCGCCCGTGGCGATCGCGGGGTGCGGCTTGCTGTTCGCCGCGCTTGCCGGGGTGTTGGCGCTGATCGCGGGCGAGCCCTTCCTGACCGGCTTGTGGTACATCCCCAAGCTCGGCCTGGAGATGAAAGTGGCGCTGTCCTCGCCGCTGTTGTTCGATATCGGCGTGTATCTCGTGGTCATCGGCGCGGTGACGGGAATCGCGCTGGAGATGGAGGAGGCGCGCGACTGAGATGGAAAGCGTGCTCGCCTTGGTCGTCGGCGTGCTGGCGGCGTGCGCCGTCTATCTGATCCTGGCGCGCGATCTCGTCCGCGTCATGCTGGGAATCACCATCTTGTCGAACGCCGTGAACCTGGTTTTGTTCACGGCCGGCGAGCTGACGCGCAACGCGCCGCCGTTGATCCCCGACGGGGTTAAGGTGCCGGCGGAGGCGGTGGCGAACCCGTTACCGCAGGCGCTGATCCTCACCGCGATCGTCATCGGGTTCAGCCTGACCGCGTTCGCGTTGGTTCTCACCTACCGCGCCTATGCGACGATGCGCACGGTCGACGTGGACGCCATGCGCGAGGCGGAGCCGGCGTACGCCGATCAAACACCGCCCAGCGGCGAAGCGGGACAGCAACCCTCGCCGGAAACCTTCCGTGACCCCGCCGAGAGGGAGACGTGATGGCCTGGCTGCTGGTTTGGCCCATCGCGGTTCCGGTGCTGACGGCCGCGCTGTGCTTGATGGTCTGGCGCTCGGCGGCGGCCCAACGGTGGGTGTCCATCACTGGCGTCCTGGTTTTGTTGGGCGGCGCCCTGGCGCTGTTCGACGCGGTGCTCACGCGCGGCGTGGTGTCCTCGCAGATGGGGGCGTGGCCGGCGCCCTACGGGATCACGCTGGTCGCCGACACGCTCAGCGCGGCGCTGGTGCTCATCACCGCGCTGATCGGCCTGGGCGTGGCGGTTTACGCCCAGAGCGAGCTGGACGCGGCGAGCGAGCGCACGGGGTTTCACCCCATGTTCCACGCCCTGCTCACGGGCGTTGGCGGCGCGTTCCTGACCGGGGATATCTTCAACCTCTACGTTTGGTTCGAGGTCATGGTCATCGCCTCGTTCGGGCTGGCCGCGCTCGGCGGGGGGCGGCGCCGCGTCGATGGGGCGATGAAGTACGTCGTGCTCAACCTGGTCGCCACCGCCACGCTGTTGGCGGCGATCGCGTTGCTCTACGGTCTGACCGGCACGCTCAACATGGCGGACCTCTCGCGCGTGGTCGCGGATCATCCCGACCCCGGGAAGATCACCGTGGTGGCGACGCTCTTCCTCGCCGCGTTCGCCATGAAGGCGGCGCTCTTCCCGTTGGCGTTCTGGTTGCCCGCGAGCTACCACACCCCGAGCGCGCCGGCCGCGACGATCTTCGCCGGCTTGCTCACCAAGGTGGGTGTGTACGGTGTGATCCGCACGTTCACGCTGATCTTCACCGTGGGCGAGGCGTTCACCAGCACGGTGCTCATGGTGCTGGCGATCGTGACCATGCTCACCGGGGTGCTGGGCGCGATCGCGCAGCGCGAGGTGCGGCGCGTGCTGGCGTTCAACCTGATCAGCGGGATCGGGGTGATCCTCGCGGGCGTGGCGCTGAACACCCAGGCGGGGCTGACGGGCGCGCTGGTTTACACCGTGCACCACATCGTGGTGATGGCGGCGCTCTTCATGGCGGCGGGGGTGATCGAGCGCGTGCGCGCGACGGGGGATCTCCACCGCATCGGCGGGCTGTACGCCGAGCGGCCAGCGTTGGCGGTGCTGTTCTTCATCGCCGCGATGGCCTTGGGGGGCATGCCGCCGTTATCCGGATTCTGGCCCAAGGTGCTGCTCATCCGCGCCGGACTGGACGCCGAGGCCCATATCCTGGTCGCGGCCGTGTTGGTGACCGGGCTGCTGACGCTCTATGCGATGGCCCGGGTGTGGCTGCTCGCCTTTTGGCGCCCGCAGCCGGCGGATGCGCCGGGTGTTCCGTCGGGCGACCGGGCGCCGGCGATGGGCCGTTCGGCCGTGCCGCTCGCGGTCGTGACGGCGGCCACCTTGGTGATCGGTGTGGCGGCCCAGCCCGTGGTGCGCATCGCCGATTCCTCGGCCGCGGAACTCATGTCGCCGACAGACTACGTGGTTACCGTGTTGGGCCACCCGAAGTGAGCCGGAGGAGGTGAGGGATGGCCGCCAGCGACCGTGACACCGAGCCGGCGCGGCCCCCCGGTCCGCCGATCCGGCTCTACGTTCTGCACGTCGTCCTGACGCTGGTTTGGGTGCTGGTGACGGGCGCGTTCAGCCTGATCAACCTGATTATTGGCTATGTGCTGGCGTGGGTGGCATTGTGGGTTCCCCGGCAGCTTTGGGGCGAGACGCGGTATTTTGGGCACTTCGGCGCCATCGTGCGGCTGGTCGGCACGTTTTTGTACGAGCTGGTGGAATCCACCTTGAGCGTTCTGCGGCTTGTCTACACGCCGGGGCTCCCGTTCCGCTCCGGGATCATCGCGGTGCCGCTGGACGTGCGCGACGACGTCGAGGTCATGCTGTTCGCCAACCTGATCTCGCTCACCCCGGGGACCTTGAGCTTGGACGTTTCCGACGACCGGCGCACGCTCTACGTCCACGCGATGGCGTTGGAAGGCGACGCCGACGCGCAAAAGCGCGACCTGAAGCGCACGTTCGAAACGCGCATTCGCGAGGCCACGCAATGACGTTCGAGGCGGCGGGAATCCTGGGCGTGGCGGTTGCGGTGGCCTCGGTGCTCATCGTCGCCGCCTTGGTGCTGATCTTCGTGCGGCTGGTGCGCGGGCCGAGCTTGGCGGATCGCGTGGTGGCCCTCGATCTTCTCGCGATCCTGGCGATGGGGTTCGTGGCGCTGCGCGTGATCGCCACCAACAATCCGGTGTTTTTGGAAATCGCCATCGCGTTGGGGCTGGTGGCGTTTTTGGCGACGGTGTTTTTCGCCCGGCTGATCGAGCGCCGGGGCGGTGAACTGCGCCACGGCAGCGATGTCGCCGAGGTGCGCGGCACGGAGGGGGGCCGGCATGACCACGGTGGTTGAGGTCATCGCGGCGGCGTGCGTCGTGGTCGGTGCCGGGCTGGTGTTCAGCGCGGCCCTGGGGATCGTGCGCATGCCCGACGTCTTCGTGCGCATGCACGCGGCGACCAAGGCGGGCACGCTCGGCGCCGGGCTGATGCTCATCGGCGTGGCCGTGCAGTCGGGTGAGCCCAGCGTTGTTTTGCGGGCCTTGGCGGCGGTGCTGTTTCTGATCATCACGGCTCCGGTGGCCGCGCACCTCTTGGGCCGGGCTGCCTACATCTCCGGCGTGGCCCGGTGGTCGGGCACCCGGCTGGACGACCTAGCGGGGAAGTACGAGGGCAGCTCCCACCGGTTGCGCGCGCACGAGCGCGGGCCGGACGGCGGCTGAGGACTCGCCGCACGCGCGCCCGCGCCCCATGTGACGGGCCGAGCGGGACGCGGGTATGCGGGAGGCGATCGTGGGACGTTGGCTTCTGGGGATGGTGCTCGGTCTCACGCTCGCGGTGAGCGCGGCCGGCCAGGGGGCGCCGTCGTTTCCCACCGGCAGCATTTCGTTGGTTACCGAGGACGGTGACGAGCACGCGTTCACGGTGGAATTGGCCCGCACGCGCGAGCAGATCGAGTGGGGCCTGATGTATCGCCGCTCGCTCGCGCAAGATCACGGCATGCTCTTCATCTATCCTGACGTTCGCCACGTCACGATGTGGATGAAGAACACCAAGATCCCGCTGGACATGCTGTTTCTCGACGCCGGCGGCGAGGTCGTGCGCATCGTCGAGCGAGCCGAGCCGGAGTCGACGAAAAGCATCCCCTCTGGCGAGCCGGTTCGTGCCGTGCTGGAGGTCGCCGGCGGCACGGCCGAGCGCCTCGACCTCGAACCGGGTGCCGAGGTCCGCCACCCCGTTTTCGATTAACGCTTGCGGATCAGCGTCAGCCCATCGCCGATCGGGGTCAGCGCTTGATCCACCCGGTCGTCCTGGGCGACAGAAAGGTTGATCGCTTGAAGCGCGCGGGTCGCCGCGCTCGTGGGAGATTCGGCCGTGACCTCCCCGCTCCACAGCGTGTTGTCCAGCATGATGAGGCCGCCGGGGCGAATCAGCGCCAGCGCTTTTTCGTGGTACGCGGCGTACGATTCCTTGTCGGCGTCGATGAACACCGCGTCGAAGCTTTCACCGCCACGTTCGGTGTGCAGCGCGTCCAGCACGGCCAAGCCGTCACCGGCGCGGAAGGCGATTCGCTCGCCGAGGCCGTCCGCCTCCCAATAGGGGCGGGCGACGGACTCCCGATCCGCCTCGCGGTCGCAGGTGATCAGCTCACCGTCCGGAGGCAGGGCGTGGGCCATCCACAGGGCCGAATAACCCGTAAACGTGCCGATCTCGATCACGCGCCGCGCGCCCATGAGGCGCAGAAACAGCGCCATCGCCTGGCCTTGCTCGGGCGCGATCTGCATGAACGCGTCGTCGCGTTCCGCCGTCGCCCGGCGCAGCCGCGCGAGCGCGTCCGTCTCGCGGACGGTGACGGCGTGGAGATACGCACTCAGTTCGGGATCGAGGCCGATGGATGTGCGGGTCATACGGCACAGGTTGCGGGCCGCGCCCGGCCGCCGCAAGATCGCCGCACGACGGTTTGCGGGCCGGGCGGCGATTCCTATACTGCGCTTGCCACGGGGCGTAGCTCAGCTTGGCAGAGCACCCGCTTTGGGAGCGGGAGGCCGTGAGTTCGAATCTCACCGCCCCGACCACCCGCCGCCGGGCACCGCCGGCATTGAGGGAGCGAGCTGCATGCAGGCGCGCATCTACCAGCTTCCCAAGCACGCCAACCAATCGGGCAAGGCCAACACCGACAAGTGGGTGCTGGAGTTCGAGCCGGAAGGCAAGCGCGAGTTGGAGCCTTTGATGGGCTGGACGGCGAGCCGCGACACACAAACGCAGGTCCGGCTCTTCTTCCCCACGAAGGAAGACGCCGTCCGCCATTGCGAGCGCGAAGGCTATATGTATTCCGTGGAGCCCGCTCATCGCCGTACGGTCAAAAACAAGTGGTACGGCGACAACTTCGCGTACGGCCGCTTGCTGATGTGGACCCACTGATTTTGTTGCGCCCATAGCTCAACAGGATAGAGCACGGGACTTCTAATCCCGCGGTTGGAGGTTCAAGTCCTCCTGGGCGCACCACCTCGCGACGCGCCGTCGCGTCACACCGACGTTTGAGCCAAATCAAAGCGCCCAGAGGCGCGCGCGTCAGGATGCGCGTGTGGCCGGAGAGGCCGGGTGCGCGCCGCGACCAGCCGTCGCGCGCGCCGCCGTTTCGTGTGCGCGGTGTGGTGCCCATATCGTGCGCGGAACGGGGCCCGGCCAAGTCCAGGCCCGACACAAGGAGGCCAGGTGATGGATCCGCTGCTGCTCTCGCGCATCCAATTCGCGTTCTCGGTCTCATTCCACATTCTCTTTCCGGCGTTCACGATCGGGTTGTCCGCGTGGCTCGCCGTGGTCGAGGGGCTGTGGCTCAAGACCGGGCGTGACGTTTACTACGAACTCGCCAGGTTCTGGAGCAAGATTTTCGCCGTTTCCTTTGGGCTCGGCGTGGTTTCCGGAATCGTGATGTCCTATTCGTTCGGCACCAACTGGTCCGTGTTCTCCAACGCGGCCTCGCCGGTTATCGGCCCGTTGCTGGCGTACGAGGTGCTGACCGCCTTTTTCCTGGAGGCGTCCTTCCTGGGAATCATGCTCTTCGGCTGGAACCGCGTGCCGCGCTGGGTGCACTTCGCCTCGACCATCCTGGTCGCCCTCGGAACCTCGGTGTCGGCGTTCTGGATTCTCTCGGCGAACTCGTGGATGCAGACGCCCGCCGGGTTTGAGCTGCAAAACGGCGTGTTCTACCCGCAAGACTGGTTGTCCATCGTCTTCAACCCGTCGTTCCCGTACCGCTTCGTGCACATGCTGTTCGCGGCTTTCCTGTCCACCGCGCTGATCATCGGCGGTGTGGGCGCGTGGTACGTGCTGCGCGGCAAGAGCGTGCGCCACGGGCGCGTGATGAGCGCGATGGCGGTCGGGCTGTTGGCGGTGATGGCGCCGGCGCAGCTGATCGTGGGCGACTTGCACGGGCTGAACACCCAGGAGCATCAGCCGCGCAAGGTGGCCGCGATGGAAGGCCACTGGGAAACCAAGCAAGGCGCGCCGCTGATCCTGTTCGCGATCCCCGACCAGGAAGAGCAGACGAACCACTACGAAGTGGCCATCCCCAAGCTGGGCTCGATGATCCTCAAGCACTCCTGGGATGGTGAAGTCACGGGTCTGGAGGAGTGGGCGCCCAAGGATCAGCCGTACGTTCCGCTGGTGTTCTACTCCTTCCGCGTGATGGTGGCGATCGGATTCGCGATGATCGGGCTCGGGCTGTTTGGCGCCTATCTGCTCTGGCGCGGGCGGCTTTTCCAGAGCCGCAAATTCCTGCGGGCGCAAAGCTTGGCCATGCCGCTCGGCTTCATCGCCGTGCTCACCGGCTGGATCGTCACCGAGGTCGGGCGTCAGCCCTACATCGTGTACGGCGTGATGCGCACGGCGGACGGCGTGACGCCCTCGCTGACCGGCGGGTCGGTGATGACGACGCTGGTGGCTTTCGGGCTGGTCTACGCGATCATCTTCGGCGCGGGGATGTTCTACATGATCCGCTTGGCCGTGCGCGGCCCGCAGGCGGACCAGCAGCCCGAACACGGCGGGCATCCCAAGCGGCCGCTGTCCGCCGCCGGCGGCGACGCGGCCCCGGCTGAATAAGGAGGCTTCGACGATGATGGAGTTCTGGCTTCCCGCGATTTGGTCGGTGGTCATCGCCGTCGGCGTGCTGATGTACGTCATCATGGACGGCTTCGACTTGGGCATCGGCCTGCTGTTTCCGTTCGCCCGCGACGAGCGCCACCGCGACGTGATGATGAACAGCGTGGCGCCCGTCTGGGACGGGAACGAGACGTGGCTGGTCCTGGGGGGCGGCGGCTTGCTCGCCGCCTTTCCGGTCGCCTACGCGACGATTCTCCCGGCGTTGTATCTGCCCATCATTCTGATGCTGCTGGGGCTGATTTTTCGCGGCGTTTCGTTCGAGTTCCGCTTCAAAGCCGCGGACGAGAACAAGGGGTGGTGGAACGCGGCCTTCGCCGGCGGCTCCGCCGTGGCGACGCTGATGCAGGGAATCGCCCTGGGCTCGTTCATTCAGGGCTTCGAGGTGACGATCACCTCCGAAGCGTCGCAACGCTTCACCACGGCCATCTACGCGGGCGGGATGTTCGATTGGCTGACGCCATTCGCCTTGCTGTGCGGGGTTGCCCTCATGGCGGGCTACGCGCTTCTCGGCGCGACATGGCTGATTCTCAAAAGCGACGGCGAGTACCAGGAACGCGCCTACGCCTGGGCGGAGTACCTGCTCGCCGCCGTCGTCTTCGGCCTGGCCGTGGTGAGCATCTGGACGCCCTTCCTCGATCCGGGAATCGAGGCGCGGTGGTTCTCCTGGCCCAACATCGTGCTGCTGGCGCCGGTGCCGCTGGTCACGGGGTTGGTGGTGATTCAGCTCTGGCGGAGTCTACAGCAGCGGCGCGAGGTGCAGCCCTTCGCGCTGTCCATCGTGGCCTTCCTGCTCAGCTACCTGGGGCTGGGAATCAGCCTGTATCCCTATGTGGTGCCGCACCAGATCACGGTTTGGCAGGGTGCGTCGGCCCAATCCTCGCTGATCGTGATGCTCGTGGGCGTCGTGGTGCTGCTTCCCGTGATCTTGGCGTATACCGGCTATTGCTACTGGGTGTTCCGGGGCAAGGTGCAGCCCGGTGAGGGCTACCACTGACGCCGAGACGGGGCGGGGCCGGGCGCGCCGGTCCCGCTCGGTCCAAACGTGTTTCGGCACATTCGTGCGCAAAGCGCGGTGAACATCGTTTCTGAAGTAGCCAAGAACGCCTTCAATCTGCCGCCACCGCTCAACGTGATAAAGGTTGCGACCAGCGGCTTTGACTAGAAACTTGTGGGTTCGCTCCTTGCTTGAGAGTTCATTTCCGTCGAGCCCTTCTTCAGCAAGCTCTCTTGTCACGCGTGCTTCTGCGGATGCCTGCAGCTCGCGGGAGGCAGCGAGATAGCGATAGCCGTCGTCGCGACTCCGGTCTTCGTCTGGCTGTCGAGGCGTAACACCGTCTGAGCCGGTCCAGATCTACTCTTCGTCTCTGCTGCGGCGGTCCTCTGCGTCGTCGTAG
>CAJXKW010000032.1 GCA_913055855.1 uncultured Limimonas sp. | reverse complement strand
CTGCCGTATGTGGAGACGCCGGACAGCATCGTCGAGGCCCTCAACGCGGCGGCGCTGTCCGTGGGCGTGTGGTCGCTTCGCGTTCCCTATCTGGCGCTGCGCGTCGCGCGCGCGCACGCCGCGCTTTCGGGTCGCGATCAGGTGGGCGAGCAGGATGCGGCCGTCGCCGGCCGCCTCGTCCTGACCCCGCGCGCGACCAGCCTGCCACCCGCCGATCCCCAGGAGGAACAGGAAGCCGAGGGCGAAGACGAGCAACAAGACGCGCAGGACCAGGAGCAACAGCCCGACGAGCCCGAGCCCCAGGAGGACCAGGGCGAACACGAGGAACAGCCGGAGCAGCAGGAGTCCCAGGACGACGAGGGCGAGGACGCGCCTTCCGAGGAATCCGATCCGGCCATGGCGGAAATCGTCCTGGCGGCTGTGCAGGCGGCGCTCACCCCCGGCCAGCTCCAGGCGCTGCGCGAGGGCGCGACGGGCAAGGGCGGCTCCGTGGGCCGCTCGGGATCGACGAACACGGCTCAGGACCGCGGCCGCCAGGTGGGTGTGCGTCGCGGCCGGCCGCAGCAGGGCGCGCGCCTGGATGTGGTCGCAACGCTCCAGGCCGCGGCGCCGTGGCAGCCGCTGCGCGGACGCACCGTCGGGTCGGACGGCGCCCAGGGCCGTGTTCAGGTGCGCCCCGAGGACTTCCGCGTGGTGCGCACCAAGCACCGCAGCGAAACCACCACCATTTTCGCCGTGGATGCGTCCGGTTCGGCGGCACTGAATCGACTGGCGGAGACCAAGGGTGCGGTCGAGCTGCTGCTGGGCGATTGTTACGTCCGACGGGATCGCGTCGCGTTGGTCGCGTTCCGCGGGACGAGCGCGCAGACGCTGCTGCCACCCACGCGCTCGCTCACCCAGGCCAAGCGCAGCCTGGCCGAGCTGCCCGGCGGCGGCGGCACGCCCATGGCGGCGGGCATCGACGCCGCGATGGCGCTGGCGGAGGGTGCGCTGCGCCGGGGCGATACGCCCACGATCGTGCTGCTCACCGACGGGCGTGCCAACGTCGCGCGCGACGGCGAGGGCAATCGCGAGCGCGCGCACCAGGACGCCCTGGTATCTGCGCGTCGCGTACGCGCGGCCGGGGTGAGCACGCTCCTGTTCGACAACTCGCCGCGCCCGCGCCCGGCGGCGCGTGAGCTCGCCGCCGAGATGGGCGCGAAGTACGTGCCGCTGCCGCAGGCGGACGCGACCGCGCTTTCCAACGCGGTGCGCGCATCGCGCGGCCAGGAAACGAAGACCGCGGCGTGACATTCCGGGCTGGCGGTCTTGCCGTCACGCCCGGTCAGCGCGAGGTTGCCGGTATGAATGATGCACCGGACTGGAACACGGACGGCGCCGATTGGCCCAACCGCGCCGCGAGCCGCTTCGTCGAGGCCGCGGGCATCACGTGGCACGTCCAGGTCATGGGGCAGGGGCCCGCGGTGCTGCTCCTCCACGGCACGGGCGCAGCAACGCATTCCTGGCGCGATCTGGCGCCCATCCTGGCGCGCCAGTTCACCGTGGTGGCGCCGGACCTGCCCGGGCACGGCTTCACCGGCAAGCCGCCGAACGAGATGCTCTCCCTTCCGGGCATGGCGCGCGCCGTGAGCGCGCTGCTCAAGGCGCTCGACGTGCGCCCGGCGATCGCCGTGGGACACTCCGCGGGCGCGCCGGTGGCGCTGCGCATGGCCCTGGATCACGCCATCGATCCGGTGGCTGTGGTCAGCCTCAATGGCGCGCTCATGCCCATGCGGGGCCTGGTGGGCATGTGGTTCAAGCCGATCGCCCAGTTCATGGCGTGTTGGGACATCGTGCCGCGCATTTTCGCCTGGAACGCGCGCGACCGGCGGATGGCGGAGCGCCTGCTCACGGGTACGGGGTCGCACGTGGACGAGCACACCATCGATCTTTATCATCGTTTGTTCAAACGGCCGCGCCATGCCGCCTCCGCGCTGGGGATGATGGCGCGCTGGGACTTGACGCCGCTGCTGCGGGAATTGCCGCGGCTGGATACCGACCTCGTGCTCGTTGTCGGGGAAAACGACACCACGGTGCCGCCGAGCGATTCCACGCGGGCGGGAACGCTGTGCCCGGGTACGCGCTTGGTAACCCTGCCCGGGTTGGGGCATTTGGCGCACGAAGAGGACGCGGGCGCCGTGGCCGAGATCATCTCGGACACGGGGCGCAGCCACCAACTGGGTCACGCCGCATGACGGCTCGCCGGAGCGGCGTGGCACAACAACGGGATCGACGACTGGGGGCAAGAACACCATGGCCATGACCGCAATCCTGGGCGACACGGCGCCGCCCCTGGCCAGTCCGGACGACCGGGCGGCCTGCCGCCGCATGATCCGCACCGGTTCGCGCAGCTTCTTCACCGCCTCGCTGGTGCTGCCCTCGCGCGTGCGCGAGCCCGCGCTGGCGCTGTATTCCTTTTGCCGCCTCGCCGACGACGTCGTGGACGATGCCGATGCCGGGCCGGAGGCGCTGAACGAGCTGTACGCGCGCCTGGACCGCATCTACGCGGGCCGGCCGCTGGATATCGCCGCGGATCGCGCGTTCGCCGACGTGGTGACGCGGTACGCCATCCCGTATCGCCTGCCGGCTGCGCTGCTCGAAGGCTTCGCCTGGGACCGCGCGGGCACGCGGTACGACACCCTTTCCGAGCTGCGCGCCTACGCCGCGCGCGTTGCGGGCACCGTGGGCGCGATGATGGCGATGCTCATGGGCGTGCGCCAGCCCAACGTGGCCGCGCGCGCGTGCGATCTGGGCGTGGCGATGCAGCTCACCAACGTCGCGCGCGACGTCGGCGAGGACGCGCGTAACGGGCGTCTCTACCTGCCGCAGGCGTGGCTGCGCGAAGCGGGCATCGACCCCGACTCCTTCCTGGCGAACCCGCGCTTCACGCCCGAGCTGGGCGCCGTGATCGGGCGCCTGCTGGATGCGGCGGACGAATTGTATGCCCGTGCCGACGCCGGCATCGCGGCGCTTCCGGCACGCTGCCGCCCCGGCATCACGGCGGCGAGCCGGCTGTACCAGGGGATCGGCCACCAGCTCGCGCGCCAGGGCCTCGACTCGGTGAACCACCGCGCCGTGGTGCCCGGCCGGAAGAAACTGGCGTATATGGCGCAGATCGGGTTCGGCCCCGATTCCGATGAGGCGACCATGCAGACCCCGGCGCTGCCCGAGACGAGCTTCCTGGTGGACGCCGTGCGCGCCGCGCCGCCGCTCGCCGGCGGGGCGAGCCTGCCCGCCGAAGGCGCGGCCTGGGTGTGCGACCTCTTCCTCAAGCTGGAAGCCCGCCAGCGCCCGCAGGAGGCCGCCGAGTAGAATTCGGTTCGGTGGCCTGGACCGGCCGGACGTCGTCGGATCCCGGGAAACGCTAGCGTGCGATGCGATCCGAATGGATCGCTCAATCGCACTTTATGCTATGAAAATGTAGCAAGATTCAGCGATCAGGTGGCTCAACCTGATCGCATCTTGCCCGGGAGATGCGCATGACGCGCCGGCCGTGAATGCCCGATCGCGGCCGGCGGACGCATGTGCTATCCTTCGGGCATGTCCCTCGGCCTGTTCGTCCTGATCAAGATGGTGATGGTGTTCGGCCTGCTGCTCGGCTTCGGCCTGTGGCAGATCCGGCAACTCGACCGCCAGGGTGTGGGCAAGGGCGGCTGGGACTGGGTGCGTTCAGCCCGGCCGCCGCGGCATGCGGAAGGGGAGCATGAGCCGGACGATGGGCAGGCAAAAGCGGGTGAGCGATAGGCTCTCGTGCACCGCCGTCACCGGCGTGCCCAGGACCTGCGTGCGCACCACCGAGCGGGCGTAGAACGGCGTGTCCTCCAGCGTCTGCGTTACCGTCGCCGCGGCACCCGGCTCGCCGCGGGTGTGGCGGGGCACGCGCCAGGTGCGCGTGGTCGCCAGGGGCGCGTGCGGCGGCGGATCGAAGGCCTCGGCCGTGCCGTCGCGGTGAAAGCGCAGGGCCAGGCTGGATTCGCTGCCGTCCGCGCGGATCGTGTCGTAGAGCACCACGGCCCCGTCGCCCAGCGCGGCCCGCGACCACGTCCAGGTGCGAAAGCCGGATTCGAGCGACTCGTCGCCCCAGTTGCTGTCCAGGTACCCGGTGCCGGTCCAGCGCAGACCGGGCCGATCCATGGCCACCTCGACCCGGGCGCGCGGCGCAATGGGCCACCAGAAATGCGCCCCGCCGGCATCGATGGTGAAGGGCTCGCCGGTGCGCACCTCGGGATGCACCCGGATACGTCCGCGCACGCGCTGCGGGATCGGGGCGGCGATTTCGTTCAGGTCGATGGTCAGGCCGTCGCCGTCCCAGGTCAGCGCGCTGGGGCCCACGGCGAAGGTCGTCGCATCGCGGTGCAGGCGCGCCCGGCCGCGCTCGGTCATGGCCCAGCGACTGCCGCGCTTGCCGTAGAGGGCGACATTGACCGAGCAATAGTTGGTCGGGTCCGCGGGGCCCCGGCCGCGCGCCCAGGCATAGTAGGGAGAGAACACGCTGCCCACGAAGGCGATGATGGTCAGGCCGTACGCGCCGTCGTCGCTCAGCGCGTCGACGTACCACCACGCATAGCCGTCGTGCGGGACCGGGCGCGCGAATCCAGGTCCCGAAGCAGCGCGTGCGCCGCCAGCCGGCCCGACAGGGCCGCCATGGGCACCCCCGGTCCCGGATGCGCGCTGCCGCTCGCCAGATACAATCCCGGCAGCCGGGTCTTCACCCCCGGCCGCTGGAACGATGCCCGCCAGCCATGGGATGCGCGGCCGTAGAGGGCGCCGCCCGTTCCCGGGAACATCCGGTCGAAGTCCGCGGGCGTGGTCGCCTTGAAGGTCGTCGGCTCCGGCCGGCAGTCCAGGCCGCAGCGGTCCAAGAGGGCAAAGACGCTTTCCTTGCATGTCTCGATCTCCGCTTGCTCGAAGGCGCGGATATCGCCGTCGGGCGGGGCGTTGATGATGAACAGCAGGCGCTCCGCGCTCGCGCCGTCGGATGGCCCGGAGTCGTCGCGATCCTGGGCGCAGATGTAGACGGTCGGCTCGCGCGGCAGCCGGCGGTGCTTGAAGATGTCCGTGAACTCGGCCGGATAGTCGCGGCAGAAGAACACGTTGTGCCGGGTCAGCGGCATGCCCGCGCAGTACGCCTGCGTGGTGAAGGTGAGCGCCGAGAGCGAGCGCTCGTCGCGCGGCGTCGCGGGCACGGCGCGGCTGGCCCCGCGCCCCAGCTTGCCGCTGGAGAGGGCGGCCGCGTCGCTGTTCGTCACCACATAGTCCGCCGCGAGGGTCTCCCCGGTGTCCAGGCGCACGCCGGCGGCGCGCCCCTTCTCCACCAGGATTTCATCGACCTTGGTCCGGTAGCGGAACGCCGCACCCCGCGCCTGAGCAAGTTCGGCCATGGCCGCGGCGAGCCGGTGCATGCCGCCGTCAACCAGCCAGACGCCGCTTTGCTCCACATGCGCCACCAGCATGAGCGTCGCCGGGGCGCGGTAGGGCGAGGAGCCGCAGTACGTGGCATAGCGGCCGAAGAGCTGGCGCAGCCGTTCGTCGTGGAAGTACTTGCCCAGCGCGTCCCACAGCCGGCTGAACGGCTTGATCCCCATAAGGTCGCGCGTGCCCGTGGCGCGCATGAGGCTCGTCGGCGTGGCGTAGGGCTGGCGCAGGAAGGGGCGCTCCAGGGTGTCGAAGATGTGCTGGGCGTCGCGGCAGAACTGGCCATAGCGCTTGGCTTCCGCCGGCCCCGCGAAGCTGGCGATGGCGTCCACCGACTTGTCGTGCTCGGCGAACAGATCCAGCTCACCGCCGGCGTCCCAGCGATGCCGGGCGAGCACGTCCGCATGGCGCAGCCCGACATGGTGGGTCAGCTCAGTCCCCGCCTCGGCGAAGATCTCCTCGAAGACCTCGCGCATGGTGAACACTGTCGGGCCGGCATCCACGGGCGCGCCCCCGGCGTCGACCCGGCGCATCTTGCCCCCCGGCTGATCGGCCTTTTCCACGACGGTGACCGCCACACCCGCGGCGATCAGGCGCAACGCCGCCGCCAGCCCGGCAGCACCGGCGCCGATGACGACCGCGTGCGCGGGCACGCGGGGATTGCCGGCCGAATCGCGTTTGCGGTTGCTCACGGTACCTCCCGTGTCGTCGGGCGTTGACCCTTTGCGGTGTGATGTCTAGCATACATGACAGCATGGCGTGACCAAAAACCTTGACACCACCCGCGACAGCGAAGCCGGGGAGGCCGGAAATGAACGACATGATGCGGATCGAGAACGCCCTGACGGTCGCCCTGGCCGAGGCCGATCACCAGCCGTGCCCGCCGGGCCTGGGCGAGGCCATGCGCTATGCCGTGTTCCCCGCCGGCGGGCGTATCCGGCCCCGGCTGACCCTGGCGGTTTCCCAGGCGTGCGGCGACAGCGCGCCGGTGGCGGCGGATGCGGCGGCCTCGGCCATCGAGCTGCTGCACTGTGCGTCGCTCATCCACGACGACCTCCCCTGCTTCGACAATGCCGCAACGCGTCGCGGCAAGCCGGCGGTGCACGTCGCCTACGGCGAGCGCCTGGCGGTGCTTGCCGGTGACGCGCTGATCGTGACCGCCTTCGACACCCTGGGGCGGGCCGCCACGGATGCTCCCGAGCGGCTGCCCCTGCTGCTCGGCACCGTGGCCAAGTCGGTCGGCCTTCCCGGCGGCATTGTGGCCGGGCAGGCCTGGGAGTGCGAGGACCGCGTCAATCTGGACCGCTACGAGCAGGCCAAGACGGGCTCGCTCTTTGCCGCTGCGTCCGTCGCCGGGGCCGTGGCCGCGGGCGTGGACTCGGCGCCGTGGCGCACCCTGGGCGCGAAACTCGGCGAGGCCTACCAGGTCGCCGACGATCTGCGCGATGTGCTCTCGGACGCCGAAGAGCTGGGCAAGCCGACGGGGCAGGACGCGGCGAACGACCGGCCCAGCGCGGTGCGCCAGTACGGCCTCGACGGGGCGAAGAAACATCTGGAGTCGCTGGTCGAGGGCGCCATCGAATCCATTCCGGCGTGCCCTGGGCAAGCGGAGCTGAAGACGCAGATCCGCGCCGAGACCAAGCGTTTCATGCCCAAGGAACCGGCGCGCGCCGTCGCCTGAGGGTCCGTGGTGACGGAACGGGCCGAGGCGGGCGCGACGCCCTCGAAGACGGCCGCACCGGCGGCCGCCCGCTGGCGCGACGCATGGGCGCGCTGGCGCAATCGCCTTCTCGCGAGTCCCCGTTTCCAGCGCTGGGCGGCCGGCTTTCCGCTCACCCGCCGGGTGGCGCGGCGCCGGTCGCGGGCGCTGTTCGACCTGTGCGCCGGCTTTGTCTATGCGCAGGTCCTGTTCGCGTGCGTGCGCCTGCAGCTTTTCCAGATCCTGAACGAAGGGGCGCAGACACCGGACGAACTGGCGCCGCGGCTGTCACTCTCGCTTGACGCTACCGACCGGCTTCTGCGCGCGGCGGCGGCGCTCGACCTCGTGGAGGCGCGCGCGGGCGGTCGCTACGGCTTGGGGCCGATGGGCGCCGTGGTCCTGGGCAATCCCGGAATCGCCGCGATGGTTGCGCACCACGACCGGCTCTACGCCGACCTCGCCGATCCGGTGGCGCTGCTCCGCGGCGAGCGGGCCGATACGGCGCTTTCGGCCTATTGGCCCTATGCCGGGGCGGCGGACCCGAAGGCGGTCACGGCCGACGCAGCCGCGCCGTATTCCGCGCTCATGGCGCAGTCGCAGCCGATGATCGCCGCGGAGGTGCTGGATGCCTACCCGTTCCGGAAACACACTTGCCTGCTGGACGTGGGCGGGGGCGACGGCCGGTTCCTGACGGCGGTGGCCGAATCGGCGCCGAATCTGACGCTGTGGCTGTTCGACCTGCCCGGCGTGGTGCCGCACGCCCGGACGCGTTTCGAGTCGGCGGGGCTGGACGCGCGCGTGTCCATCTTCTCGGGCGACATGTTCGCGGACCCGCTGCCCCAGGGGGCGGACGTCGTGACCCTCGTTCGCATCCTGCACGACCACGACGACACGCATGTCCTGGCGATCCTGAAGGCCGTGCATGCGGCGCTGCCCGACGGCGGGACGGTGGTCGTGGCGGAGCCCATGGCCGAGACGCGCGACGCCGAGCCGGTGGGGGACGCCTATTTCGGCTTCTATCTGCTGGCGATGGGGCGCGGGCGGCCGCGGTCCCCGGCGCGCAACGCCGAACTGCTGGGTCAGGCAGGTTTTTCGGCCGTCCAGGAACATCCCACGCGGCAGCCGTTTTTGACCCGTGTCATGTCGGCAAAACGCGAATCTGTGATTTAGGGGTGTCACGTCAGGACGACGCGACGGTCTGTAAGGTGTTATTGACATCGCTGTGTGTCAGGCTACACTTACGACCAGTCTTGTCAGACCAGATGGACGCGAAGGCTTACCGCTGATGTCCGAACTTGAGGCCACCGCCGTCGTCATGGAGCAGCCGGAGCGGCTCGCATTGAGCCGGCTGGCGCTGACGCCGCCGCAGGCGGGTGACGTCGTGGTGGATATTGCCTGGAGTGGCATCAGCACCGGTACCGAGAAGCTGCTCTGGACGGGCGCGATGCCGTCCTTCCCGGGTATGGGGTATCCGCTGGTGCCCGGCTACGAGTCCCTCGGGTTCGTCGCCGAGGCCGGGCCGGACAGCACCCTGGCCAAGGGGGACTGCGTGTTCGTGCCCGGCGCGCGTTGCTTTGGCGAGGTGCGCGGCCTGTTCGGCGGCGCGGCCTCGCGGGTCGTGGTGCCGGAGTCCCGGCTGACGCGGCTCGATCCCGAGATCGGGCCGAACGGCGTGCTCATGGCACTGGCCGCGACGGCGTACCACGCGCTCGCGGCCGAGGATGCGGCGCTTCCCGATCTCATCGTCGGTCACGGCGTCCTGGGGCGGCTGCTGGCGCGGTTGACGCTTGCAATGGGTGCGCCGGCGCCGACGGTCTGGGAGACCGATCCGGTGCGTCAGGACGCCCGGGACGGCTATCCCGTGATCGCGCCGGATCAGGACGATCGCCGCGATTACCGCGCGATCTACGACGTCAGCGGCCGGGCCGATCTGCTGGACGAGCTGATCGGGCGCCTCGCCTACGGCGGCGAGGTCGTGCTCGCCGGGTTCTACAGCGAGCGGCCGTCGTTCGACTTTCCACCTGCGTTCATTCGCGAGGCACGGATCCGGATCGCCGCCGAGTGGCGCGACGCGGACCTGCAGGCTGTCACGCGCATGGCAGAGCGTGGCGCGCTTTCCCTCGACGGGCTGATCACGCACCGTCGAGCCGCGACGGATGCCGACGGGGCCTATCGCACGGCCTTCGGCGATTCCGCCTGCCTAAAAATGATCCTGGATTGGAGAGGCGAGCAATGACATCCGCTGACCGCGAGCAGACGGAGGCCGTCGAGCAAGAAACGGCCGGGCGCGAGACCCAGGTCATCGCGATCTACGGCAAGGGTGGGATCGGCAAGAGCTTCACCCTGGCCAACCTGTCCTACATGATGGCGCAGCAAGGCAAGCGCGTGCTGCTCATCGGCTGCGATCCCAAGAGCGATACCACGTCGCTGCTCTTCGGCGGGCGCAGCACGCCCACCATCATCGACACCTCGTCGAAGAAGAAGGCCGCGGGCGAGAGCGTCCAGATCGAGGACGTCTGCTTCAAGCGCGACGGCGTCTTCGCCATGGAGCTGGGCGGCCCCGAGGTCGGCCGCGGCTGCGGCGGCCGCGGGATCATCCACGGCTTCGAGATCCTGGAGAAGCTGGGCTTCCACGACTGGGGCTTCGACTACGTCCTGCTTGATTTCCTGGGCGATGTCGTTTGCGGCGGCTTCGGCCTGCCCATTGCGCGCGACATGTGCCAGAAGGTGATCGTCGTCGGCGCGAACGATCTGCAGTCCCTCTACGTCGCCAACAACGTCTGCTCCGCGGTGGACTACTTCCGCCGCATGGGTGGCAATGTCGGCGTCGCCGGGCTGGTGGTGAACAAGGACGACGGCACCGGCGAGGCGCAGCGCTTCGCGCAGGAAGTGGGCATTCCCACGCTCGCCTCGATCCCGGCGGACGACGACATCCGCCGGAAGTCGGCGAACTACGACATCATCGGCTATCCGGGCGGTCCCTGGGGCGGCCTGTTCGAGGAACTGGGCCGCCATGCGGCGGATGCGCCGCCGGTCATGCCCGCGCCGCTGGAGCACGAGCAGCTTCTCAACCTGTTCAAGAGCGACGAGGTGGGTCGCGACGTCGTGCTCGAGCCGGCGACAATGGAAGACATGTGCGGCGGCAAGGTCCCCGAGCGGGAGTCGCTGGAAGTGGTCTATGAGCAGGTCTGAGGGGAGGGTGTGATGAGCGAGAGCCATACCGATACCCCGCAGACCCCCGAGGCGCAGGCCGAGCTGCAGGCGGCCGCCCAGGGCGGCTGTCACGGCGGCAAGGACACGCTTCAGGCGGCCGCGCACCAGGCGGGCAAGTCCAGCCTTCTGGAACAGCTTCAGAAGGACTACCCGACGGGGCCGCACGACCAGCCGCAGTCCATGTGCCCGGCGTTCGGCTCGTTGCGCGTGGGCCTGCGCATGCGGCGCACGGCGACGATCCTTTCGGGCTCGGCGTGCTGCGTCTACGGCTTGACCTTCACCTCGCACTTCTACGGGGCGCGGCGCACGGTTGGCTACGTGCCGTTCAATTCGGAGACCCTGGTCACGGGCGAGCTGTACCAGGACATTGAGAACGCGGTACGGCAGATGGCCGATCCGGAGCACTACGACGCCATTGTGGTCACCAATCTCTGTGTGCCCACGGCGTCCGGAATCCCGCTGGATCGGCTGCCCAGCCAGATCGACGGCGTGCGCATTATTGGCATCGACGTGCCCGGCTTTGGCGTGCCCACGCACGCCGAGGCGAAGGACATTCTGGCCGGCGCAATGCTCCGTTACGCCCGTCAGGAGGCCGAGCAGGGGCCGGTGCCGCGGCCGCGCAGCTACGAGGAGGGTGCGCGCACGATCACCCTGATCGGGGAGCTCTTCCCCGGCGACATGGTGGGTGTGGGCCAGCTCCTGGAGCCGATGGGGCTGAAGGTGGCGCCGCAGCTTCCCGCGCGCGAGTGGCGCGACCTGTATGCCGCGCTGGGCAGCGAGGTCGCCGCCGCGGTGCACCCGTTCTACACCCAGACGGTTCGCGAATTCCATCGCGCCGGCCGGCCGGTGGTTGGTTCCGGCCCGGTGGGCGTCGACGGCGCGACGAACTGGCTGCAGGCCGTGGGCGAGGCCGCGGGCATCGCGCAGAAGGACATCGACACCGCCAAGAGCAAGGCGGCGCTGGCGATCCGCACCGCGCTGTCGGAGAACCCGATCAACGCCCGCCTGACGGTTTCGGGCTACGAGGGCTCGGAGTTGCTGGTGGCGCGCCTGCTCATCGAGGCGGGCGCGACGGTGCCCTACGTGGGAACGGCCTGCCCGCGGACGCAGTGGAGCAAGCCGGACCTGGACTGGCTCGAGGCGCACGGCTGTCACGTCGAGTACCGCGCGAGTCTGGAGACCGACGTCGCGGCGATGCAGGAGGTCCGGCCGGATCTCGCCATCGGCACGACGCCGCTGGTGCAGAAGGCGAAGGAGCAGGGCTGGCCGGCGATCTACTTCACCAACATGGTCTCGGCGCGGCCGCTGTTCGGCCCGGCCGGGGTGTCCGCGCTGGCGAACATCGTGCACACCCAGGCCAGCGGGAAGGATCGCTTCCAGGATATGCTCGCCTTCTTCGAGGGCGTCGGCGAGGGGCACGCGATCGGCTACACGGTGGGCAACGACGGCCCGCGCGCGCGCCGGCGGACGAAGCCGGACGCGGAGCAGGTCGAGAAGGCCGATACCGGCGTTCCGGACTCGGTGGGGGTGTGAGATGCTGGTTCTCGATCACGACCGCGCCGGCGGCTACTGGGGCGCCATCTACGCCTTCACCGCGATCAAGGGGCTGCGCGTCGTCATCGACGGCCCCGTGGGCTGCGAGAATCTGCCGGTGACCTCGGTGTTGCACTACACCGATGGCTTACCGCCGCACGAACTGCCGGTGACCGTCACGGGCATCTCGGAGGACGAGATGTCGGTGAAGGGAACGGAGGAGAACCTCCGGCGGGCGAGTGCGACCCAGGACAACGACATGCCCGCGGTGGTGGTCACCGGCTCGATTGCGGAGATGATCGGCGGCGGCGTCACGCCCGAGGGCTCGAACCTGCGCCGCTTCCTCTGCCGGACGATGGACGAGGACCAGTGGCAGACCGCCGATCGGGCGATGAATTGGCTCTGGACCGAGTTCGGGCCGAAGAACAAGAAGAAAAAGAACCGCAAGGCGAAGCGGGACGCGGACGCGAAGCCCAAGGTCAATATCATCGGGCCGATCTACGGCACCTTCAACATGCCCTCGGATCTGGCGGAGATCCGGCGCCTGGTGGAGGGCATCGGGTGCGAGATCAACATGGTCTTCCCGCTGGGCTCGCACGTTCTGGAGGTGCCGCGTCTCGCAGATGCGGATGTGAACATCTGCATGTACCGCGAGTTCGGCCGGAAGCTCTGCGAGGACCTGGAGAAGCCGTATCTGCAGGCGCCCATCGGGATCTTCTCCACGACGAAGTTCCTGCGCACGCTTGGGGAGCTGACGGGCCTGGATCCGGAGCCGTTCATCGAGCAGGAGAAACACACGACTCTGAAGCCGGTCTGGGACCTTTGGCGCTCGGTGACCCAGGATTTCTTCGCCACGTCGAATTTCGGGATCGTGGCGACGGAGACCTATGTGCGCGGCATGCGCAACTTCCTGGAGGACGAGCTGGGCATCCCGTGCGTCTTCAGCTTCAAGCGCACGGCCGGGGTGAAGCCCGACAACGAGGCGGTGCGCGAGGCGGTGCAGACGAAGTCGCCGCTGGTGCTGTTCGGCTCCTACAACGAGCGCATGTACGCCGCCGAGGTGGGGGCGAACGCCATGTACATTCCGGCGTCCTTCCCCGGTGCCATTGTGCGCCGTTCCACCGGGACGCCGTTCATGGGCTACGCCGGCGCGACCTACATCGTGCAGGAATTCTGCAACGCCCTGTTCGACGCGCTGTTCCACGTTTTGCCGCTGTCCTCGCAGATGGACAAGACGGACGCGACACCGGTCAAGGGACAGGTGCTCGAGGACACGACGCCCTGGGACGACGAGGCCCAGGTCGCCTTCGACGCCTATCTCGAGACGCAGCCGTTCCTGGTGCGCATCTCTGCGGCGAAACGCCTGCGCGACCGGGTCGAGCAGGACGTGAAGAATGCGGGTGAGACGCGCGTGACAGCGGACCGCGTCGAACAGGCGCGGGCGGCATTGGAACAGGGGCGCGCGGCGTAAGCCAACGGGCTCGCGCCGCGGCCGCCGGGATGGGGGCCGCACGCCGCGGAATGCGGTGTCAGGCTCCGGCAAACCGCCGGCCCGGCCGGCGGGAGATGCAACGGCCGGAAGGCCAGCAGACGGAGGGCAAGACGATGCCTGGACGGAATCAACAGACGCACCGCAAAGGGGAGCCGCTGGAGTATCGGTTCCTGGTGGCGGTCAGCTTTCCGATCTTCCTCGTCGGCGCCGTTCTCGGTCGGTTGCTGCCGACGAGCCAGCGTGCGGCCGAGGCGCCCATGGATGCACGGCTGTCGGTCTTCGGTGAGGCCCGTGCGGCAGCCGAGACCTACGTGCCGTTCGCGTTCATGGGCTGAGCGCACCACCCGTTTCGCACGGTCTTCTATCCGGGGCCGTGCGGAGACCGGCCGCGAAACCGCTGGGGAGACCCCACCAGGTCGCGGCGGTCCCCTCCGCGCGGGGTAGCGCGCGGAAACCCGACCGGAGTGTCAAGCAAACGAGTAGGTGGAGACATGGCAACTGAAAGTGAAGGCAAGGGTGAGACCCTGTCGGGCTTGACGGAGAATGAAGCCAAGGAGTTCCACAAGATCTTCATGCAGAGCTTCATTGCCTTCGTCGGCATCGCTGTGATCGCGCACATCCTTGCGTGGCTGTGGCGTCCTTGGCTCCCCGCTGAGGGCGGCTATCAACAACAAGGCTCGCTGCTCGACGCCGCGAACCAGACGGTCGCGAGCGCAGGCGAGATGGTCCACCAAGTTCTCCCGCTCGTCGGGTAAAAGGAGGGGAAGACAATGTGGCGTGTATGGCTTCTCTTCGATCCGCGGAGAGCTCTGGTGGCGCTGTTCACGTTCCTTTTCGTGTTGGCGCTGCTGATCCACTTCATTCTTCTGAGCACCGATCGCTTCAACTGGCTCGAGGGCGCTGGCGCTTCCAAGTTCCAGCCCCAGGAGCAGCAATCGGCGCTCCCGAACTCCGAGACGTAAACACGTCTCGTACCCTGGGGAGCGGGCGCGGGGCGGCGGTTCGTCCGTCGCCGCGTCCGCTCCCGGCCACGCATGGCGGGTCCGGCGTTACGTCGGCTTCCGACAGGAGAGTGCGGCCATGGCAATGTTGAGTTACGAGCGTAAATACCGTGTCCGGGGTGGCACGCTCCTGGGCGGTGATTTGTTCGACTTCTGGGTCGGGCCCTTCTATGTCGGGTTCTTCGGCGTCACCACACTGTTCTTCTCGGTGCTGGGCACCGCGTTGATCCTGTGGGGCGCCGCTCTCGGCCCGACCTGGAACGTTTGGCGGATTAACATCGCGCCCCCGGACCTTTCGTACGGGCTGGGCTTTGCGCCTCTTGCCGAAGGCGGCCTGTGGCAGCTCATCACGATTTGTGCGATCGGGGCCTTTGTCTCCTGGGCGCTGCGTCAGGTTGAGATCTCGCGCAAGCTGGGCATGGGGCTCCACATCCCCGTGGCCTTCAGTTTCGCGATCTTTGCCTATGTAACACTGGTCGTGTTCCGGCCGCTGTTGCTGGGCGCCTGGGGTCACGGATTCCCGTACGGTATTCTGTCCCACCTCGACTGGGTTTCGAACGTGGGATATCAATACCTGCACTTCCACTACAATCCGGCGCACATGATCGCCGTGAGCTTCTTCTTCACGACGACCTTGGCGCTGTCACTGCACGGGGGCCTCGTTCTGTCCGCCGCGAACCCGCCCAAGGGCGAGCCGGTCAAGGGCGCGGAGCACGAGGACGGTTTCTTCCGTGACACGATCGGGTACTCGATCGGCACGCTGGGCATTCACCGCCTGGGGCTGTTCCTGGCGCTGAACGCCGGCTTCTGGAGCGCCGTCTGCATCATCATCAGCGGGCCGCTGTGGACCGAAGGTTGGCCTGCTTGGTGGGATTGGTGGCTGAATTTGCCGATCTGGGACCCGGCGGGCGGCTTCTACTAAGACACGGGGGTCATCGTCATCATGCCAGAGTATCAGAACATCTTTACCCGCGTGCAGGTGGAAGGCCCCGGCGACACCGGGCCCGCGCTTCCGCGCGGCAACTTTCCCCGGCTTGGCTCGCCGTTCCTGAACAAGCTCGTGGGGCGTATCGGCAACGCGCAGATCGGCCCGATCTATCTCGGCTGGTACGGGGTGCTGTCGCTGATCTGCGGCTTCATCGCGATCGAGATCATCGGGCTGAACATGGCGGCCTCGGTCAACTGGAACCCGATCGAGTTCGTCCGCCAGCTCCCCTGGCTCGCCCTTGAGCCGCCCCCGCCGTCCTACGGGCTCAGCCTGCCACCGCTGAACGAGGGCGGATGGTGGCTGATGGCGGGCTTCTTCCTGACCGCCTCCATCCTGCTCTGGTGGGTCCGGGTCTACACCCGTGCCCGCGCCCTCGGGATGGGCACGCACATCGCGTGGGCGTTCGCCTCGGCGATCTGGCTGTACCTGGTGCTCGGCTTCATCCGGCCGCTGCTCATGGGTAGCTGGGGCGAGGCCGTGCCCTTCGGGATCTTCCCGCACCTGGACTGGACGGCGGCGTTCTCCATCCGGTACGGGAACCTGTTCTACAACCCGTTCCACATGCTCTCCATTGCGTTCCTGTACGGCTCGACCCTGCTGTTCGCGATGCACGGCGCGACCGTGCTGGCGGTGAGCCGCTACGGCGGTGAGCGCGAGGTGGAGCAGATCGTGGACCGCGGTACGGCCACGGAACGTGCGGCCCTGTTCTGGCGGTGGACGATGGGCTTCAACGCCACCTTCGAGTCCATTCACCGCTGGGCCTGGTGGTTTGCGGTCCTGACGCCGCTGACGGGCGGTATCGGCATCCTCCTGACGGGCACGGTTGTGGACAACTGGTACCTGTGGGGCATCGAGCACGGTATCGCACCGGCGTACCCGGACGTCTTCGGGCCGACGCCGGACCCCGCCCCGGCATCGTACGGGCCCATGTCGGGCCCCGGTGCGGCCCAGTAGGAGGGCACGGACAATGGCACGCAGACTGACCAGAGCATTCCGCATCGCGTCCGTGACGGCCGCCGCCGCCACGCTGCTCGCGGCCTGCGAGGACCCGCCGAAGGACTCGGTGCAGCGTGGATATCGCGGCGTGGGGATGGTGCAGCACTACAACCCCGAGGACGTGCAGGAACTCCTCGCCCAGAACCAGGTGCCGGAGCCCGAGAGCCCGGCACCGGACGAGGGGCCGCTCGCCAAGGATCTTTACGAGAACGTGAAGATCGATGCGCTGGGCAACCTGCGGCAGGCGGAGTTCACCCGCTTCATGAACGCGATCACGAAGTGGGTGTCGCCGGAACAGGGTTGTGCCTACTGCCACGAGCTGTCGAAGGGCTTTGCGTATGACGACGTGTACACCAAGAAGGTGTCGCGTCGGATGATCCAGATGACGATGGCCCTGAACAGCGACTGGGGGCAGAAGCACACCAAGCCCTCCGGCGTGACCTGCTACACCTGCCACCGCGGCCAGAACGTGCCGCAGAACCAGTGGTTCCGGAAGCCGCAGGACAAGTACGCCACGCGGATGGTTGGCAGCCGCGCCGGACAGAACGCGCCGTCCGAGGACGTGGCCCTGTCCTCGCTGCCCAACCGGGTGTTCGAACGCTTCCTGGAGAACGACTACAACATCCGGGTTGCCGGCGAGACGGCGCTGCCCACGGGGAACTACAAGTCCATCAAGCAGACCGAGGGCACTTATGGTCTGATGATGCACATCTCCAAGGGCCTCGGCGTGAACTGCACCTACTGCCACAACAGTCGGGCGTGGAACGACTGGGATCAGAGCACGCCGCAGCGCATCTCGGCCTTCCACGGCATCCGCATGGTCCGGGATATCAACAACAACTATCTCAACCCGCTGGAGGACGTCCTCCCGGCCAAGCGGAAGGGCCCCCTGGGCGATGCAGGCAAGGTCAACTGCACGACCTGCCACCAGGGTGTCTACAAGCCGCTGTTCGGCGCCAACATGGTGCAGCACTACCCGACCCTGGATCCGAAGACCCAGGCGGCTGCGGCCGCGATGGAGCAGTCGGGTGATGCGGCCAAGAACAGCGCATCGAACGACGGCGGCATGAACTAAGACAGGGCGGGCGCCCAAGTCCGCCCCTGGGGCACCATCGCCCCACGGACGTGGCCCGGCTCGGCACACAGGTGCCGGCCGGGTCTTTCTTTTCGTGACTGCCAGGACATCTTGTCGGAAGGGCGTGCGGCGAGGCGCGCCTTTGTCCCAGGGCGTGGTATGCGCTATCCGGATCGCGAGGAGAGGGCCGAGCGTGAATGACTGAGTTCCGTATGACGCGTGTCATCGATCAGCCGCGCGGGTTGGTCTTCGAGGTGATTTCGGATATCGAATCCTATCCGGCCTTCGTGCCGGGTTTCGGTGACGCGCGGATCGAGCGGGCGGATGCGGACACGCTGTATGTCTCACAGCGGGTGGGCATCCCGGCCATGTCGGTGCGCTTTCGATCGGTGGCACGCCTGCAGCCGCCGCACGGGATCACGATCGACTCGACGGACTGGCCATTCCGCTCGTTGCACCAGGCATGGACGCTCGAGGCTGCCGGCGAGTGGCGAACCCGGGTGACTTTCGAGTCGTCGCACACGCTCGCCTCACGCCGCGCGGAGCGCCTCGTGGGGCGTTTTTTCGACCACGTGCTGCGGCGCACGGTGGACGCCTTCGAAAAGCGGATCCACGACGTCGCACGGGCGCGGCACCGGGGGGCAGTGCGCTGAGGTGCCAGGCGCGTTCAGGGGAGATTGAGATGACGGCCGTGGTTGCGATCGTCGCCCTTGCCACCTGCGCGGTTGCAGTGGCGCTGGGCGGGCTGTGCCGTGCGAATTTCGCCGCGATCGATCTGCACCGGCGCAACCGTCAGGCGGCGGAGGGGCGGCGGCACCCACTGCCGCCGGACCACCATGCGGCGGCGTTGCGGACAATCCGGCGCCGCGTGGTGCGCTGGGGAACGGTCGGGACGGCGGGATTTCTCGCGATCGCCGTGGCGGCGGGCGCGGCGAGCCTGACCAAGGTGCCGCCGGCCTGGCTGATCGGCGGATTGGGCGCGGCCGCGGCGCTCCTGGGTGCGTTGGCGGGGCGCGTGATCGGACGCGCCTACGCCGCGACGCTCACCCGTACCCAGGCGAATCGGGAATGACGCGGCGGCCGGACGGCCGCGCGGCGGTTCAGCGGAACTGATTGAGATAGGCGGCGATGTCCGCGTAGTCGGGTTGGCTGACCTGCGCCTTCGCAGAGGCGTGGTGGGGCAGGTTGACGTTTTCCTCCACCGCTTCGGCGGACCACCCATCCGCGGGGATCGTATCGGCGAGCGGTGGCCCGACCGCATTGCCGGTGCCGTCGGGAAGCTTGTGGCAGGTCACACAGACGTTGCGCACGACCGATTCGCCGTTATCCGGGTCGCCGCCGCCGGCGCTGGCGTGAAGCGGAAGCAGCAGCGCTGACAGCGCCAGCACAGCGGCGCCGCAGCGTGGAGCCAGTCGCTCTCGCGCGTCGCGCAGAAACACGATGACGTTCCTCCCTGTCAGCTCGCGTCCGGCGGGCCATCCCGGGCCGCCGTGGTGTCGCCGTCGCCGCCGTCCGATTCGGGGTCCGGGTGCGCGATGCCGCCGTGGCAGGCCACGCAGGTGGGCGCGTTCGGCGTGCCCAGGACCTGGTGCGCGCCGCGTCCACCGGGCCCCTGGGCTTCGAGCTTCATGGCCTCGACGGCGTGGCAACTCCGGCAGGTGATGCTGTCGTTGGCGACGAACCAGTCCGTGGCGGTTTTGCGAAGTCTCTCGCGATGCTGCCGGAACTCGGCGGGTGTGTCGATGCCGCCGATGAAATACTGCCAGACGTCCTTGGTGCCCATGTACGCCTTCTCGCGGATCATGGTCCACCAACTGTGTTCGGGGATGTGGCAGTCGCCGCATCCGGCGCGCACACCGCGGGCGTTGTTCCAGTGGGAGGTCGTCTTAAAGCGCTCGGCGAAGTCCTCGTAGACGTGACAGCTCACGCAGAACTCGGTGTCGCTGGTCTGGTGCAACACGACGCCGCTGAAGCCCGTGCCGAAAACGCCGCCGATGAGTCCGACCACCAGCACGATCGCGACGAAAAACAAGCCCGGGCGGGCGGCCGATCCGGAACCCTTGCTCGCCATACCGGCTGTCCTCCTGTGGTACGCGCAGCGTCCGGGCCGGCCCAGCCCGCCCCGGTGGGAGCCGGCAGGTTAGCCGATCTCCACCGTGGTGTCGCTCGTGAAGGTGTAGGGCGGGATGTGCAGGTTTTTCGGCGCCGGCCCCTTCCGGACGCGTCCCGACGTATCGTAGTGCGAGCCGTGGCAGGTGCAAAACCATCCGCCCCAGTCGCCGCGCGGCTCGTTCGGCTTGTTGCCTTGCGGAATGCAGCCCAGGTGCGTGCACACGCCGATGACGATGAGCCACTCGGCGTCCTTCACGCGCGCCTTGTCCGTTTCCGGATCCCGCAGCGCCTGGACGTCGGTGGTGCGGGCCATCTCGATCTCCTTCTCCGTCCGGTGCCGGAGGAAGACCGGCTTGCCCTGCCACATCGCGGTGATGGCCATGCCCTTCGGGATCGGGCTGAGGTCCACCTCGATTGAGGCCAGCGCGAGGACGTCCCGCGCCGGGTTGAGCGAATCGATCACCGGCCAGGCAAATGCGCCCGCGCCCACCGCGCCGAGCGTCCCGGCCGTGAGGTGAATGAAATCCCGACGGCTCTGGTCCTGGCCGCCGTCGCCTTGGTCATAGGTGGTGTTGCTGGCGCTCATCATCGCCTCCGTTGCGTTCCCACGGCGTTTCGCTCGCCACTCTGTTACGTTATATACTTATCATGAGCGGCCGGTAGAACGCGGCCCTCTGTCGCAGACTGTCGCAGACGGGGCCCCCGGCACGGTCGCAAGCGTGCGGAACGGCAGGCAGATTGTCGGAAAGGGCAGGCCGATCAGGCGGTTTCGACCTCGGGCACCGGCCAGGTCTCGTTGGCGTGCTGCAGCAGCTCGGGATTGTCGCGGCAGCGGGCGATGAAGTCCGCCACGGTCTGCGAGCGCCAGGCGCGCTGGTAGGCGTGCCACGCGTCCTCGAGGCTCTGCGTGCGCAGGTCGCCGGGGGCGAAGGGCAGGGCGTTGAGAAGTTTCACCCGGCCGTTGGGCACGATCAGGATCATCGCCTGCGGGCTCTCCAGGCGCTGCTGGATCTCCGCCTCGATATCCCAGGGATAGATGTTCAGGCGCGGCGCCGCGGCGTCGTGGGCCGCCGCGCGCGTGCGCAGCGCCTGCGCCGCGGCGTCCCATTCCGCCGGCTCGGGGGCCAGCGCGCTCCAGGCCTCAGCAGCGCGGCCCAGGCGCATCAGCGGCCCCGTGACGAAAGCGCTCGCGCCCAGCTCGGCGGCGAGATCATAGGTCGCCGCCGCCTCGTGGAGGTTCAGGCGCGTGGGGACGTAGACCACCTCGGTCGGCAGGTCGCGGGCACGCAGCCGGCGCACGGCCGCACAAGCCTGGTCGAAGCTCGCCGAGCCCGGGCGCATGCGCGCGTGCGTGGCGGCACTGGCGCCGTCGATGGAGATCTGGATGTTGTCGATGCGCAGTTCGGCCAGGGCGTCCGCCGCGGCGTCGTCCAGGACGCGGCCGTCGGTCTCGATCTTCAGCGAGACGCCGCGCCCCGACAGGGTGCGCAGGACGTCCCAGACGTGCGGGACCTGCATCGGGTCGCCGCCGCCGAACGCGACATAGGGGATGCCCGCATCCGCCAGGCGCTGCGCCACGTCCACGGCTTCCCCGGCCGTCAGCTCGTCGGCCCAGCCCTTGTCCGGCCCGGACTCCTCGCAACACGCCGGGCAGCGCCCGGTGCAGCGGTTGGTGAGCTGCCACGCGACGAACAGCGGGGCACTGAAGTGCTCGACGGCGTTGCCGGGAAAGATCACCTGTGCACGCCTCCTTCGGGGCGGCGGCTGGAATGCCTCATGGATGTGCCGCAGAAAGCCGTGGCCGGTGCGGCGGCGCGAAAGCGGGCGGGACCGGCCAGCGGCGTACGCCGCCGGCGCGGTCCCGACCCAACACGATGCGAAGCCCGCCCCCGTGGCTCACGGAGGCGATCGACGCAGCCCTCAGGTGAAGCGGATATAGGGCTGCGCCATGACCTGCTCCGAGACGTCCTCCATCTTGGGAGTCTCCCAGGCCAGCTTCTGCTGCGAGCCGGCGGAGCGGTCCTCGGTGCGCTCCTTGACCGGCTCGGTCGTCGGGGAAGTGATGGTCTCGGTCATGGATGACCTCCTTCTTCAGGGTCGGCACTGGCTGGCGCCAGCTCTTGCAGGGCGGTGGCGCCGGCGTGACTGGCCGGCTCCGCGATCGCGCGCGCCATGGCGTCCCGAACGGTCCGCCCGTGCCACGCGTCGCAGTAGCGCTGCCAGGCCTGGGCCAGGCTGTGCCGGCGCAGGTCGGCAACCAGGTAGGGCAGCGCCGCCGACGCCTTCACCCTGCCGTTCGGAAGCACGAGCAGTGTTGCCGGGGGCTCGTCCAGAGCCTGGCGCAGCCCGTCTTCCATCCGGAAGGGGAGGTAGGCGAGTTCCATCTCCCCCGCTCCGGCTCGCGCGCTCCGGTCCAGTTCGGCCCGGAACGTCTCGTACTGCGCGGCTGTCGGTTCAAGCTTCCGCCAGTTCTTCGCCGCATTGCCGATGCGCATCAGCGCGCCGGTGTTGAAGCGGAACGCGCCGAGCTCGCGCGCGCGTGTGATGGCGGCGGGCAGCTCCGCGATGTTCAGGCGCGTGGGCGCGAAGGTCACCTCCAGCGGCAGCCCCGCCGCGCGCACGGCGCGGCAGGCCGCATGCACCTTGGCGAGCGATGCGCCCGGGCGCTGGCGCGCGTAGATCTCGGGCGAGTCGGCGTCCAGGCTGATCTGCACCGAGCGTACCGGCAGCTCGGCGAGACGTTGCGCCATCGCCGTGTCGAAGCGCTGGCCATTCGTCTCGATCTTGAGCTGGATCCCCGCAGCGCCCAAGCGCTCGGCGATCTCGGGGAAGTGTGGCACGACCATGGGCTCGCCGCCGCAGAGCATGACGTAGGGCACGCCCTCGGCAACGATGTCGTCCGCCAGCGCGAGGGCTTCCGCACGACCGAGTTCCCCCGTCATGGGCTTGCCCGGCGCGCTCTCCGTGCAGCAGTGCACGCACGCCAGATCGCAGTCCCGCGTGAGCTGCCACGAGACGAACAACGGCGCGCCCAGCCGGTCGATCTGAAGCATGCGCTGCAGGGCCTCCGCCGTCATGGTGTCCCCCTTCGCCCGGTCAGGCGGCCAGCCAGGGCTGGACCACCAGCCCGAGGGTAAATCCGAGAACCGCCACGAGATAGGCCCGGACGATGGCGCGCGCGGCGGGCACGAACGCGCGCGGCGTCTTCCAGGTGGCACGCCCGCGAACCAGGCTCACCCCGACCAGCGGGACGGCCAGCAGCGCGAGCAGGCACGGCGTCGGGAACACACCGCCGAGAACCCCCGCCAGCGCGACCAGGAGCGCCAGGGCGGCCAGGCCGTTGTAAAGCCAGACCGCACGGTCGCGGCCGAGGCGCACGACGAGGTTGCGCTTGCCCACGAGCCGGTCCTGGTGGAAGTCCGGAATGGCATTGGTGACGGCCAGCGCCATGATGAGCAGCCCGGGCACCAGCGAGGCCAGGAACGCCGGGCCGATAATTGCGGGATCCAGGCTGGGAACGTGCAGGTAAAGGCTGCCCAGCACCATCAGCGGGCCGTACGAAAGCGCGATCACCGTCTCGCCCAGCCCGCGATAGGCCCAGCGGATGGGCGGCGCGACGTAGAACACGGCCGCGAGCCCGCCCAGCACGGCGTAGATCAGGATGGGCCAGCCCGCCTGCAGCGTGAGGGTGACGCCCACGGCCAGCGCGCCGGCAAACGCGGCGATGCCGAGCCACAGCACGGCCCGGGACATGGGCGGCGTGTCCTCGGGGTCGAACACGCGGTCCGTGCCCATCCGCGAATCGAAGTACTCGTTGAACGCCTCGACCCCGACCACGGCGAGGAGAATACCGCCCAGGCCGGCCCAGAACATCCCCGGCGCGAACGTGTTGACCACGGCATCGGCCCAGGCCGCACCCAGCAGGTACGGCAGCAGCCCGGCGTACAGGAAGAACCGGTAGCGCACCAGCGCGGCGACGTGCAGGAGCCACGCCGCCGGGCCGCGGGAACCGCCGGCCGCGGACGCGCCCGTGTTGCCGGCGCTGCTCAAACGTAGATCCATTTGTGCAGCTCGGCCGTCTTGCCCGGATCGTTCTCCAGCTCGGCGACGAAGTTGGCGACCCGCGGATCCTTCCAGGCGCGCTGGAAGTTGCCCCAGACCTGCTCCAGCGATTCCGTCCGCAGATCGCCGCACACGAAGGGCAGGGCGTTGATGAGCTTGACCAACCCGTTGGGCAGCACGATGAGCAGCGCCGCCGGGTTCTCCAGCCGCTCGCGCATCTCGTTGAGCAGGCCCATCTCGTGGAAATGGACATTCATGTCGAAGACGTACCACGCTTTCTTGGCGCGCAACGTCATGAAATACTCGCGGTACTGCTCCTCGCTTGGCACCAGCATGTGCCATGTCTTGACCGCATTACCGGTGTACATGGTCTTGCCGGTGATGAAGCTCTGCGCGCCCAGCTCGTACGCCAGATCGACGGCCTGCCCCACCTCGTGCGTGTTGAACTTCGTGGGTGAATAGTTGATCTCCAGCGGGACGCCGGCTTCGGCGATGTTGCGGATGCCCTGGACGACCTCGTCGAAGTCGCCGCGCACCCGCATCTTGTTGAAGGTCTCGCGGCTGGCGCCGTCCATGCTCACCTGAACCGAGCGAACCCCGGCGTCCTTCAGGCGCTGGCAGTTCTCTTTGGTGAGGTACTGCCCGTTCGTCTCGATCTTGAGCTGCGCGCCGTGTTCCGCGCCGTATTCCACGAGGTCGAAGAAGCGCGAATGGAGCATGGGCTCGCCGCCGGAGAGCGAGATGTACGGCACCTCCAGCTCGCACGCCTGACGCATGACGCGGAACACGCCCGCGTCGTCCAGCTCGTCCCGGAACGCCCGGCCGGGCCCGCTCTGCTCGATGCAGTGAAGACAGGCGAAGTTGCACTCGTTGGTGAGCTGCCACGCCAGATACAGCGGCGCATTCAACTCGCCCGCCGTGGTCGAACCCGGGGTTACGGCTTGCACGGCCTGGGCGGCGAAATCGCCGCTGGAGCCGTTGCCGCCGTCCGCGGCGCGTCGGGGATCGCTGGCATCGTCCATGGCGCTGCCTAGTCCTCTTCCACCAAACCCTGCTCACGAAGCTGCCGGGTGAACGCCGTGGCGTCCGCCTCGATCTGTGCCCCGTCCCCGTCGCCATCGGCGTAGCTCGCCTTCAGGCGGCCGGGGATTTCGGACTCCGGCGTGCCCGCCTGGATCTCGCGCACCACAGCCGCGGCCGTGGGGTTGAGCGCGAACACCTTCTCCGAGCGGGTCTCGAAAAGGACGCCGCCGAACTTCTCCTGCCGGAATTTCACGTACTGTGCCAGCTTCATCCCTGCTCCCGAATGCCGGAGGATCGTGCCCAGTTTCGCGTGTCAGGCGGAACCAAATCGTGTGCAGGATACGATCCCGATCCAGTCATGGTTCATTTTCCCCAACCGCCTGTTCATAAAATGTTTTGCCAAGATGCCCATGGCTTTGACGTAAGTCAATTGCGGACACCTCCGTCTCCGGCGCCACGCCTGCGGCCGCGTCTTACGCCGATGCCTTGCCGCCCGGCATGATATCGAAGTGCCAGACCCCGGCGTCCAGAGCGGCGACCGGCCGCGCGACACAATTTCCGCGCACCAGCTCCCGGAAGAGGCGCTCGAAGGTGCCGGCATAGAACGCGCGGATCGCCGGTACGGCGCAGGTGGCCGCGCCGGTGAAGGTGACGCGGAAGCGCCCCCCGCGCGCGGCAATGGCGACCTCGCCGCTGCCCGCAAAGGTCCACGCGTTGCGCTGGATCGCGCGGAGCAGGACGGGACCCGCGAGCGCGCCCGGGAGCGGCTTGAGCACGGCCTGCACGGGCTTGGGGATCCGGTGGGCGAGCAGGTAGGCGCCCGTGCGCCGGCCCGCGTCCATGGCGACCCGGGCGGCCGTCTCCGGGCCGAGGGCGGCGTCGAGTGCGCGGTACAGGGCGATGACGTCGTCCTGGGGCACCATCTCCCCGGGCGGCGAATCCAGGGCGTCGCCGAGCCCGGCGCGGCGGAACACGGCGCCGGGCTCGCCGGCCCCGGGATCGGCCGCCAGCGCCTCGGCGAGGCGCGTGACGGCGTTCGGACCGATGCGCGGTTCCGCGGTTTCCCCCGCGGCGGCGGTAGCACTGGACATGGCTCGGGCGTTTGACCTGGGCTGAGACGCATCGGCGCCCGCCCTCGGGGCCGGATCACCCGCAGGGCCGCCGGACCGCGGCCCTGCGGCGCGCCGCGATCCGGCCGAACCCTGGTGATCCGCCCGTCAGGGCGGGCGGCCGTGGTGTGGAGGTGGCCCGGACCGACCGGGCGGCCGTGCGCGTCGCTTACTCGGCGGCTTCGCGCGGCACCTCGGCCTCCGATTCGGTTTCGCCGGACTTGGCCTTGAGTTGGCGCAGCTTGCTCGGCGGCGCGCTCTTCCACTCGCCGATCTCCGGCTGATCGATGTTGGTCTTGGTCTCGTCGAAGCCGAAGTCGACGTTGGAGCCGGGGCCCCAGTAGCCGACTTTGCCCAGGCGGTAGAACTTCCGCTGGAACGCGGCCTTGAGGTAGGCCTTGAGGCAGTTCAGCAGGTACTTGCGCCGCCGCCGGTCGCGCACCCACGGATAGCCCAGGAAGGTCTTGCGCATGTAGAAGCGGCGGTAGTTGTGCATGACCCGGTCGAGAAGCTGGTCGCGGGTCATGTTGTCCGGCTTGATGATGGGCGTGACGAAATTGTACTTGTCAAAGTCGAAAATCTCGACCTTGTCGCCCATTTCCTTGAACAGGTCGGAGTACGGCCAGGGCGTGTACATCGACCAGTTCGCCATATCCGGATTCCAGTCCCGGCACATCTGATAGGTTTCTTCGAGCGTCTCCGGCGTCTCGTTCTCCATGCCGACGATGAACTGCGCCTCGGTGACGATCCCGTTCTGCTGCAGGAGCTGCACCGCCTTCTTGTTTTCGGCGACCGTGGTTTCTTTTCGGAAGAAGTCGAGGTTCATCTGCGCGGCCGCCTCCGTGCCCAGGGACACGTGGATGAGCCCGGCCTCGCGATAGAACGGCAGCAGCTCCTCGTCGCGCAGGACGTCGTTGACGCGCGTGTTGATGCCCCACTGGACCGGCAGGTTGCGGTCCTTGAGCTCCTGGCAGAACTCGATGAACTTGTCGCGGTGAATGGTGGGTTCCTCGTCGGCGAGGATGAAGAAGCCGATGTTGTGCTCGTTCACGAGCTGCTCGACCTCGTCCACGACCTCCTTGGGCGAACGCAGCCGATAGGTCCGCCAGAACATCCACTGCGAGCAGAAGTTACAGGTGTAGGGGCAGCCGCGGGCGAAGTTGGGCACCGCCACGCGGGTGTTGGTCGGGATGTAGTAGTACTTGTTCCAGTCCAGGACGCTCCAGTCCGGCTTGATCCGGTCGAGGTCCTTGATCGGCGGCGCGGCGGGCGTGGTCTTCACGTCCTCGCCGTCGTGGAAGGCAATGCCCTTCACGCTGTGCCGGTCGTCGGGCCAGCGGCCCTCGGCGATGGTCTGCATCAGGTCGACGAAGATGTCCTCGCCTTCGCCGCGCACGACCACGTCGATCCAGGGCGCCTCGTTGAGGACCTGCCGGTACATGAAGGTCGGGTGGATGCCCCCGATGATGCTCACGGCATCCGGGTGCTCCTCCTTGCCGATCTCCAGGACGCGCTCGGCCTTGTAGATCGACGCCGTCTTCGCCGTGCTGCCGATGACGTCCGGATTCGCCCGGCGAATTTGTTCGCGGATCTGCTCTTCCGACAACTCGTCGGTAGCGCCGTCGATGAACTCGATGTCGGTGAAGCCGGCGGCCTTGAGCGGCCCGGCGAGGTAGGGGACCCAGGCCGGCGGCCACTTGCCGGCCACTTCGGCGGCACCGGACTGGTAGTTCGGATGAACTAGAAGAATTCGCATCACGGCCTCCGAACGCGTCGCTGAGCTGTACAGCGGGGCTGACACGCCGCGCGTCAGCCAAAATTGACACATCCCGAATTCACCACTTCAGCCATCTTGACGCAATAAAAAAATTGGGGCGCGACCGGGGATCGCGGTCGCGCCCATGACCGGGCATCGGCGCACGACCAGCGGGCCGCCGCCGGCGGTGGCTCAGGCGGCGCGCTGCAGCCCCAGCTCGCCCCAGATCTCGCCCAGCGCGCCGATCAGGTGGTCGATGTCGGCGTCGTTGTGCAGCGGCGACGGGGTCAGGCGCAGCCGTTCCGTGCCTTTGGGGACGGTGGGATAGTTGATGGGCTGGACGTAGATCCCGTACTTGCTCAGCAGGGTGTCGCTGATCGCCTTGCACGCCACGGGGTCGTAGACCATGACCGGCACGATGTGGCTCGGATTGGGCTTGTGCGGCACGCCGATAGCGTCCAGGCGCTGGCGCACGGTGGCCACGCGGTCCTGGTGGCGCGCGCGCAGCTCGTGCGCTTGGCGGACGTGCCGGATGCTCGCCAGGGCGCCCGCCGCGACCACGGGCGGCAGCGAGGTGGTGAAGATGAAGCCCGAGGCGAAGCTCCGCACGAAGTCGCACAGCGCGACCGAGCCGGCGATGTAGCCGCCCAGGACGCCGAACGCCTTGCCCAGGGTGCCCTCGATCACGGTGAGGCGGTGGCTGAGCCCGCGCGCGTCGGCGATTCCGCCGCCGTTGGGACCGTACAGCCCGACCGCATGGACCTCGTCGAGGTAGGTCATCGCGCCGTGCTTGTCCGCCACGTCGCAGATCTCCGAGATGGGCGCGATGTCACCGTCCATGGAATAGACCGACTCGAAGGCGATGAGCTTGGGCCGGTCGGGCGCGTACTGCGCCAGCTTGCGGTCCAGATCCTCGGGGTCGTTGTGGGCGAAGATGCATTTCTCGGCGCGCGAGTGGCGCACGCCCTCGATCATCGAGGCGTGGTTCTTGCTGTCCGAGAAGACCACGCAGTTCGGTAGCTTCGCCGCGAGCGTGGCCAGGCTCGCCCAGTTGGAGACGTAGCCGGAGGTGAACAAAAGTGCCGCTTCCTTGCCGTGGAGCTGGGCGAGCTCCTGCTCCAGCAGGACGTGATAGTGGTTGGTCCCGGAAATGTTGCGCGTGCCGCCCGCGCCCGCCCCGCAGCGGTCGATCGCGCCGTGCATGTGCGCCAGGACGTCCGGATGCTGACCCATGCCCAGATAGTCGTTCGAGCACCAGACCGTGACCTCGTCGGTGCCCGCCGCGGTGTGCCGGGTCGCGCGCGGGAAATCCCCGGCGTGGCGCTCCAGATCCGCAAAAACGCGATAGCGGCCTTCGGCCCGGAGGCTCTCGAGCTGGTCCTGGAAGAAGCTCTCGTAGTCCATGGGTCTCTCCCGCGGTCCGTCGCGTCCCTTCAAGGGCGCTTATGGTTGTGGTCCCGCGTCAGCAGGTGCCGACGACGGGGGTTGCACAGGCATCGAACGCAGCCTGGAGCCGCGCGCCGTCGACCCGGCGGCCGATGGCAACCACGCGCGGCTGGTCGTCGCGCGCCGGCGCGAAGGCCGCGACCTTGGCGCGCCCGCCCGCCATGTCGAAGTGGACCCAGCCCGCGCCGGCGCGGGCAATGCCCTTGACCCGCTGCACCTCGCCGAAAGCCCCGTGGGCGACGGCATCCAGCACGTCGCGCAGGCTCTGTGGATCGCACTCCCCGTGCAGCTGTGCGCTCCAGGTGGAAAGTGGCACGCCCGGGGCCTTCGCCGGCGTGTCCTCGGCGCCCTCGGTGTGCGGCGCCGGTGCGCCCGCGTTCGCGGCGGGCGCGCCCGCGGGCGCCGGGACCGGGCTCGTGCTGGGCGCCGGCGTGGGCACCTGCGACGCGGCGTGCGCCCCATCGGCGGCGGGCGCGGCGGCGTTCAGGTTGCCGTAGGCGGCCGTGTGGATCGCCGCGTCAGGGTTCAGCGCGCGCAGCGTGTCGCGCACCATGGCGACCTCGCCCGGCCGGGCGAGGTCGGTCTTGTTGATCACGAAGGTCGGCGACAGGCGCGCCTGCGCCTCGAAGAACCCGGGCATGGCGGCGTAGTCGCGCAGGAACGCGCCG
>CAJXKW010000031.1 GCA_913055855.1 uncultured Limimonas sp. | reverse complement strand
CGCGCCTTCAGGTTGCGCGCCTTGCCCACGTAGAGCGGCTCGCCCTTGCGGTTGAGCATGCGGTACACGCCCGGCCCACCGGGCAGGGTCTTCACCGCCCGGCGCAGCACGTCCACGCCGCCTTCCAGGGAGAGCTGCGCGCCCGTCGCATCCCCCGCCGGCTCCGCCGCCGCGGTTCCGGTCTCGGCCGCGGCGCCGTCGAGGCTGGCGACCTGGGTGAAGGAATCGCCGGGGTCCTCGTCCCGGCGCATCGCCGAGCGCTTGCCCCCGGCGGAGGGGTCCTTGTCCTGTCGGTGTCCGCGTTCGCGCGCCATGGTCTCTCGTATGTCTGGCGTCCGGGGGCGGGCGTCAATCGCCGCGTTGTGCCCGCCCGAAAACCGACTCGTCTCGGCTTTCCAGCGCCTTGTGAGAACGTCCACGATTCCTGTGGAAAAACCTGTGGGGCGTTGTGTGATGACCGGCTGAAGGCGGGCGTATTCCGCGAGTCGCTGCCCCCTGATGAAAAACTAGGCAGTTATGCTAAGGCATTGATTTTCGGGCAACTCGGTGGGTCAAGATTGGCGTTCAAGAGGTGCCGCTTGGGGAACGTCGACGGTTGCCGATACTGGAACGGAGGGCGTACCCCTGTGCACAGATTTGTCGCGCATCGGCGGATTCCGGCGAGTCGCAGCGCTATCCGCCGGGTTATCCCGTCGCCCGTTCGTGCTCGACCTCGATGCCGATGCCCCCGGCGTCGGCGTAGCGGTCGAGCTTCTCGATGCGGATGCGGCAGCTCCGGGCGCGGTCGTCGGCGAAGCAGATCTCCGCGATCTGGTCCGCCAGCGTCTCCAGAAGCAGGGGCGTCGTGGTCTGGGCGAGCTGCCGGATGGCCGGGACGAGGTTGCGGTAATCGACGATATTCGCCGGATCGTCGTGAATGGGCCGGTCGGCGGCCACCCGGACCTCGACGTTGATGCACAAGCGCTGGTACTTGGCGCGCTCACGCTCGGAGACGCCCAGCTTGCAGCTCAGCGTGAGATCGCGCACGAAGATGCGTTGCGCCGTGGCGCGGGCCACGGCACGGCCGCCGCGCTCACCCTGGGGATCGGCCATCGCCGCGTCGTCCTTCGCCTGCGCCGGGCCCGGCGGCTGGCTAGTCGAGCGACGACGGGTCGTCGGACCAGGCCCAGCCGAGATGCTGCCCGCCGTCGAGGGCGATCATCTGCCCTGTCATGGCGCGCGCGGCAAGGATGAACTGCAGCGCCTGGCAGATTTCCGCGGGCGAGGTGCCGATGCCCAGGGGCATGGACGCGCACTGTCGCTCGAAATCGGCCTGCGTCTGGCGTGGACCGGGCAGGGCGGGGCCGGGGCCGATCCCGTTGACCCGGATCCAGGGCGCGAGTTCCTGCGCAAGCTGGCGCGTCATCGCCCACAGGCCGACCTTGGAGACGGTGTAGCTGGTGAATCCCGGGGCCGGGTTCCACACCCGCGAGTCCAGCAGGTTGACGATCACGCCGCCCGCATCCGCGGGACGCTGGCGGGCGAACTGGCTCATCAGCAGAAAGGGCGCGCGCAGGTGCGGCTCCATGTGCCGGTCCCAGACGGCGCGCGGGCTCGCCGAGGCGTCGTCGGGCTCGAACACCGAGGCGTTGTTCACCAGCAGGCCCAGCGGCCCGACCGATTCGGCGGCGGCGGGGACCAGCGCTTCGATGGACGACTCCTCGCACAGGTCCGCCTGCAGCCCCACCGCTTCGCCGCCCTGCGCGCGGATTGCCGCCACGACCTCCGCCGCGTCGTCCCGCGAGGTGTTGTAGTGAACGCCCACCTTCCAGCCGCGCGCGCCCAGATCGAGGGCGATGGCCCGGCCGATGCGGCGCGCGGCGCCGGTGACCAGCGCACCCGCCGGATAGCTGTCGGGATGCCGGGACCGGTCGGTCACGCCTGGTCGCCCGCCTCGGGCTCGAGATCGAGGGCGGCGGAGTTCATGCAGAAGCGCTTGCCGGTGGGCGGCGGCCCGTCGTCGAAGACGTGGCCCAGATGGGCGTCACATGCGGCACAGAGCACTTCCGTGCGGGTCATGAACAGGCTGCGATCGGTGCGGTAGGCCACGGCGGACTCGGCCACGGGCGCGGTAAAGCTGGGCCAGCCGGTGCCGCTGTCGTACTTGGTGTTGCTGTGGAACAGCGGCTGGTGGCAGCAGATGCAGCGGTACGTCCCTGGACGCTTCTCGTCGAAATAGGCGTTGGCGAAAGGACGCTCGGTCGCGCCCTCGCGCGTGACGCGGTAGGATTCGGGCGAAAGCTGGGCGCGCCATTCGGCGGCGCTCTTTTGGACCTTGGTTGCGGACGAACTCATCGCGCGCTCGCTCCCTCATGGGTGTTGCCGGGCGGTGGAGACCATGCCGATGAGCATATGGCGTGACGGCCGCCATGCGACAATCGCGCCGGGTCCCGCGGGACGGGGGTGGCATGCGCCCGTGCGCTGGACACGCCCGGCGGCCCGCGCCACCTTGCCGCAGGTTCCGTCCGGATGCGGCAAGAGGAGAGCGCGCATGTTCGTCGCCATGAACCGGTTCCAGGTCCGCCGCGGCCACGAGGCCGAATTCGAGCACGTGTGGAAAAGCCGTGACAGCCATCTCAAGGAGGTCCCGGGCTTTCTCACCTTCCATCTGCTGCGCGGGCCGGAATACGAGGGCTACACCCTGTACACGTCGTACACGCAGTGGCGCAGCCGCGAGGCCTTCGAGGCCTGGACGCGCTCCGAAGCGTTCCGCAAGGCGCACGCCAACGCCGGCGAGCACAAGCACATCTACTTGGATAGCCCGCAGTTCGAATCCTTCGAGGTGGTCCAGGAAATTTCGTAGACCGCGCCCAGTACCCGGGATCCGCGTGGTTCATGGCTCGTATAACCCGGCGACGGGCACGTTAACCAATGCCGGGAGGCACGGTATGTTGAAAGCACTCACCTTGGCCCTTGCGGGCGCGGTGGTTGCCGTGAGCACGGCGATGGCCGGCATGGGCGGCAAGACCGTGGTGGACGTCGCGGCGAACGACGACCGCTTCACAACGCTGGTCGCGGCCGTGAAGGCGGCCGGGCTGGCCGAGACGCTGCAGGGCGAGGGGCCGTTCACGGTCTTCGCGCCCACGGACGCGGCCTTCGAGAAGCTCCCCGAGGGCACCGTGGAGAGCCTGCTGGAGCCGGAGAACAAGGAGAAGCTGCAGGCGATCCTGACCTACCACGTGCTGCCGGCGAAGGTGATGGCCGGCGACATCAAGGGCAAGCAGGTCTCGGTCGACACGGTCAACGGAACCAAGCTGGACGTGAATGCGACCAACGGCGGCGTCATGGCGGGCGGCGCCAACGTCATCGCCGCGGACATCCGGGCGAGCAACGGTGTCATTCACGTCGTGGACACGGTCATCCTTCCCCCGGAGAGCTGACGGCGGGCACGCATGCGGCGGTTTCGCTCTGCTCGGCAGAGCGAAACCGCCGGCGTGCGTTCGGGCAAGATGCGATCGGGTTGCGCCACCTGATCGCTGAATCTTGCCCGATTTTCAAAGAATAGCGTGCGCTTCAACGATCCGTTCGGATCGCATCGCTCGCTAGATCCGGTCGCGCAGTCGCGCGCAGAGCGCGTCCAGGTCCGCTTGATGGCGTGCGATCATGTCTCGGCCGGTTGCCTTCACCGTGCGGATGTTCTGGGCGCTCGCGTCGTCCAGCGTGGCAAAACGCGGCCGGTCGATGATGGCGTCGAAGCGGTCGTGCCGGTTGTCGCCGCCGCCGTGGTCGAGCAGCCGGGCGAGCTGGGTGTCCACGCCCAGGGCGGAGACGTCGCACATCAGCTCGAACACCGGGCCGGCCCAGTTCATCCGGCCCCAGCCCAGCACATTCTCGTAGCGCAGGCCGTGATCGGGCCGGACGGCGCCGAACGAGGCGACGGTCATGTGCTGTGCCCGCGGGAACAGCTCGCGCGCCTCCAGATAGGCCCAGAGGGCGGGGTTGAACGCGACCACGCCGCCGTCGATGCAGGCCAGTTCGTCGCCGGCGTCGCTGGTCACCCGGCTGGGCGGGAAGAACGCCGGTACGGCCGTCGCTGCGCGCAGGGCGTCGCGCATGCGGAAGGCGTGCGCGGGATCGGTGCGTGCGCGGTGCGAGCGGAAGAAATAGGGCGTGTCGTGGTCGATGTCGTAGGCGGGAATGAGCGCCGGACGCACAGCGCCGGCCATTGGCGCGTCGCCGAACACCTCCGCCAGCGCGGCTTCCAGCCCGGTGGCCTCGTACTTTTCGTGCGTCAGGCCGCCCAGCGCGCGCAGCCAGTGCCACAACGAACTGCTGAAAATGCGCCCCGCACCTTCCTCGTAGAGGCTGATGAGGTCTTCGGCCGTATAGCGCGGCCGACCGTCCTCGCCCGGTACGAGGCAGGCCAGGGCGAGCAGACCCCCCGCCGAGGTCCCCGCGATGAGGTCGAAGAGATCGGCGACGGGCTTGCCTGTGCGGCGCTCCAGCTCGGCCAGCCCCATGGCCGCGGTGATCTGATAGACCCCGCCGCCGTCCAGGGACAGGATACGCACGTGCTTACGTGTCTCCGCGCTGCCGCCGTCGTGTCCGCCCGCCATGCCGCAAGATCCCCGCGTCCGCTGCCCGCCCGAGGCGGTGGAGCGTAGCACACCGGCGACGGCGGTGGCGGCCCACGGCGGTGGAGGTCACACGTTGAACCGAACGTGCATCACGTCACCGTCCTGGACGGTGTAGTCGCGGCCCTCGATGCGCATCTTGCCGGCCTCTTTCACGGCCGCTTCGCCGCCGTAGGCGACGTAGTCTTCGTAGGAGATCGTCTCCGCGCGGATGAAGCCGCGCTGCATGTCGCTGTGGATGACGCCCGCGGCTTCGGGCGCGTTGGCGCCCCGGCGGACGGTCCAGGCGCGCGTCTCTTTCGGTCCGGCGGTGAAGAAGGTGAGCAATCCGAGCAGCCGATAGCCGGCCTTGATCACGCGCGCCAGGCCGCTTTCCTGAAGGCCCAGGTCGTCCAGGAAGGCCTGCTTCTCCTCGGGATCGGACAGGGCGGCGACCTCCGCCTCGATCCCGGCGGAAATCACGACGTGGCCCGCGCCCTCCTGATCGGCGCGTTCCTGCACCTTGGCGGACAGGCTGTTGCCTGTGGCCACGGAGTCCTCGTCGACGTTGGAGACGTAGAGCACGGGCTTGCTGGTGATCAGGTGGAGCTGCTTGAGGATCGGCTTCTCTTCCTCGGTCAGCGCGACGTTGCGCACGGCCGTGCCCTCGCTGAGCGCGGCGTTGAGCTTCTCCAGCAGGGCCAGGCGCGCCTTCGCCTCGCTGTCGCCGCCGCGCGCCTTTTTCTTCACCGTGGCGATCTGCTTCTCCACGCTCTCCAGGTCGGCGAGCAGCAGCTCGGTGTCGATGGTCTCGGCGTCGCGGATGGGGTCGACGGTGCCCTCGACGTGCGTGGTCTCGCCCTCGAAGCAGCGCAGCAGGTGGAGCACCGCGTCCACCTCGCGGATGTTGGCGAGGAACTGGTTGCCCAGGCCCTCGCCGCGCGAGGCGCCCTTCACTAGGCCGGCGATGTCCACGAACTCGAGCTGCGTGGGAATCACGCGCTCGGAGTTGGCGAGCCTGGCCAGCTCGTCCAGCCGGTGGTCGGGCACGGGCACGCGCCCGACGTTGGGCTCGATGGTGCAGAACGGGTAGTTCGCCGCCTCGGCCTGCGCGGCTTCGGTCAGCGCATTGAACAGCGTGGACTTGCCCACGTTGGGCAGGCCCACGATGCCGCAGTTGAAGCCCATGGCGTGCCTATGCCTTCGTGCTGTCGCCGCTCTTGGCGTCGCCGGCCTTGCTGGCGGGACCGGCGCGCTGCGCCACCCGGCTCATGAAGCCCTCGGTGTCCCCGGCGACCAGGCGATCCGCCTCGTCGCCGATGGCCTCGCAGAGGTCGGTGACCAGCGGTTGCTCGTTCTTGGCGAAGTCCTGGAGGACGTAGTTCATCACCTGGCTTTTGTCGCCGGGATGCCCGATGCCCAGGCGCACCCGGCGGAAGCCGTTGCCCACGTGGCTGTCGATCGACTTGAGGCCGTTGTGCCCGGCGTTGCCACCGCCCGTCTTGATCCGGATCTTGCCGAGCGCGAGGTCGAGGTCGTCGTGGAACACGACGACCTGCTCGGGACTGAGCTTGAAGAAGCGCGCCGCCTCGCGCACGGCTTCGCCGGAAAGGTTCATGAAGGTCTGCGGCTTGAGCGCCACAACCTTCTCGGTTCCGATCATCCCTTCCGCGGCCTCGCTGCGGAAGCGCTTGCGCCACGCGCTCAGGTTCTGGCGCCGGGCGATCTCGTCCAGCGCCATGAAGCCGATGTTGTGGCGCGTTCCGGCGTAGCGCGGGCCGGGGTTGCCCAGACCGACGAGCAGCAGCACGGGAGCCTCCGCGGACGGCGGCGCCGCCGCCCGGACACGCCCCAGCGCCGCGGCCAGACGTGTCCGGAGCCGGCGCATGGCGGCGCTTATTCCTCGCCTTCTTCGCCCTGTTCAGCCTCCGCTTCCGCGGCGATCTCGGCCTTGAGGCCGCTGGGCGCGGAGATGTTGGCGATGGTGAAGTCCCGGTCCTCGATCGTGGGCCGGCTCCCCTCGGGCATGGCGATATGCGAGATGTGCACCGAGTCGTTGATATCGAAGCCCTTCAGGTTGGCCTCGATATGCGGCGGGATGTTGTCCGCCCGGCAGAGCAGCTCGACCTCGTGGCGCACCACGTCCAGCACACCGCCGCGCTCAAGGCCCGGGGACTCCTCGTGGTTGGTGAAGTGCACGGGCACCTGAACGGTCACCTCGGTCTTCGCGGAGACGCGCAGGAAGTCCAGGTGGATCGGACGGTCGGTGACGGGGTCGAGCTGGAGGTCGCGGCAGATCGCCAGCTCCTTGCCGTTCCCGCCGGCGATGCGGATGTCGTAAAGGCGGGTGAAGAAGCCGGGCTTTTGATAGATTTCGCGGTCCAGGTCGCCGGGCTCCAGGGTGATCATGGTGGGATCGGCGTTGCCGCCGTAGATCACGGCCGGCACGCGGCCCGCGCGGCGGTCACGGCGGGCTGCCCCCTTGCCGGCCCGCGTGCGCGCCTGCGCTTCCAGTCGATGGGTCTCGGTCATCGCGCTTGGTCTCCTTCACGCGTGGTCTACGATGAAACACGGCGCACGCCGGACGTGCGCCGCGTCGATGCGGCCGCGGCCTCCAGGGGTGCCGCCGCCGGCTTCCGGCGAGGGCCGGCGGGCTCAGGCCGCCGGCGGCTCGTGGAAGAGACTGGATACGGATTTCTCCTCGCTGATGTTGAGCATCGCCGTGCCCAGCAACGGCGCGATGGAGATCTGCCGGATGTTCTGCGCCACGCGCACGGCCTCCGTCGCCGGAATGCTGTCGGTAATGACCAGCTCCTCCAGCGGCGAGGCGGCCACGCGCGCGACCGCGCCGCCCGAGAGCACGCCGTGGGAAACGTACGCCGCCACCGATGCGGCGCCGTCGTCCTTCAGCGCCTTCGCGGCGTTGCACAGGGTGCCCGCGGAGTCGACGATGTCGTCCACGAGGATGCAGTGCCGCCCCTCGACATCGCCGATGATGTTCATCACTTCCGACAGGCCGGCGCGTTCGCGGCGCTTGTCGATGATCGCCAGGTCGGCGTCCAGGCGCTTGGCGATGGTGCGCGCGCGCACAACGCCGCCCACGTCGGGCGAGACGATGACGAGGCTCTCGTCGCCGTAGCGCTCGTGGATGTCCTTGGTGAACACCGGCGCGGCGAAGAGGTTGTCCGTGGGGATGTCGAAAAAGCCCTGGATCTGGCCCGCGTGCAGATCCATCGTCAGCACGCGGTCCGCGCCCGCGGAGGTGACCAGGTTCGCCACCAGCTTGGCGGAGATGGGCGTGCGCGGGCCCGATTTCCGGTCCTGGCGCGCGTAGCCGTAATACGGCACCACCGCCGTGACGCGGCGTGCGGAGGCGCGGTTCAGCGCGTCCAGGGTGACCAGGAGTTCCATGAGGTTGTCGTTGGCGGGGTAGCACGTCGACTGGATGACGAAAACGTCCTCCCCGCGCATGTTTTCCTCGATCTCGACGAAGACCTCCATGTCGGAGAAGCGGCGTACGCTCGCCTTCGTCAGCGGCAGATTCAGGTATGCCGAGATGGCCTCGGCCAAGGGCCGATTGCTATTCCCGGTGAGGATTCGCATGGGATGTCCTACGGAGCAGGGCGTTTGGTTGTCCGAAATGAAAGTCACGCCGGCGGATGGCCCCCGCCGGGAAGCGCGCGGACTGTATCAGCGGGGTCCCACCCTGTAAACGGCGCGCAACGCGTTTCTGCGACATCCATTAGCGTCCCGGCGCCTTGGCCTCGATGACCCGCAACACGCCGGGTGTGGCGGCGCGTGCGATGAGCCCCGCGAGCCGGTCCCAGCCGCGGCGGATGCGCGCATCCGCGACGCGGTTCGCCTGGCGCAGGTCGCCCATGCGGCCTTCCGAGCCCGCGCGCCGGACGATCCAGACCAGCTCCAGCGGCCGGTTGGTGCCGTTGCTTTCGCCCAGGCTCAGCTCGCCATCGATCACGACGTCCCCGGGCTGCGCGCGATCGGCGACGGGCAGGTCGCGCTGGCGCAGGCGCGACGCCATCGCCTGTGCCAGTGCGCGCCCGGCCGCGTCGGGCTCGCCGCGGATGTTCCCCACGATGACCCGGGTGCCTTCGGGATAGCCGGGAAGCGCCGCGGTTTCGCCCGAGCGCCCCTGGATCATCGCGGCCAGCTCGGCGGCCGCCGGGCGCACCGCGCGGCCCAGCGCGCCGGACTCGCCGGCGCGCCACGCACGGTCCGGTACGCGCCGCGTGTGTTCGACCGTGCCCAGGCGTTCGCCGTCGGCGTCGTAAAGCTCCCAGGTCAGGCGCAGCGGCAGAGCTGCGCCGTTCGCTGCATCCCCGTCCCGGCGGTCGACGTGACCCAGCAGCCAGCGCGTCTGGCTGTTGCCGCTGCCCACGCTGGTGGGGATGTTGCGCGTGCGCAGCGCCTCTGCCATGGCGCCCGCAAGGGCCTGCCCGTCCCCGGGAACCGCGCCCGTGACCGGCGAGATCGCCACGCCGGTCCGGTCGGGCAGGCGGAGAAGCGCGTTGCCCCCCTTATCGACGGGCTGGAACGGCCGCGGAAGCTGGGTGCAGCCGGTAACGGCAAGGAGCACCGCCAGGCAGGCGGCCACGGCTGTCGCGCGCGTCGGGCGAGTGCGCATCACATCAGAACGCAGGTGCTCAGCAGCCCCAGCAGAAGCAACAGCGTGAAGATGATCAGGTGCGGCATGCGGTGGGCGTCGCGTTGATGGGTTCGCGGTATCCGGTATCTTAGGCGGCGCAGCGCGTGCGCCAAGGGGTCAGTGCGTCAGCGCGATCACGGAGAGCAGGCGGCCGTAGTCCGGCTCGCCGTGCACCCGGGCGCGGCGCGCGCTGAAGAAGCGTTCCGCGTCGGCCAGGGTGTCTGCGGGCAGGGTCTCCACCGTGGGCACGCGCAGCCGCGCCAGGCGGCGCGCAACGAAGCCCGGCAGGTCGAAGAGGTGGTGCCCCGCGCGCGGCGCGGGGCGGAAGAAATCCCGGTTGTCCTCGGCCTGTTCCAGGAAGGGCGCGGGGAATTCCGGGCCGACCTCATAGCTCGACGCGCCGATGCAGGGTCCGATGCCTGCGACCATGCTTTCCCGCTCGGCGCCCAGTGTCTCCATGGCGTCCACGCAGGCGCCCAGCACACCCCCCAGCGCGCCGCGCCAGCCGGCGTGCGCGGCACCCACGACACCCGCGGCTGCATCGGCGATGAGCACCGGCGCGCAGTCCGCGGTGAGAATCCCCAGCGCGACTCCCTCGCGCTGCGTGGCCATGGCATCGGCGCGCGGCCCCTGGCCCATGCCCCAGGGGTGCGTCACCACCACGGCCTCGGCCGAATGGGCCTGGTACAACGTGGCCAGGTCGGCGTCCGGCATGCCCAGCGCGAGCATGGCGAGCTGGCGGTTCATGGCGACATTGTCCGCACGGTCCGCCGAACCCGGGCCGCAGTTGAGCGAGGCGTAGATCCCGCTGCTCACCCCGCCGGTGCGGGTGAAGAAGCCGTGCCGGACCCCGGGCAGGGCGTCCAGCGCATCCAGGGTGAGATAGCTCGCGGTCGGTTCGCTCATGGCGTCATTGTCTTCCTGCCCGTCCCGCGGTCACGCCATCCGTTCAGGGAAGCCCGCGGGGGTGCCCAGCGTCGGGTCGGTGGCCGCAAGGGCCCGGAACAGCTCGCCCATGGCATCGGCATCGGTGAGCCGGCGGTAGGCCGCGTCGATGTCCGCCGCCTGCTCGGGCGTGGCGTTGCGCCGGAGAATGGCCGCACGCTCGGCGATGCCAAGGGCGTTCAGGAGGGTGCCCTGCGGCACCGGCCCGAAGGTCGCGGCGCCGCCGGCGGCGAGCGCGCGCGCGAGGGCGCCGAAATCGACGTGCGCCGTGAGGTCGGCGCTGCCCGGTTGGGCCAGCACTTCCGCGCGGGCGTGCCGGCGCACCGCCTGCAGGCTGGCGCGGCCGGCCGGTGCAGCGTAGCCGTAGTCCACGACGATGGCCGCGCCGCCCTGTTCGGCGAGACGCGCGCCCAGGTCCCGGCCGATCGCCTGTGCTGCCGGGCAGACCTCGACCACGGCGCCCGGCGCGGCGTCCCGGAGGGCCGCTGGCACCTGTGCCGCGAAACTGGACGCCGGCCGGGTCAGGGCGAACGCGAGCCGGTCCGCCCGGGGATCGTAACCCACCAGGCGCTCGCACCAGCCGTCGGGGGTGCGCTCGAACTGTCGGACCGGCAGGGCGTCGAAGAACTCGTTGGCGATCACCAGCAGCGGCCCGTCGGGCAGGGTGCTCGTATCCGTGTGCCACGCCGGATCCGCGCCGCGCAGTGTCTCGGCCTGGCGCGCGCGCAGATCGGCGCTGATCTCCACCAGATGGACGTCGAGGCTGTCCCGGAAGCCCGGCATCATGCGCGCTGCGCGCAGGGCGTCCGCCATGAGCGTACCGCGGCCGGGGCCCAGTTCGACGAGATGAACCGGGCTCGGCGCGCCCATCCGCTGCCAGGCGTCCGCGCACCACAGGCCCAGCAATTCGCCGAACATCTGGCTGATCTCGGGCGCCGTGACGAAGTCCCCGCCGGCGCCCAGCGGATCGCCGCGCCGGTAGTAGCCGTGTTCGGGATGGGCGAGCACCTCGGCCATGTACTGCGCCACGGTGATCGGGCCGTCGCGCGTGATACGCGCGCGCAGCGCCGCGAAGGCGGCCGTCGCATCGCCTCCGCTGGCGCCGCTAGCCGGCATGGCGGTTCCCATCCGGCTGCGCGGCGCCGCGCTGCTGCGCCGCCCAGTAGGCCATGCCGGCGCCGATCAGGATCATGGGCAGGGAGAGGATCTGGCCCATGGTGATGATCCCGCCGATGAGCCCGAGCTGGAGATCGGGCTGGCGGAAGAACTCCACGATGAAGCGGGCCACGCCGTAACCGGCGAGGAAGATGCCCGTGAGCATCCCGGGTCGTGCGGCGATCGCCGCGCGCCGGCGCAGGACGTAGAGCAGCGCGAAGAGCACCACCCCCTCGAGGACGGCCTCGTAGAGCTGGCTGGGGTGGCGCGGCACCTCGGGGAAATAGGTCTCCAGGTGGTCCGGGATGGGGAAGGTCATCGCCCACGGAACGTCCGAAGGGCGGCCCCACAGCTCGTTGTTGATGAAATTGGCGATGCGGCCGAAGAACAGCCCGATGGGTGCCGCGCAGGCGATCAGGTCGCCCAGGGCGAACGGCGAGCGTCCCCGCTGCCGGGCGAACAGGATGATCGCCAGCGCCACCCCGAGGAGCCCGCCGTGGAAGGCCATGCCGCCCTCCCAGACGCGCAGGATGTCGAGGGGATTCTCCAGGAAGTGGCCGGGCATGTAGAACAGCACGAAGCCCAGCCGGCCGCCCAGGATGGTCCCGATCACGGCCCAGGTGAGGAAATCCCCGATGTCCGCGGCACTGGGATGGCGCGTCCAGTCCGCGGGCGTGCGCCCGGCCATGCGAACGCAATACGCGTAGCCCAGGACGAAGCCGGCGATGTAGGCGAGGGCGTACCAGCGGATCGCCAGGGGGCCGAGCTGGATTGCTACCGGATCGATCTCGGGATAGGGCAGGGTCAGCAGCATCGCGATGGATCGGCCAGACAGAGGGCGTTAGCGGTAGGGGTCGGGCTGCAGCAGGTAGTCCTGAACGTAGCGGCGGACGCCGTCTTCCAGAGAGGTGAACGGCGCGTCGTAACCCGCGGCGCGCAGGCGCTGCATCGCCGCACGGGTGTGATACTGATAGCGCGCGCGCAACGCCTGCGGCATCTCGATATAGGTGATCTCGGCGGGGCGCTCGAGCGCGGCGAACACGGCCGCGGCGAGGTCGTTGAAGCTGCGCGCCGTGCCCGTGCCCAGGTTGAACAGCCCGCGCACCTGCGGGTTGGCGAGCAGCCAGCGGATAACGGCCACGCAGTCCCCCACCCAGACGAAGTCGCGCATCTGCTCGCCGTGCGCGATGCCCTCGCGGTGCGAGGTGAAGAGCTTGGCCGGCTCGCCGCGCTGCACCTGGTCGAACAGGTGCTTGGCGACGCTGGCCTGGCCGCCCTTGTGCGTCTCGTTGGGGCCGTAGACGTTGAAGAACTTGAGCCCGGCCCACTGCGGCGGCGCCGGCTCGCCCTCGGCGATGCGCCGCGCGATCCAGCGGTCCACGACGTGCTTGGTCCAGGCGTACGCGTTGAGCGGCCGCAGCCGGGCGAGGTGCTCGGGATCGGCCGAATCGTCGAAGCCCAGCGCGCCGTCGCCGTAGGTGGCTGCGGACGAGGCGTAGATGAAGGGAACGCGCGCGCCCGCGCACCAGCGCCAGAGACGCAGCGACGGCTCGAGATTCTGGGCGCGCAGCCGGTCCGCGTCCGTCTCGGTGGTGTCCGAGACGGCGCCCATGTGGATCACCGCGCGCAGGTGCGGGCCGTAGTCGTCAAGCAGGGCATCCAGCGCATCCGGCGGCGCGACGGCTTCCAGTTCGCGCTTGGCCAGGTTCTCCCACTTGCCCGCCGTGCCCAGACGGTCGCACACCACCACGCGTGCCCCCGCCTCGGTGAGCGCGGCGACGATGTTCGAGCCGATGAACCCGGCGCCACCGGTGACGAGATACATGCCGCGTCCGCCGCTCGTGCCTGCTGCTTGCACCGGTGGCCTTATAGGGTGAGGCCTCGCCCCATCGCAAGCGCTGCACGCGTTCCGCTTGATGCCCCGGCCATCCGCCCGCCATATTCCGCTCGGAAGGCCGCGTCCGTTTCGGGCGCCCAATCGAGGGAGATGACACGATGCAGAGCCAGAACCGCTTGCTCGACGATCTGGCGCGGGTGGCCAGCGGCGCCTTCGGCGTTGCGGCCGGCATGCGCAGCGAGGTGGAAAGCCGCATGCGCGAGCAGTTCGAGCAGATCCTCTCGCGGATGGATCTGGTCACGCGCGAGGACTACGAGGCCGCCTACGCCATGGCGCAGAACGCGCGCGACGCACAGGAGTCCATGGCCGAGCGCGTGGCCACGCTGGAGGCGCGCGTGAACGAGCTGGAAGAGAAGCTCGCGGCCTATCAGACCTCCGGGGAATCCAGCGGAAAGAGCGCCGGTAGCGGCAGCAAGACGGGCGGCGCCAGCAGCAAGGGCGGCGGCAAGAGCGGCAAATCGGCGGGGTCGAAGAAGGGCGGCGGCGCCGGGGACGACGCGTCCGCCGGCGAGGCCGACAGCGAGAACGACGGCGGCTGACCCACCCGGTTCGCCGCGTCGCCGCATCGTGACGCCCGAAAAAATGGAAGCAGCGGCACCGGCCCGGAGGGGAAATGGGGAGGGGTGAGGGGTTTTCGGGCCGGAGCCGCTGCGGATCGAGCACGCCGCACGCGGACACGCTCGTCTGCAACCGCGCTGTTTTTGTTGTTCAATCCGGGAAAGCAAAGCGCGTACCAAAACCGGGGTAGCCCAGACGCGGATGCAGCAGTGCCGGCGCGGTTTGCGGCGACGTGACTGTACGTGCCGGGTTTTCGGGCGCCTGAGTGGCGGTACAACGGCTTGATGGCGGGATTGTGCCTGCGCCGGCCGGCGTTCTGCGCGGCCGGGGATGACGGCGGCTGTTGCAGGATTTTGTTGCACAATGCAGCGGTGTTGCGGCGTGCAGTGCCGGCGGCGCGGGGTCTGGGCCTACGCGGGGCGCACCCAGACGCCCCGGACCACGCCGACGCGCCATTCGCGCAGGTTGCGCGCGAGGTTCGCACGCATCGCATCGAAACCGGGCCCCTGAACGAGATGGGGCCCGGGCGCCTCCGGGGTTCCGGCGGCGCGCGCCGCTTCCTTCTGCGCGGTGCGTTCGCGCACCGCCTCGGTCAGATCCGTCCAGGCGCGGCACACCAGGCCCGCGGCCTCCATCTGGTCGCGCAGGGCCTGCGGCGGCTGGAGATACGAGCCCGCCGGCTCGCTCGCCCAGGGAACCGGGAAGAACGGCGCGCCGCCCCGGCCGGCGACGACGTCGTGGTGGACGAACACCCCGCCGGGCCGGAGCACGCGGGCGATCTCGGCGTACATGCGCGGCGTGTCGGGGATGGTCATGATGGCGTGCTGGCTCCACGCCCAGGGCCATGTCCCGGAGGCGAAGGGCAGCGCATCCACGCTGGCGCAGACGAAGCGGGTGCGCGCGTCGAGGCCGACCCAGGCGCTGAGCGTGCGCGCGCTGGCGCAACTGCTCTCGGTGAGGTCGACCCCGGTGACGGTGCAGCCGTATTCCTGCGCCAGCATGCGTGCCGGCCCGCCCACGCCGCAGCCCAGGTCGAGCACGGCACCGCCGCGCAGGCCCGCCGCCTCGGCCAGCTCACGCGTCGCCGACGGCCCGCCGATGTGAAACTGATCGAGCCGGTGCAGGGCATCGAACGTGGGCCGGTCGGGATCGCCACCGACGGCCGGAAGGGCGTCGCGGATGCGCGCGCAAACGTCCCCGTGCCGGCCGTAATGCGCCGTCACGGTCCGGCGCGTCACGGCGGCCGGATCGTATCCAGAAGGCATGGTTGTCAGCGTGACACGCGCGCGCTGGCGCGGCAAGCTCGCGCGCGGGATTCGGAACGAGGAAGCACGATGATGGAAACGGCCGACCGCGACGCCGCTTCGGGGCCGTCGCTGACCGACCTGCGCAACGGCGGGAAGGGGCGCCTCGCGCGGGCGTTGGCACGCCTGGAGCAAGCCCCGGAGTCGCCCGACGCCAGCGCGCTTCTGGACGCCGCCTACGCCGATCCGAGGGCGCACGTGCTGGGACTCACCGGGCCGCCCGGGGTGGGCAAATCCTCCCTCCTCGGCGCCATGCTGCGGCGCTTTCGCAAGCAGGGCCGCACCGTCGGGGTGATCGCCGTGGACCCCTCGTCGCGGCGCTCGGGCGGGGCCTTGCTGGGCGACAGGCTGCGCCTGCTCAGCGATCCCGCGGACCCCGGCCTGTTCGTGCGCTCCATGGCGGCGCGCGACCGGCTGGGCGGGCTTGCCGAGCTGACCATGTCCGCGACCATCCTGATGCGCGCGGTGTTCGACATCGTGGTGATCGAGACAGTGGGCGTGGGTCAGTCCGAGACCGATGTGGCGGGCGCGGCGGACACGGTCCTGTTCTGCGTCCAGCCGGGCTCGGGCGACTCGCTTCAGTTCATGAAGGCCGGGATCGTGGAGATTCCCGATATCGCCGTGGTCACCAAGGCGGACATGGGAGCGCCGGCGAATCGGGCGCTGTCCGACCTGAACGGCGCGCTCACCCTGAACGACCCGGCGGCGGGCGGTTGGCGCGTGCGCACACTCGCCGTCTCGGCCGAGACGGGGGCGGGCATGGCGGAGCTGGACTCGGCGCTCGCCGAGCACGACGGCTGGCTCGCGGCGAACGACCGGCGTGCCGCGTTGCGCCGTGAGCAGGCGGAGCACTGGCTGCGCGAGGCGGTACGCGACCGCTTCGGCCGCGAGGGATTGCGCCGCGCCGGCGATCTGCGGCTGGCACCGGGAGAATCGCCGTTCGTCCGGCTTTCCACCGTGACGGCCGAACTCGCCCGCTGATCTTTGACACGTTCCGCCGCCGGCTGGCTCAACCGGGTCGCATCCTGTTTGAGGCTGGCCGGCAACGGAGGACTCCATGACGCGTCTGCCCGAGCCGCTTGTGGTCAACGGTCACCGCATCGCCACCGATGTGCGTGGCAGTGGGCCGCCGGTGGTGCTCATCCACGGGACACCGTCGCACAGTGACATCTGGCGCAACGTGGCGCCGGTGCTGACGGCCGCGGGGTACCGCGTGCACCTGTTCGACCTGCTCGGCTTCGGCCGCTCGGAGCGGCCGTGCGATCCGGCCGTGGATACCTCGGTCGCGGCGCAGGGGGAGGTGCTTTGCGCGCTCATGGAGGAATGGGAATTGGAGCGCGCGCACGTGGTCGCCCACGACATCGGCGGGGCGATCGCCATGCGCCTGGGCGTTTTCCAGCCGGAGGTGGTGCACAGCCTCACCCTGATCGACACGGTGAGTTACGATTCCTGGCCCTCCGCGACGTGGCGCCGGATCCTGGGGGACGGCCTGGAGGCGCTGATGCGCGCCGATGACGCGGACCACCGGGCGCGCATGACGGCCCAGCTCCAGATGACCGTCGCCGATCCGGCGAACATGACGGGCGAGGTCCTGGCCCGCTACCTGGAACCGGTGTCCGGCCCCATCGGGCAGCCAAGTTTCTTCTGCCATCAGGCCCGCCACTACGACAGCCGCTACACCGAGGCGATCAGCGACCGCCTCGCCGAGCTGGGCCGTCTGCCCGTGCAGCTCATCTGGGGTGACTCCGATACCTGGCAGGACCCGGCCTACGGCCGCCGTCTCGAGGCGGATATCCCGGGCGCCGTGCTGCACACCATTCCGCGGGCCGGGCACTTCGCCATGGAGGACCAGCCCGCCGCGGTTGCCGAGCGCATCCGGGCGTTCCTGGACGAACAGCACGCGTAAACCGAGGCCGGTCGCCGTGCGCGCTTCGCGCCCTGGAAAACCTTGAAAAAAAAGGTCGCCCGCCGAGGCGGGATGCCGGTCCGAGGCACCCCGGCCCGGCGGACAGCCGCTCAGCTCGTGCTCACCGTGCGGAAGTGCTCCATCACGCTGTCGGCGAGGTGGTCCTTGTCGAGCACGCCCAGGACATTGCGCCCCGAGGCGGTGTCGGCATCGTCCGGGATGACCAGCGCGTACAGCGCCTCCGAGACGGTCAGGCGCTTGACGACATCATTGAGGGTCTCGTTGGCGTGCGCGGTCACGAAACGATGGTCGTTCGCTTCGTCCAGCCGGAAGTCCTGCGCCACGCCGTGGCCGGCCCGCAGGATCTCGCTGATGGGCACCACCGCCTGCACGTTCTCGGCGTCGTCCACGGCGACGATGTAGTCGACGTCGGTGTTGTAGCCGATCTGGGCGAGTGCGGAGTCCAGTGTCATTGCGGCGGGCAGCACGGCGATACGGTCCGCCATGAATTCTTCGGTGTGGCGCACCAGGAACATGTTGAGGTGGCGTTCCTTGGGAATGTGTTTGCCCCGCCAGGCGAGCTTGACGGTGTAGATGTTCTCAACGGACAGCCAGCGGCGCACGCCGATGGACAGGGCCACGGCGATGACCAGCGGGACGATGATGACGTAATCGCGCGTCATCTCGAAGACCATGACGATGGCCGTCATGGCCGCGCCGGTCGCGCCCCCGACCAGGCTCGCCATGCCCACGATGGCGTAGTTCATGGGATTGATCTCGGCCGCCGGCCAGAGGTGCATCAGCGCCACGCCGAACGCGCCGCCCAGGGTCGCGCCCAGGAACAGCGAGGGCGAGAAGATCCCGCCAGAGGAGCCCGAGCCCAGACTGATCGTGGTCGCCGCCAGCTTGGCCAGGAACAGGATGACCAGGAGATTCAGCGCCGTGATGTTGTGGTGCAGGATCTCCGTGATCGTGCCGTAGCTGGCGCCGGCGACGAAGTAGTGCCCGAAGCTCTTCTGCAGCGCCAGGATCAGCAGGCCGACGAAAAGCATCCCCAGCGCGTGCCGGATGTAGTCGTTGAAGGGCACGCGCTCGAACACGCCCTCCATGATCGAGAGCACGCGGATGAACGCCCAGGCGCCCACGCCGCACAGGATGCCCAGCGCGCTCATCGCCAGCACGGCGTAGCTGTCCAGGAGGTTGACCTCCAGGACGTCCGGGGCGGGCACCAGGAAGGCGGGGACCATGCCGAAGGCCAGCCGGCCCACGTAGGTCGCCGTCGCGGTCGAGAGGACAACGGGCAGGAAGGTGCGGCTGCTCACCTCCGGCAGCATCAGCTCCAGGGCGAACATCACGCCGCCCAGAGGCGTGTTGAACGTCGCCGCGATGCCCGCACCCGCGCCCGCGGCGATCAGGGTGATGCGCTGCCAGGTGGCGATGCGGAGGATGCCGCCCAGGCTCGAGCCCAGCGACGCGCCGATCTGGATGATCGGCCCCTCGCGCCCCACGGACGCGCCGCTGCCGATGGACAGCGCCGAGGCCAGGGACTTGGCTGCGGCGACCACGGGCCGGATGCGCCCTTCGCGGTGATACACCGCGTCCATCACCTCGGGCACGCCGTGGCCGCGGGTCTCCGGCGCGAAGGTCCGGGTGAGCCAGACCACGCCCATGCCACCCACCACGGGAACGAGAAACACCCAGTTGCCCCACACGCTGGGATCGAACAGCTTTTCGGATTCATAATGAAGCGAGAGCTGGCCGTAGAAGAAAAGGTTGTGAACCAGGGCAATCAGGTAGCGGAAGAGGATCGCGCCGATCCCGGTGACGATCCCCAGGCCGACGGCGAGGATCGAGAACAGCACAAGGTTGAGCGCTGGCGCGTCCGAACTCTCGGTCTCGGATGAAGCGGAAGACGGCGACGACTCGCTCATACTCATCGGATGGTATAACTGGATGTTAAACCTCAATAGCGCGCTGCGATCTTTGGTGTCAACCGGGCATGGTCTCGCAGCGACATGCGCGTCGTCGGTGGGCTAAAATCCGCACGTTTCGCCGCCGCCGTGCCCGGCCAGGGGCTTGGGCCTTGGTGTGCGATGCGGTGATCCGGTACGAAGTTGGCGTGGACGCTCGATGAATGGTGTGAGCAGGCTCCGGGGCCAAGCATGGCGAATGTCCGCCTGTCCCGCCGGCTGAGTGCGAAGCGGCTGCGCGTGTATCAGCGCCGTCTGCTTCGTAACGAGCACGTTGCGCTGCTGTTCCTGGCCTGTCTCGTCGGGGGTGCGGCGGGCGGTGCGGAGATTCTGTTCCGTTGGGTCTACACCAGCGTCCAGTGGGGTGTCCTGGGGTTCAGCTTCAGCGATTTCGTCTCGCTGGGGCACGCGCAGAGCTGGTGGCGCCTTCTGCTGGGACCGGCGCTGGGCGGGCTCGCCGTGGGCTGGCTGGTCCGGCGGATCATGCCCTACGGCCGGCCGCAGGCGGTGGCCGAGGTCATCCAGGCCGCGGCGAGCCCCAAAGGGAGCCTGCCCCTGGGGACCGGGCTGAAGACGGCGCTGATCAATGCGCTGTCGATCGGCGTCGGCGCTTCGGTGGGCCGCGAGGGGCCGATGGTCCACGTGGGCGCCACACTGGGCAGCGCGGTCGCCCACCGGCTGGGGCTGCACCGGCACAACGGGCGCACGCTGCTGGGTTGCGGTGTTGCCGCGGGGGTGGCGGCGTCGTTCAACGCGCCCATCGCCGGGGTGTTCTTCGCCCTTGAGGTGGTGGTGGGGCATTATGCGCTGCATGCGTTTGCGCCCATCGTGATCGCCTCGGTCACGGGCACCGTGGTGAGCCGCTGGTACTACGGCGACTTCCCCGCCTTCGTGCCGCCGGAGAGCTACGGCATCGCCGCGCAGTGGGAGTTTTTCGCCTTCGCCCTGCTGGGCGTGCTCTGCGCCATCGTGGCCATCATCCTCATGGTGGGCGTGCTGCGCACCGGCGACCTCTACGCCAAGCTGGGCGTGCCGATCTGGACGCGCCCCGGTGTGGCGGGGCTGGCCATCGGCGCCATGGCGGCGGCGGGGCTGCCGCACGTGCTGGGCGTGGGCTACGAGGCCACGAGCGGTGCGCTGGACGAGGCCTACAGCCTGGAGCTGATGCTCGCGCTGATCGCGGCGAAGTTGGCGGCGACGGCGCTGTGCCTGGGCGCGGGCTTCGGTGGTGGGGTGTTCTCGCCGTCGATCTTTCTGGGCGCCATGACCGGCGGGGCGTTCGGCGTGGCGGTGACCGGGCTGTTCCCCGAAGTCTCGGCGAGCCAGGGCGCCTACACGGTGGTCGGCATGGGCGCGGTCGCCGGCGCTGTTCTGGGCGCGCCCATCTCCACCATCCTGATCGTGTTCGAGTTGACCGGGAATTATGAGCTCACCGTGGGCGTTATGGTCGCGACCGTGATCGCCAGCGAGATCGTCGCCTACACCTTCCACCGCTCGCTGTTCCTGCTCCAGCTCGCCATGCGCGGGGTGAACATCCGCGGCGGCGAGGAGGACGCGGCGCTGCACGACATCAGCGTGGACCGCTTGATCACGCGCGACTGCATCACCGCGACCCCGGACACCTCGCTGCTGGCGACCTACGACGAACTGGGGCACAGCACGCTGCGCGCCGCGTATGTGCTGAACGCCGCGGGGCGGCTCATCGGGGTGGCGACGTTCAACGAGATGACGCGTCTGCTCGCCAAGGCGGAGAGCGGGGCGTACGACAAGGATTCGCTGCGTGTGCGCGACGCCATGGCCGAGCCCAGCGTGGTGCTCACCATGGAGGACGACATGGCGGAGGCGCTGGACGTCTTCGGTCAGTCCGCCAAGAACGCCCTGCCGGTGGTGGACAGCCGCGAACGCATGCGCTTCAAGGGCATCATCCGCGGCTACAACCTCATGCGCGCCTACCACCGCGCGCTCAAGGAGGTCCGCCAGGCCGAGCACGGGTGAGTGGGCTGTCCCATAGGTCGGCGGTTGCCCCATCGGCGCGGCAGATGAAGCAGACTGTCGAACACGGGCGGGTGCGGCCGCTTAACGGCACGGCTTGCATTGCCGTTTTCCGGGCTGACGCCGGTTCAGGCTTCCGGCATGGGGATGTAGCGGCGGAACGGCGGGATCGACGGTACGTCGTGGAAATCCCCGCCAGCGCCGATGAAACGGACTTTGCGTCGGTCCGTCGGCTGGCGATACTCGTCGAAATAGACCGCCCACGGATATGCCGACCCCATAGGAGATCAATGGTCGGTATTCCAGAGAAATGCGATGAAAAGGATCGTCCCGGTCGCCCGTGAGATTCGCGTGATCTTCACGGTGAATGCGTTCGGCGCCGTCGAATACATGAATGTCTCGGACTTTGGTTGGCGTTGCGTTCGACCAATCAGAGCCTTGTCGAAACTGAAGCATGACCGATCCGAGAGTCAGCCGTACCTTTTGCAAAAGACCTGAATTCGCGGCAGGTCGCCGCGCGTGACCTCGCCATAATTTGTCTCTACGGATTTGGCTGTTGGCGCCACGGGGTCGAACGTCTGCGCCCGTCTTATAAGCAAGCAGGCCGCTTGCACGATCTGCCGAACTTTTGGCGCGATGCTTTGGCGCGGCGTCGCGGCCGTGCTACCAGCGGCCCTGGAAACCAAGGTTCCGCGCACGTACCGCCATGTCCGTCACCGCAGCACAGGATCGTCCCGCCCTCTGGCACCGTCACGCCTGGATCGCCTATGCGGCCGTCTTCCTGGGCGTTCTGGGGCACGCGTCGAGCGAGTTCGTGGCCAAGCTGGTCACCGCATCGGCACCCATCGCCGGGCCGGAGGTATCGGTGTGGCGCTTCCTGCTGGGCGGGGCCGGGCTGGTGGTGCTGGCGCTGCTCATCCCGGGCCAGCGCGACCTGATCGCGCCGCTCAAGCGCGAGGGCCATAAGCTGCTGCCGCTCTCGCTCCTCGGCGTGAGCGTGACCTATCTGCTGTTCCACTGGGCGCTGGACTACGCCACGGTCGCCCAGGTCGCCACGCTGATCACCACGGCGCCCATCTTCGTCGGCCTGATCAATGCCAGGGTGAACGGGCAGCGCCTGTCCGCGCCCAAGATCGTGGGCGGCCTCGGTGCGCTTGCGGGGGTGGCGCTGCTGGTCACCGACGGCGTGCTGGCGCGCCTGACCGGCGACACGGCGAGCCTGATCGGCGTGCTCCTCACCCTGGCGAGCGCGCTGCTGCTCAGCGTCTATCTCGTGTTCATCAAGCCCTACATCGCGCGCTACGGCGCCATGCGCATCGCGGCCGTGACCATGTTTCCGGGGGGTGTGGCGCTGTGGTTCCTGGTCGGTGTCGCCTGGGGCGACTGGGTGGTGCCCACCGCGCTGCCCGGCTACGGCGCGGAGGCCATGGCGAGCGTCCTGGTCCTGGCCCTGTACAACACCACGCTCACCCAGTTTCTGTGGGTCGGCGGCCTGGCGGCCGTTCCCGATCTGACCCGCGGGATGTACCTGTTCTTCCTCAAGCCCGCGCTGGCCGCGCTGCTCGCCCTGGCGCTCCTGGGCACCGTGCCCACGGGCCTGCAGGTGCTGGCGATCGCGGTCATTACCGGTTGCGTCGGTTTGGAGGCGTTCTGGGACCGCATCGCCCGGCCGTACCCGCGCACCCGCCGCTGATCCGGCGCTGCGTGTTAACGCTCTCGAATCCCCGTCCGTATTAGATTAAATCGCGAACGACCAAGAGCGACCCGATTGCGCGGCCCCGATCGGGTCGGCGGTCGCCGAGTGCGCATGCAACCGCCGCCGGGGGAAGCTGAATGGCCCAACAGGTCCACGACGCCGCCGCGAATGCCGGTTCGGGCGCGACGGATCCGCAGAGCGAGCGCGTGATCAAGCTGGGTGAGAAGCTCATCGAGCAGGGCGTGATCGCCCCCGACCAGCTCGAGGTCGCCCTGCGCGAGCAGCGCCGGAGCAACAAGATGCTGGGCGAGGCGCTGGTCAGCCTGGGCTTCATCACCGAGTCCACGCTGGCGGCCACGCTCTCGGAGAGTTCCGGCTTCGCCCGCTTCGACCTGGCGCACACGGTGCTCGACACCGATGTCGTGCGCACGCTGCCCAAGGAGATCGCGCAGAACTATGCCGTCCTGCCCGTGGCGTCGGACACCGAGACGGTGCAGGTGGCCATGGCCGACGTCTACGACGTCGTCGCGATCGACCGCATCCGGCGGTATTTTCCGCGGCACAAGGAAATCGTGCCCATGGTCGCCTCGCCCTCGGAGATCATGGAGGCGATCGACGCCTATTACGGCTACGAGATGTCGATCGACAAGCTCCTGGCCGAGATCGAGAAGGGCGAGACCGAACTCCCGACGGTGCAGACCGGCGACGAGGGCTTCGTCAATCCCACCGTCCGGCTGGCCAACGCCATCATCCTCGACGCGGTCAAGGCGGGCGCCTCGGACATCCACTTCGAGCCCGAGGACCTGTTCGTGCGCCTGCGCTACCGCATCGACGGGGTGATGACGCAGGGCAAGGCCTTCCACAAGAACTTCTGGCCCGCGCTCAGCGTCCGCCTGAAGATCATGGCGGGCATGAACATTGCCGAGTCGCGCAAGCCCCAGGACGGCCGCTTCACCTTTCAGGTCGCCGCGCGCGAGGTGGACTTCCGCGTGGCCGCGCATCCCAGCGTGCACGGCGAGAACATGGTGCTGCGCATCCTGGACAAGGCGAAGTCCCTGCGCAGCCTCGATTCCCTGGGCTACGACCGGCACGTTGTCGATCTGATCAAGAAGCTCATGCGCCGGCCCGAGGGCATCGTCGTGGTCACCGGTCCCACCGGCTCGGGCAAGACCACCTCGATGTATTCCCTGCTCAGCTATCTCAACTCCATGTCGGTCAACATCATGACCCTGGAGGAGCCGGTGGAGTACGACCTGCCGGTGATCCGGCAGTCCGACGTGCGCGAGGGCATGAGCTTTTCCGACGGCGTGCGCTCGATCCTGCGCCAGGACCCGGACATCGTCTTCATCGGCGAGGTGCGCGATTCCGACACCGCCAACATGGCGCTGCGCGCGGCCATGACCGGGCACAAGGTCTTCACCACGCTGCACACCAACGATTCCCTGGGCGCGGTCAGCCGGCTCCTCGACTTCGGCCTGTCGCCGGGCATGCTCGCGGGCAACATCATCGCGGTCATGGCCCAGCGCCTGCTGCGCCGGCTCTGCCCGGCGTGCAAGACCCCCTACACGGCGGGCGCGGAGGACTGCCGCATCCTCGACGTGGACCCGGCGGACCCGCCCACGCTCTACGCCGCGCAGGGCTGCGGGAGCTGCCGGAACACGGGCTATGCCGGGCGCACGGCGATCGCCGAGGTGCTGCCCTTCAACGAAGCGCTGGACGAGGTGATCGTGCAGGGCGGCACGCGCCGGCAGATCCGCGAGGCGGCGAAGGATAACGGGTTCACCCCCCTGGCGGAGAGCGGCGCGGCCAAGGTTCTGGCCGGCGAGACCAGCGTGGCGGAACTCATCAACACGGTGAACCTGGTGGACCGGCTGTAAGCCATGCCCGTGTATCAGTACGTCGCCATCAACGAGAAAGGGCGCAAGACCCGCGGGCAGATGAACGCGGCGAACTCGCTGGATCTGGACGAGCGCCTGCAGGAACTGGGCTACGAGCTGATCGACGCCAAGCAGGCGACCATGTCCCGCCTCAGCGCGCTCGCCCGGCGCAGCGTGCGCACGCGCGACCTGATCGAGTTCTCGCTGCACATGAACGAACTCATCCAGGCGAACGTCCCCATCCTGGACGCCCTGGCGGACATCCGCGACGCCACGCGCTCGGCGGCGCTGCGCGACGTGCTGGCCGACCTGACGCAGAACGTCGCCAACGGCGAAATGCTCTCCGAGGCCATGGGGCACCATTCGCGCGTGTTCAGCGACGTCTTCGTGGGCGTGGTCGCCGCGGGCGAGCGCAGCGGCAACCTGGAGGCCGCGTTCGGCCACCTCACCCGGCACCTGAAGTGGCAGGACGAACTCAACGACCGGCTGCGCAGCGCGGCGCGCTATCCCGCGTTCGTCCTGGTGGTCACGCTGGGCATGGCGATCGCCCTGATGGTCTTCCTCGTGCCCCAGCTCGCCACGTTCCTGGAGACGTTGCGCATGGAGCTGCCGCTGGCCACCCGCCTGCTACTCGGCGTGGCCGACGTCGTCGAGGTGTACTGGCCGCTCATCCTGGCCACACCGCTGGCGCTGGCGCTGCTCCTGCCCGCCATGTACACGCGCAGCGAGCGCTTCGCCTATCTCGTGGACCGGTACGTCTACTACGTGCCGGTGATCGGGCCGACGCTGCGCAAGATCGCGCTGTCGCGCTTCGCCCACTTTTTCACCGTGCTCTACAAGAGCGGCGTGGGAATCCTCGACTGCATGGAGACCTCCCGGCGCGTGGTGGGCAACCGCGTGCTCTCGGATTCCCTCGCCGTCGCCAAGGACCGCGTGCGCGGCGGCAGCAACCTGACCGAGGCGCTGCGCACCACCGGGCAGTTTCCCGACATGGTCCTGCGCATGATCAAGGTGGGCGAGGACAGCGGCAACCTCGACCACTCCCTGGAGAGCATCAGCTACTTCTACGACCGCGAGGTGGACGATGCAGTCCAGTCCCTCGTCGGGGCGGTTCGGCCGGCGCTGACCCTGATCATCGGGGCGATGCTCGGCTGGGTCGTCCTGTCCATCATGGGGCCGATTTATGACAGCTTCTCGAACCTGCCCATCTGACGCGGGGCGCCCGGCTGCGTCCGGGAGGCGGCCGTGGACCTGAGCGCCGCCGGCCGCCGCATCCCCCGGCTGGACGCCGCGGACCTGGCGCGACGCCTGCGTCTCCGGCGCACCGGCGCGCGCGTGGTGATGATCCTGGGCAACGAGGGCGCGGTCTTCGTGCGCCTGACCGGCGACGGCGTGGCGGAGCAGCGCTACGTCGCCACCCCGGACCCGGACGGCCGGGCCGCGGCGCACGCCGTGCTCCACGCCGATGCCAGCGCGCCCGTGGCGATCCTCCTGGACGTGCTGGAGCAGCACTACCGTGAAACCACCATCCCGCGGGTCGGCTGGAATGACCGGCGCAAGCTGCTCAAGCGCAAGCTCGGCCAGGCCTTCGGCGCGGATCACGTCGCCACGTCGCTCTACCTGGGCGAGGCCGCCCCGGAGGAGGGCGAGCGCCGGGGCAAGTACCGGTATTTCCTCATCGGCGTGCCGATCACCGCGGAGATCCGCGCCTGGCTCGACCTCGTCATCGACGCCGGCAACCCCGTCGAGGGCATGGCGCTGCTTCCCGTGGAGGCGAGCGCGCTCGTCCACGATCTCGCCGAGCGCGGCGACACGCGCAGCGCGCCGCCGGTCTGGGAGGTGCTGGTCACGCACCACCGTGCCAGCGGCTTTCGCCAGATCATCCTGAAGAACGGGCAGCTCATCTTCACCCGGCTGACGCCGAACCTGGAGGGCGACGCCGGGGTGGCGGATACCGTGGACAACATCCACGGCGAGATCCGCTCCACCATGACCTACCTGCGCCGGCTGGGCTTCACCGACACGGATTCCATGGATCTCGTCGTGCTCGCCGGCAGCGCGGTGTCGGCCAACCTGGACCGCCGGCAGATGCGCACGCGCCAGCTCCGCACCCTGACCCCGGCAGATGCGGCGGACAAGCTGGACCTGCGCCTCGCCGCCGGGGACCGGGCCGGGGCCGAGGCCGGGGCGGACACCGACAGCTCCGCCAGCGACGACCTCGTCGCGGCGTGGTACGGCCGCCGGCCGTGGGCACGGCTGCACCTCGACACGCCCGAGCTGCTGCGCGCGCGCGCGCTCAGCGCGGTGCCCCTGGCGGCCTACGCCCTGGCCGCGCTTACGGTCGTCGGTGCGGCCGGCTACGGCAGCTGGCAGCAGCTTCAGCTTGGACGCGAGCGCGCCGAGCTGCAGGAACTGACCGGGACGCGCGCCCGCCTGCGCACCGCCCGGAGCGATTTCATCGCCGCGCGTCCGCCGGACCAGCCGCGCATGGGCGAGGTCGCGCTGGTGGTCAACAGCCGGCGCGCTCTGGCCGCCGCCGCGCCCGTCCATGTCCCCGTGGTTCGGGCGCTCAGCCGGGTTACCGGGGCCGACTTCGTGGTCACCGGCCTGACCACCAAACCCCGGGATACCAAGTCCGGGCTGGCGGCGCGGGCGAGGCGTGCCCTGCCGGCGGAGCCGGGGCGGCCGGTTCACCGCGACACGGGCACGGGCGACGGCACCGCCGGGGCGTCCGCGCCCCGCGGTAGCCCCGTGGTCGCGACGGCAACGCTGCGCTACCGCGGCGACACCGAGGTCGGGCGCAAGCGCATCGCGGCCCGGTTCCGGGAGCTGCGCCGCCGGCTCGCCGAGGTGCTGCCCGGCCACCGCGTGAAGCTCACCGCGCCGCCCTTCGACGCTGCGCCCGGGGCGCAAATGAAGGGTACCGCGGGCGTTGCCGCCGAGAAAACGGACAAAGGCCCGGGCGGCCGGATCACCGGCGGCTACCGGATCGCGGGGCCGTCGCCATGACGGGGCGGTGGATCCCGGCGCGCTGGCTGCGCCGCTTGAGCGCTCCCCTGGGGGTTCTTGGGCTCGCCGTCGCCGTGGGCGTGGGCGGCGTCGTCTGGGTGCGCGCCGAACGCGCGCAGGTCGCCGAGCGCACGGCTGCGGTGCGGGCGGAGCTTCGCGAGCTGCGCGACACGCTGTCCGATCTGCGTCGGCGCGCGGCCTACATGGATGCCCACCGCACGCGCTACCGGCAGGCGAAGGCGCGCGGGCTGACGCGCGAGCAGGACCGCCTCGCGGCGGGTTCGACCATCGAGCGCCTGGCCGTCGAGACCGGGGTCACGCGCGCCAGCTACACCTTCAAGAAGGCCGATCGCACGTCCTTTGCCGCGTCGGACCGCGGCGGCGACGGGGAGGCACCCGCCTTCGTGCACACGCCTGTGGTGCTGGAGCTGACGGCGCAGCGCGAGGGGCCCATCTTCGGCTTCCTCGACGCCTTGCAGACCGAGCTTCCCGGCTATCTCCCGGTGCGCACGCTCACCGTCAGGCGCGAGGCCTGGAACCTGGACCAGGCCGTCGCGGCCATCCGCGACGGCCGGCACCCCACCGTCCTGCGCGCCGAGGTCACGCTGGACTGGGTCGTGCTCGACGTGCCCCCGAAAACGGAGTCACCCGATGCCTGAGCGCGTCCGCCGCGGCCCGCCGGTCGCGGCCGTCCTCACCGTGCTGGCGCTCGCCGCGGCGCCGCCGCGCGCGGACGCCCAGGACGTGGACCCGGGCGGGGACCCGCTGGCGCAGGATTTCGGTGCCCCGGGCTTCCTGCTGACCCGTGCGGAGCGCGCGCGCATTCGCGACGCCGAGGCCGCGGCGCAGCGCACGGCCCTGGTGCGCGAGACCGGGACGGACGGCGATACCGACGGCGGCAAGGCATCCGAGGCCGAGCAGAAGTCGCCCCTGGAGCCGGTCTATGTCTCGGGCATGGTGCGCCTGTCCGCCACCACCTGGACGGTTTGGCTCGACCGGACCCGGCTCAGCCCGCGCACGCAGGGGCGGGGGCCGTTCACCGTGCGCTGGATCGGCGACAACCGGGTGCGCCTGACCTGGGATCCGCCGGACCGCAAGGCGCGCTACACCTTCACCCTCGGGCCGAAGCAGAGCTTCATCCCCGCCACGGGCCGGGTCGTCGACGGCCGCGCGGCGGCGCCGCGCTCGGTTTCGGTGGTCGGCGGAACGGAGGCGGCGCCGGATGGCGAGGGCGACGGCAACGCCGGCAGGCCGCAGACGGCGGCGCAGGGAGGCAGTGATGGCGGCGGCTGAGGACGCGCCCGCGCTGGCGCTGGACGGCGTGGCCGCGGGCTACGGCAAGCGCGCGATCGTTGATGGCGTCGGGCTGACCGTGCGGCCCGGCGAGATCCTGGGACTCATCGGGCTCAACGGCGCGGGCAAGACGACCCTGCTCAAGGCCGTGCTCGATCTGCATTTTCTCTCGGCCGGGGCGATCACGGTCTTCGGCACGCCCCACACCGACCCGGCGAGCCGGCGCCATCTGGCGTTCCTGCCCGAGCGCCTGGCGCCCGCGCCCATGCTCAAGGGGCGCGAGTGGCTGCGCCTGACCCTGGCGCCCTACGGCCAAGGCTGGGACCGATCCGCGGCGGACCGGATGTGCGAAGCCCTCGCCCTCGACCCGGCGGCGCTGGACCGGCGCGTGGCCACGTATTCCAAGGGCATGGCGCAGAAGCTGGGGTTGGCCTCGGCGCTCCTGGCGCGCCGGGCGCTGCTGGTCCTGGACGAGCCGCTGAGCGGCCTCGATCCGCTGGCGCGCCTGCGCCTGAAGGAGGCCCTGCTCGCCGAGCGCGCGCAGGGCACGGCCGTATGCTTCAGCAGCCACATCCTCGCCGACGTGGCCGCGCTGTGCGACCGCGTGGCGGTGCTGCACGACGGGCGTATCGCGTTCACCGGCACCCCCGCCGAGCTTTGCGAACGCCACGGCCGCGCCGACCTCGACCGGGCGTTCCTAAACGCGATCGGTGGTGGTGAGGTGGAGGGGCAGTTGGCGTGAGGCCGTCGGGCCGAAATCCAACAAATGGCGGGATGTTGGGTCTCACTGACGGTCGAGCGAAGTTACGGTTTAATCTGGGCCCTTACCACACGGTGGCGCACCACCGCCTGGGCACGCGGCACCGGTACCGCCACCGGCTCCGCTCCCGCCGCCACTGCCACTGCCGCCACCGCCACTGCCGCCGGATGTGCCCGACGAGGAAACGGGATAAACGCCAACTTCTTGCGCAAGCTGATCAATTGTCATTGATATAAAAATATCGTCGAAAATTGGATCTGCATTGTTAGATGTTCTTCTGCGTCTCACAAAAATATTGTTATTATCTGCATTTTTTCTTTCTTCTTCGTCGGCACTGCTGTAACCAATTTGGGAACCACCTCTGCTATAGGCGCCCAAGCCATTTTGCCCATGGCTTACGAGCACAAAGGCAGCCGCTGTCGGCTCTCCCTGTTCTTGGTATGGTGTTCCGCTCTTATCCTCGACCGTGAGTCCACGGTTCGGATCGTCTTCGATCCATTCTGTCAAATTTTTTCCACTTCCGCCGGGATTTCCCTCGCATGGGTACCCGTCAGCAACATTTTTCAAACCTCTTAGTGGAACAGGACTTGTTTCTGTTAATTCATTCGAAGCTGGCCGGTAACGGATCCTTCTGTTCCAACCATCGAAGGTTTTGCTGCGAGTAATTCCGAGCGTTTTCCACGGAACGGCCGAAACTTCTGAGTCGGTTCCACAAACGCCCCCGGATCCGTCCTCTTTGCCAGCGTTGGAATCACTCGCATCAAGGGTAGCATCCGCCGGACACGGAAGTCGACATTCGCGCGCAAAATGGCGAACCAGCGCCGCCTCGATCTCTTCAATTCGCTGCTTTGTCGTCTGCTCCTGACTGCGCACCGTCAGCGTGGTCAGCATCTGTGCCGCGCCCGCGGTGAGCAGGCCGATGATGGTCAGGGCGATGGCGATTTCCAGGAGGGAGAAGCCCCGGCGCTGTCGCTGTGCCATGCGTGACGGCTCCCGTTGATGGGCCGTGTGCCCGACTGGCGTACCGCGAACGGGCGC
>CAJXKW010000030.1 GCA_913055855.1 uncultured Limimonas sp. | reverse complement strand
TCACCTCTACGACGAAACCGAGTGTTGGAACTTCTTCAAAGCCACCGGCTATGTGGACGAATAAGTGTACGATGCTCTAACGGCACCTTTGGTGACGGCGTCCTGGACGTCATCGCGTTCAATCCGAGCAATCAGAACGAAGTCACCGTCACGCTCGACGGGCTCGATAGCGGGACGGAGAGCAACATCGTCGGCGTCTCGTCGTTCGAGAATGCCTTTGGCGACGGCAGCGTTGCTTAATGCCGGATTGAAATGGCGCCTTTTTGCCGAAGGGATCGAGACGAACGGAACCAACGGCGAGCACTTGAAAGAGAGGAGCGTGCGACATGGCTACCCTGATCTTGAATAACGAGAGCTTCCCCGTGAGTGCGGATGTCGACGTGCGCGGCACGTCGGAGAATGAGGAAACCGTTCTGGTTAACGGGGATCCCCAGGTCAATGCACTCGGCAACATCGATCGGTTCGAGTTGCCTGCCGCCCTTTCAGAATACGAGGTCGGATCCAGCGGCAACAGGATCACGGTCACACGTGATGGTGAAACGATCCTCGAATTCCTCCAGGGGGATGAGCCCACGACACTCGCGTTCGCGGACGGCAGTGCCGACGTCGAGTTCGACGCGGGGCAGTTTACTCTGGGTGATGCCACCATCCCGAGCGACGGACCCGGGCCGGTCAACGCTACGCTAGACAGCAACGACAAGTCGTCGACTGCCGATGGCGACGATGATGACGACAACGATGACAGTGACGACGTCAACGGAGGTAGCGACAACGTCAACGACGTCAATCATGGCTCAGAAGACAACAACTTCAACCTGACGTCCGGTCCCGACATCTACAGCGGTGGTGGCGGTGACGATACGGTCGCCGGCACCGTGTCCAACCAAACCAACCGCGATACCTTTGCCCCTGGCGACAAGATCGACGGCGGTGACGGCACCGATACGCTCGAAGTCGAGCTTTCCGGGAGCAATTTCAACGGGAACGTCGACGTTCGCAACATCGAACGGACCTTCATCGAAACGACGGACCTTGAGCCGCGCATCTTCGAGGCTGAGGAGCTGTTCAACCAGCCATCGAGCGCGCTGGAGCAGCTTTGGGCCGAGAACATCTCCAAGCGTGGCCGCGAAAGCGCATCCGAGGACGACCAGAGCGGCCGGCTTCTGATCCGCGACATCGCGACGAGCGACGTTACCCTGGGCGTGCTCGACAGCGGCGCGAACGTGACGGGGGTGACGCCGAGTGAAGATCCTTCGGCCTACATCACCTTTGAATTCGCCGAGGACGAACTGAGCGCCGATGACAACGGTGTCGGCCTCGCCCTGGACAACGCCCAAAACGTGGCCGTGGACATCAACGTCGGCCCGCAAATCAACGGCGTCGAGACCCTGAACGTTAATTCGATTCAGGATTTCCCGGTGCCGATTACCAACAGCCTTGCCGGCGTGTTCAGTGGCGACGGCAATGCCTCGACCATGACCGTGACGGGTGCGGCCGGCTTCAAGGCCACCCTTGCCTCGAACTGGTCGACGTTCGACGCTGGCGGGGATTCCGCGAGCAACCGCGCCACCGCTGAGGGCGATCAGACCATCACCTTCCTGAATGACGGCACGATGACCGTCATCGGCGGGAATGGAAACGACACGTTCGACGTCACGGCCGGGCCGAGTGCCGGGGAGAAGCACGACATTCAAACCGGGGCCGGCGACGATACCGTCGACGTGGTCGGCTCGGCCGTGGTGACCCTCGGTGAGGGCAACGACATCCTGAACGGGACCGCCGCAGATGTCTCGAGCGCGGCTGACAGCGACGGCAGCGGCAGTGGAAGCGGCTCGGCCGTCTACAGCGTGACCGCCTCGGGCGGCGCCGGTGACGACGAGATCACCATCACCGACAAGGGCAACCACAACGTCGACGGCGGTGCCGGGAACGACACGATTGAACTCGGCGACGGCAACCACACCGTGGTCGGCGGTGCCGGGAACGACGGGATCGTGGTCGGCGACGGCGACTCCACAATCGACGCCGGCGGCGGGAACGACGCGGTTTCCGTGGAAGATGGCAAGAGCGACGTCTCGCTCGGGGCCGGCGACGACACGGTCACCTTCAGCCTCGCTGGGCACCTCACCTCGGCGGACGAAGTCGACGGCGGCCTGGGCAACGATCGTCTCATCATCGCAAACGGCAACGACACCGATATCGGCGAGTCCGAGACCCTCGGCCTGGACGGCATCGATATCTTCCGCTTCGACGGGGACGGTGTCACGCTGAAGGTGACCGACGGCCTGATCGACCAGGCGGACAACGGCTTCACCGTCGAGGTCGGCGGTCAGAACGGTGTGGTCGACCTGACCGCGCTGTCTGCGGGGAGCCAGGTCACGGTCAACGAACTGACCGATTCAACGGTCGGCTACGACACCACGATCCGTGCCACGGATGCGCAGCTCGACAGCAAGGACACTTTCGACCTCGACGGCAAGGATGGCACCCGCAGCGACGACGGGTATGACGTCCTCGAGGTCGTGGACGGCGCCGTGCTGCGTCCCGACGATCTGAACAGCTTCACGGGGCTGAACGAGATTCTGCTTACCGTGGGTCAGTCCACGTCGCAGGACTATACCGTCGAGCCCACGGCTCAGATGCTCAACCCGTACCCGGGGATTGCGGATACCTTCACCATCCGTGTGGACGACGACGTGCCGGCGAACAGCACGCTGCGCGTCGATGTCTCGGAGATCGGGCCGAATGATCTGGACCCCGGCGATACGCTGCAGATCGTCAACAATGGGCAGATCGACGACGACGAAATCATCTTCGTCGACGAAACGGGCAACAAGGTCGATCAGCCGAGCTACGTCAACGTCGTGACCGGGCTCGAACTGACCAGCAGCAGCGAGCGCCTCGACGGCGACGGGGACGCGATCGACGGCAATGACGACACCGTCATCGCGAGCGAGGAAAGCGACTTCAACAACGACGACATCATCCGTGGCCTCGGCCAGAACAGTTTCTCGTTCAAGAGCGGCGGGGACACGCTGCTGATGCAGTTCAATCCGGACCTGCTGAATGACCAGGGTGTGGCGTTCGTCGGCACGAGTACGGGCGACGACGACAGCAACACCGGCTTCCTCAGCCAGGTCTGGGGGCACGACGCGGATTCTGATGACGGTGCGGCGACCGTTAGCGGCTTCGAGCGCATCAAATTCGACGCCGCCGACGTGAGCTTCGTCGATGACGTCACCGGCACGCCGCCCACCGATGGCGATCCCTATTCCGAGGACAACGGCAACATCTCGGATACCGGCGAGGTCGTCTTCGAGACCGCCGACGGTGACGACTACATTCAGACGTTTGCCTTCAACTCCACCTGGACGCGCGGCGGTGACGACGTGGTCGAACTGTTCCGCCTCGACGATGACGGGGGTGAGGAAGGTTCGGTCCAACAGAACGACTTCGCGGGGCAGGCGCCCCAGCCGCTCGACGGGGGCAACCCGGTCGACCCCGGTCCGTTCCGTCGCCACGACACGGGCAGCGGCAATGATCGCGTGATCATGAACCATGCCACCGTGCAGGCGGCGCCGCTGGTCTTGAACATGGGCGACGGCATGGACGTGGTCGAACTGCGCAGTTGGGACGCGATCTTCCCCGACGGCGAGTCGGGTACGCCGGCGGGCGACGTCGACGTCGGTCCGGGCGCCTTCGCAGGTGATACCGGGCTGAACGTCCTCGAATACGCCTCGGCCAACCGGGATAATACCAATGGCGGTAACGGCTCGCCGATGCCCACCAACGGAACGACCTTCCTCGACCTGAACGACAGCGACCTGGCAGCGTTCGAAACCGTCGATGGCGTGCCCACGGCGATCATCCGTCCCACATCGGACAATGCGGCGCCGCTGGTGCTCGATGCTACGGCCTTGACCGGGGACAACCGGGTCGATGTTACCGGCACGCAGTTCGCCGACGTGATCCGCACCGGTGAAGGTGACGACATCATCAACGCCGGCGGCGGTAACGACCTTGTTGAAAGCGGCGAAGGCGACGACACGGTCAACGGCGGTTCCGGTAATGACGACATCTTCACGGGCCGCGGTGATGATACGGTGAGCGGCGGCTCCGGTAACGATGAGATCGAGACCGGCCGCGGCGACGACACCGTGAATGCCGGCTCCGGGGACGATCTCGTCGACGGCCAGCAGGACGACGACGACATCACCGCCGGCGATGGTGCGGATACCGTGATCGGCGGACTCGGTCAGGACAGCATCGACGTCTCGAACGTGTCCGATAGCGCCACCGATACCGTCGTCTATCGCAACGAGAACGACGGCAGCCAGCGTGGCGCGACCACCGGGGCCGATGACGTGACCGGCTTCGTCAGCGGTGAAGACGTTGTCGAGATCCGCGAGCCCATGGCGACGGAGCTTGACGACGGGAACACCGGCAACATCGATTTCGCCGACAGCAACGAGCTGCTCATGGGGAGCGGCGGTGATGGCGACGAGGCCATCATCTTCGACAACACCACCCTGTCGGACGAGCAGCTCTGGAGCGAAGACCCCGCTACGGGTGCGATGACGGCGGACATCGATGCGATCCTGTCCGACTTCAACACGTCGAACAGTGTCGAGGCCGACTTCGGCGATGAGGCGCTGATCGTGGTCCACGGCGTCGACGACAGCCTGCTGCTGCACTTCCGGGCCACGCAGGGGCCGACGGACAGCGGCGAGCGCGACACCAGCGTGCAGGCCGACGAGGTCGCCATCCTCGGCCACTTCGACAACGCCCTGTTGGCGCAGGACGACTTGCAGTTCGGCTGATCCGGCACGGTATTACCGAGCCCGTTGGCCCCCGGCGCCTTCGTGCGCCGGGGGCCCTTTATTGCGGGCGCGGGTGGGACAGCCGAGTGGCCGATCAGCACTCGGCAAGTCCCGCTGCTAGCAAGCGGTTCGGGGCGCTCGGCTGCGTTTTTGAATTGACACCGCCCCCGCAGAGGCCACTTCATGGGCGGCAGGAAACGGCGCACGAAAGCGGCCGAGAGGGCCGCAGGCAGCGCGGATCGCGCGCCAACAGAACGTGCGCAAAGCGTCGCAACATCGCGGCAGGCGCGCGAGACGCCGCCGCGAAGCGAGAGCCGGCAGGCGCCCGCAGGGCAGCGCCGGCGGGGACGCGAGCATGATCGACTCACAAGGAACAGGGCGAACGGGTATATGCCAACGGTGTCCATGAACCCGTTGTGTTCTCCCGTATTCATCTGTACCCTGTGAGTAAATCAGAGGGTGTCCGGCACCTTCGTGTCGCGGGTCAACCAGTGGAGTGGCTGGTATGAGTGAACAGACTGTCTTCGACGTCTTTAACGAGAATTACGTAAATAGAAAGAGCATTGAGATGTCCCTTCAGGAATACCTGGAGGGCTGCAAGGACGACCCGATGATGTACGCCAGCGCGCCGGAACGCATGCTGGCCGCCATCGGCGAGCCGGAGGTCATCGATACATCCGCCGACGACCGGCTGGGCCGGATTTTCCAGAACCGGACCATTAAGATTTATCCCTACTTCCGCGATTTCTACGGCATGGAGGAGACGATCGAGCGCATCGTCGGGTTCCTCCGGCACGCCGCGCAGGGCCTCGAGGAGCGCAAGCAGATCCTGTACCTGCTGGGCCCGGTGGGCGGGGGCAAGTCCTCGCTCGCCGAGCGGCTGAAGGCCCTGATGGAAGAAAAGCCGATCTACATCCTCAAGGCGGGCAATCAGCTCAGCCCCATCTACGAAAGCCCGCTGGGCCTGTTCGACCCCGACACCCACGGGCCGATGCTGGAGGAGCAGTACGGCATTCCGCGGCGCAAGCTGAACGGGCTGTGCTCCGCCTGGGCGCTCAAGCGGCTGGACGAGTTCGGCGGCGACGTCTCCAAGTTCAAGGTGGTGCGCATGCACCCCTCCAAGCTGCGCCAGATCGGCGTGGCCAAGACCGAGCCCGGCGACGAGAACAACCAGGACATCTCCTCGCTGGTGGGCAAGGTCGACATCCGCAAGCTGGAGTTCTACGGCCAGGAGGATCCGGACGCGTACTCCTATTCCGGCGGGCTGAACATCACCACCCAGGGCATGCTGGAGTTCGTGGAGATGTTCAAGGCGCCGCTGAAGATGCTCCACCCGCTGCTCACCGCCACCCAGGAAGGCAACTACGTGGGCAGCGAGAACCTCGGCGCCATGCCCTACCAGGGCATCATCCTGGCGCACTCGAACGAAAGCGAGTGGAAGTCGTTCAAGGCCAACCGCAACAACGAGGCCTTCCTCGACCGCATCTGCGTCATCAAGGTGCCCTACTGCCTGCGCGTGGACGAGGAGGTGAAGATCTACGAGAAGCTGCTCCAGCAGTCCGATCTCGCCGAGGCGACCTGCGCGCCGGGCACGCTAGACATGATGGCGCGCTTCTCCGTGCTCACCCGGCTCAAGCCGCACGAGAACTCCTCGCTCTACGCCAAGATGCGCGTCTACAACGGCGAGAGCCTGAAGAACACCGACCCGCACGCCAAGACGGTGCAGGAGTACCGCGACGCCGCTGGCGTGGACGAGGGCATGGACGGGCTCTCCACGCGCTTCGCCTACAAGGTGCTCTCCGAAACCTTCAACTTCGACCACCACGAGGTCGCGGCCGATCCGGTGCACCTGATGTACGTCCTGGAACAGTCGGTGCGGCGCGAGCAGTTCCCCGAGGACACGGAGCGCCAGTACATCGCGTTCATCAAGGACGAGTTGGCGCCGCGCTACGCCGAGTACATCGGCAAGGAAATCCAGAAGGCCTATCTGGAATCCTACGACGACTACGGCCAGAACCTCTTCGACCGCTATCTCGCCTATGCGGACGCCTGGGTGGAGAACCAGGACTACAAGGACCCGGACACGGGCCAGATCCTGGACCGCGAGATGCTCGACCGCGAGCTGTCCAAGACGGAAAAGCCGGCGGGCATCGCCAACCCCAAGGATTTCCGCAACGAGGTGGTGAAGTACGCCCTGCGCCAGCGAGCCCAGAACGAGGGCAAGAACCCGCGCTGGACGTCCTACGAGAAGATCCGCGAGGTCATCGAGAAGCGGATGTTCTCCAAGGTCGAGGAGCTGCTTCCGGTGATCTCCTTCGGCACCAAGAAGGACAGCGATACGGAGAACAAGCACGAGGCGTTCCTGGAGCGCATGATCGAGAACGGCTACACCGAGCGCCAGGTGCGCCGTCTCGTGGAGTGGTACATGCGCGTGCAGAAGGCGGGCTGATGGGCACGGTCCGCACCTTCCGGGCGGCCGGCGGAAGCGCCGGCCAGCGCCCCGATCGGGGTACGCGTCCAGGAGCGGCGAGCGTCTGGCATCGCCCAAGCAAACGGAGCGTGTTAGCCTTATAATATGGACATCATTGATCGCCGCCTGAATCCCAAGGGGAAAAGCCTCGGCAACCGGCAGCGCTTTATCCGGCGGGCACGCGCGCAAATCCGCGAGTCGGTTCGGGAGAACCTTCGCGAGCGCAAGATTTCCGATACCGATTCCGGCGAAACCATCGTCATACCGTCGGAAGGGATCCACGAGCCGGAGTTCCAGCCCGATCCCGAGTCCGGCGAGCGCCATCGCGTTCTGCCCGGCAACCAGGAATTCCAGGAAGGCGACCGCATCCCGCGCCCGCCGTCCGACGGCGGTGGCGGCGGCCGCGAGGGCAGCGAGGAGGGCGAGGGCGAGGATTCCTTCGCCTTCGCGCTGACCCGCGACGAGTTCCTCGACATCTTCTTCGAGGACCTGGAGCTGCCCGACCTGATCAAGCGCAAGCTCAAGTCGGAAAAGAGCCCCAAGCCGCAGCGCGCGGGCTACGCCAAGTCGGGCGCGCCGCACCGGATGAACATGGTGCGCACCATGCGCAACTCGCTGGTCCGCCGGGTCGCCCTGGGCCGGCCCAGCGAGCAGGCGGTGACGCAGATCGAGACCGAGCTGGCGCGGCTGAAAAGCGGCGAGATCCTGCCCGCCGACGGGCGTGCGCCCGAGGACCGGATCGCCGAGCTGGAGGACTGGCTCGCCAAGGCGCGCAACCGACGCGCGCGCGTGCCTTTCATCGATCCGCTCGACCTGCGCTACGACCGCTTCGAGTACAAGCCGCGTCCGGTCGCGCAGGCGGTGATGTTCTGCCTGATGGACGTCTCCGCCTCCATGGACGAGGACATGAAGGACCTCGCCAAGCGCTTCTTCATGCTCCTGCACATGTTCCTGGAACGGCGCTACGAGCACGTGGAGGTGGTGTTCATCCGGCACACCCACCGCGCGCAGGAGGTCGACGAGGAAAGCTTCTTCTACGGCCGCGAGACCGGCGGCACCATCGTGTCGAGCGCATTCAAGGAGATGCAGCGCGTGGTGGACGAGCGGTATCCCATCGACGACTGGAACATCTATGTCGCCCAGGCCTCCGACGGCGACGACGCGCCGGGCGACGTGCAGCGGTGCATCCAGATGCTCGATGAACAGGTCCTGCCCATGGTGCAGTACATGGCCTACGTCGAGGTGGGCAGCGAGAGCCGCGGCCCCATCGGGTTCACGGCGAACCAGGATTCCAGCCTGTGGTCGGGTTACGGCGAGGTCGCCGGCCGCCACGACAACTTCGCCATGCGCCGGATCGCCCACCCGCGCGACATCTTCCCCGTGTTCCGCGGCCTGTTCAGTCGGGAGGAAGCTGCTTGATGAGCGCAGGCAACGCGCCCGCCGCGGGCAGTCCCGCCCTGCTCTTCGAAGGTGCGGAGTGGAACTACGACCGCCTCAAGGACGTCTACGACGCGATCGAGGACATCGGCGTCAATGAGCTGGGCCTGAACCTGTACCGCAACCGGCTTGAGGTGATCACGGCCGAGCAAATGCTGGACGCCTACGCGTCCGTGGGCCTGCCGCTGATCTACAAGCACTGGTCCTTCGGCAAGCGTTTCGCCCAGCAGGAAACCCTGTACCGCAAGGGCCTGCAGGGGCTGGCCCTGGAGTTGATCATCAACTCGGACCCCAGCCTGTGCTACATCATGGAAGAGAACACCATGACCATGCAGGCCGTGGTGCTCGCCCATGCGGCCATGGGGCACAACCACTTCTTCAAGAACAACCAGGTTTTCCAGCAATGGACGGACGCCGAGGCGATCCTGGACTATATGGCCTTCGCCAAGGCCTTCGTCGCCGATTGTGAAGAGCGCTACGGCCTGCCCGCGGTGGAGCGTGTCCTGGACGCGGCGCACGCGCTGCAGTCGCACGGCGTCGACCGCTACGGCCGGCGCGAGCGGCCCAGCATCGAGCGCGAGCGCCAGCGCGCCGAGGAACGCTGGCGCATCCAGCGCGACGAATACAACGACATCTGGCGCACGGTGCCCAAGAAGGAGCGCAAGGACACCGGCCCGGACTTTGACGTCGATGCCGAGGCCGCGCGGCGCTCGCTCGGGCTCCCCGAGGAGAACCTGCTGTACTTCCTGGAAAAGCACGCGCCCCTTCTGAAGCCGTGGGAGCGCGAGTTGCTGCGCGTCGTGCGCAACGTGGCGGGCTATTTCGAGCCGCAGCGCCAGACCAAGGTGATGAACGAGGGCTGTGCCTCCTGGTGCCATCACCACATCATGAACAAGCTGCGCGACCGCGGGCAGATCACCGATGGCGCCATGCTGGAGTTCATCAATCTCCACGCCAGCGTGGTCTTCCAGCCCGACTACAACGACAAGCGCTTCTCCGGGCTCAATCCCTATGCGATCGGTTTTGCCATGATGCGCGACATCGAGCGCATCTGCACCGAACCGACGCAGGAGGACAAGGAGTGGTTCCCCGACGTCGCGGGCAACGGCAAGCCCATCGAAACGCTTCGCGACGCCTGGGCCAATTTCCGCGACGAGAGCTTCGTCCTACAGTACCTCTCGCCCAAAGTCATCCGCGACTTCAAGCTGTTCGACATCCACGACGACACCACCCAAAGCGAAGTCGTGGTCGAGGCCATTCACGACGAACGCGGCTACCGGCGCGTGCGCCGAAATCTCGCGCGCAGCTACGACCCGGCGGAGCAGGCGCCGCGTATCGAGGTCGTGGACGCGGATCTGACCGGGGACCGCACACTGGTGCTTCAGCACACGGTCCGGCACGGGCGCATGCTCGACGCGTTGGAAGCCCGCCGGGTGCTGCGCCATCTCGCACGCCTCTGGGGCTATCCGGTGGTGCTGCGCGAGGTCGACGCCGAGGGTGAATACGTCTTCGCCGAGCACAAGCAGGCGGCGTAAGCCGCGGGTGCGCGTCGTCCCGCGCGGCAACGCTCAGGAGTCCGCCGCCGCGTCCGCCGGCACAATGGTGGACAGCGAGTTCAGCACCTCGTCCAGGTCGCTGCGCAGGCGGGCGAACTGGTCCGCCGAGGGGGCGCCGCCGCCGTCGGTATCCGCCAGCGTCTTTTCCACCTCGGCGGCGCTCGCCTGGAGCGACGCGGCGCCCAGCGTGCCCGCGAGATTCTTGAGGGTGTGCGCCATGCGGTGCGCCTCCTCGCGCCGGTCGGCGTCGAGGAGTTGCTGGAGATCGGCGCAGCCGCGGGCGTAGCGGTCGCGGAAGCGCGCGGCCATCCGGCGGTACATCGCGGGCTTGTTGGCGACATAGCGCAAGCCGGTCGCGACATCGATTCCTGGCAGCGAGTCGGGCAGTGTCGCTTCCGCTTCGCCGTCCCCGCCCGCTTCGCTGTCGCCGCCCGTGTCGTCCCCCGCGGCTGGCGGCGGTGCCCCGGAGCGCCCGGGAACCCGGGCCGGTGCGGCCGCGACCGCGGTGTCCGCCGGTCCCTCGCTGCGCCCGTCGGCGGTCAGCCACTTCAGCAGCGTCCGGTACAGGCGCTCCGCTTCCACGGGCTTGCTCAGGTAGTCATCCATCCCTGCCTTCAGGCAGCTCTCGCGTTCCCCGGACATGGCGTGCGCCGTGAGCGCGATGATGGGCATGTGCGTCTGTCCGGGCTCGGCGCGCAGGCGCTGCGTGGCCTGGTAGCCGTCCAGGACGGGCATCTGGACGTCCATGAGGATCAGGTCGTAGGCGTGTTGCATGGCCGCGTCCACGGCTTCCGCGCCGTCGCTGGCGACGTCGACGTGCAGGCCGATGTTGGCGAGCAGTTGGGCGCTGACCTGCTGGTTGATGTCGTTGTCCTCCACCAGCAGCACGCGCTTGCCGCGCAGCCGGGCGAGATCCGTGTCCTCGATCTTGCTGCGTTCGCCCGTGGCGGCCGACGGGGTGTCCGCGCGCGCCTCGCCGCCCGCGAGCGCGTCGTAGAGCGCCGATCCGGTGACCGGCTTCTGAACCACCGCGTGGATGTCGCCTTCGGTCTCGGACGGCGCCGTGTTGGCCGCGTCATAGCCCGTCATGAGCAGGAGGATGCGCCCCACCGTCTGGGGATACTGCGCGCGCAGCGTGTGCGCGAGCCACCGGCCGGTCATGCCGGGTAGGCGGTCGTCGGCCACCAGGAGGTCGTACGCGCCGCCCGCCTCGCGCAGGCGTTCCACGTCGCGCAGCGTATCCTCGCCCGATGCGGCGACGTCGACGCGGCAGTCCCAGGCGTAGAAGATCTCCGCAACGGCCGCCCGGTTGCTGGCGTTTTCGTCGATCACGAGGACGCGCTGGCGGTTGAGCGAAAGCGTCTCGGCGATGGGCAGGGCCGGGCTCGCTGCGCGGTCGAGCCGGACCTTCACACTGAAGGTGGTGCCCACACCCTGGGTCGAGCTGACGTGGATCGTGCCGCCCATGAGCCGGGTCAGGCGGTGGCAGATCACCAACCCCAGCCCGGTGCCGCCGAAACGCCGCGTGGTCGAGGTATCGCCCTGCGAGAACGCCCGGAACAGGCGCTCCTGTTCGTCCTTGGTCATGCCCACGCCGGTGTCCGAGACGTCGATCTGCAGCGTCACGGCCTCGCCGTCATCGTCGATGACCCGGGTGTGCACGACGACTTCCCCGCTGGGGGTGAACTTGACCGCGTTGCTGACGAGGTTGAGCAGCACCTGGCCCAGGCGCAACGGATCGCCGCGCAGCCTTGCGGGCACCGTGGTGTCGGTGTGGAAGACCAGCTCGAGGTTCTTTTCCTGCGCCTTGAGGCCCATGACGTTGGCGACGTCGGTGAGCACCCGGTCGTAGGCGAAGTCGGCCATTTCGATGTCGAGCTGGCCCGCCTCGATCTTGGAGAAGTCCAGGATGTCGTTGATGATCGCCAACAGGTTCTGGGTCGCGCTCCAGGTTTTCGACAGGTAGTCGCGCTGCTGGGCGTCCAGCTTCGTGTTGTGCAGGAGCTGGGTCATCCCGAGGATGGCGTTGATGGGCGTGCGGATCTCGTGGCTCATGTTGGCCAGGAACTCGCTCTTCGCCCGGCTGGCGGCGACCGCCTGCTCGCGCGCGTCCTCGAGTTGGCGTTCGTAGTTGCGCCGGATGCGCGCGTCCTCGCGGAACGCGATGACCGCCAGGGCCATGTCGCCGATCTCGTCGGGCCGGTGTGAATAGGGAACGGTGACGTTTTCGTCGCGGCTCGCGATGGCGATCATCGCTTGCGTGATCGCGGCGACGGGCTTGAGCACGCGGTTGAGGAAGGACAGCGCGGCCGTGATGAGAATGACCAGGGCGAGCAGCGTGATCATGGCCGCCCATCGGATATTGCCGGCCATCTGGGTTTCCAGGCCGCGCGTGCTCAGCCCGATCTCCACGGTGCCGAGACGCTCGCCGCGCCGCGTGCAGACGGCGTCCGCCGTGATCAGCCCGTGCGCGGTGTCGCGGTCCCCCAGGGTGGCGACAACACGGCCGTCGGGGACGGTGACGCGGGCGAAGACGAACGCGGGGTCCGCCTGGGCGTCGCGCAGGATGTCCTCGACCCGGTCGTAATCCACGTTCCACAGGGGCCGGCTGAGCAGCTTGCCCAGCGCCCCCGCCAGGCGCTCCGTACGCGCGCTCAGCATCTCGCGGAGCTGGGCGTTCTGACGCTGCGTCTGGAGGTAGCCCGATCCGGCGAAGATCAGCAGGATGAGCAGGCTGAGCCCGATGGCGACCCGCCAGCGCAGCGAAAGACGCGGCCACGTCATGGCGCAGCAACCTCCGTGCCTGGCATCCCCGTGTGCGTGTGCGCCGTCCGCATGCCGCCGCCGCTCCGTGTTCCGTTGTGCTGCGCGGCGCCGGGCGCGGGCGCGCGCCCGGCCGCGTCTTTCAGGTTCCCGTGGCCGCGTTCGCCTGCGCCGCTGCGCCGCCCGACTCCGCCGGCGCCGGGGGCAGGTGGTCCAGCGAATCCAGGACGCGCGCCAGCTCCGCTGTCAGCGCCTGGGTTTCGACCGCCGGTGCCGCGCCGTCCGAAGACATCTCCGCCGCCGGTGCCAACGCGCGCTCCACCTCGTAGGCGCGGGTGCGCAACGTTTCCGCGCCCAGCGTGCCCGCGAGGTTCTTCAGGCTGTGCGCCCAGCGGTGCGCCTCGCCGTAGTCACCCGCCTCCAGCATCCGCTGAAGGTCGGCGTGGCCGTGCGCGTAGCGTTCCCGGAACCGGGCGGCCGTCCGGCGGTAGAGGTCCGGCTTGTTCGCGACGTAGCGCAGCCCCGTGGCGAGATCGATGCCCGGCAGGTGCGCCGGCAGCCCGCCCGGAAGCATGGCTGCGTCCGCCGTCGCATCGGCGCCGGGCGTGTCCCCGGCGGGGGCCGCCGCCGATCCGGATGCCGGCGACGCGCCGCCGGTGGTCGAGGTCGTGTCACGGGCCATGTCGCGCTCCAGAAGCCATGCGAGAAGGGTACGGTAGAGCTGGGTGTCCGCGATGGGTTTGCTGAGGTAGTCGTCCATCCCGGCCTCCAGGCAGGCGTCGCGCTCACCCGACATGGCATGGGCGGTGAGCGCAATGACCGGGGTGTCGGCCAGTTCGGCGTGGCGCCGGATGGAACTGGTGGCACCGTAGCCGTCCATCACCGGCATCTGCACATCCATCAGGATGGCCTCCGGGGGATCGGCCTCGGCCACATTCAGCGCCGCCAGCCCGTCCCCGGCGACGTCCACGCGGACCCCCGCCGTCTCCAGCAACTCCTTGCAGACCTGTTGGTTGATATCGTTGTCCTCGACCAGGAGCACATGGGCATGTGCGAGGCGATCCCACTCCGCCGGGCTCAGCGTTTCGCCGTCCCCGCCGGCGGGCGAAGCCGGCGGGGGCCAGCCGCCGGCCTCGCGCAGCGCCGTGTCGAGGGTCTGGTTCGTGACCGGCGGGTAACAGATGGCATCCACCCGGCGCTGCAGCGCATTCGCAGCGCCCGCCGCCGGGGTCCCCTCGCCCGCCAGAAGGATGCGCAAGGGCCGTCGCGCCCCGCTCAGGACGTGGTCGATCTGGTTCATCGTGGTCAGCCCGTCCGGACCGATGAGGTCCTGGTGGACCACCACCACATCGTAGGCCGCTCCGGCGTCGGCGGCTTCGCGCGCCTTGAGCCGGGCGGGGGCGCTCGCCGTGACCGCATCCACCCGGCCGCCGCGCTCGCTCAGCTTCTGGCTCACGCGCCGGCGGCGCTCGGCGTCCGGATCGACGATGAGCACGCGCCGTCCTGCCAGATCCACCGGCCGGCTGGCGCGGGTTTCCGCCGGCAGGTCGCCCAGCCCGGCGCGCTCCAGGGGCAGGGTCACCGACACCGTGGTTCCGCCGTTGGGGGTGCTTTCAACGTTGATCTCGCCGCCCATGAGCCGGATCAGGCGCTGCGAAATCGCCAGGCCGAGGCCCGTGCCGCCGTAGCCGCGCGTGGTGGAGGTGTCGGCCTGGGAGAATGCGCTGAACAGGTGCCGGCGCTGGGCCGAGTCCATGCCGATGCCGGTGTCGGCGACGTCGAAACGCAGCCAGATGCGCGCCGCCTCGGTCTTCACGGCTTCCGTGCTGATTCGGACGTGTCCGTGCTCGGTGAACTTGACCGCGTTGCTGGTGAGGTTGAGCAGGACCTGTTCGATCCGGTGCGGATCGCCGCGGACAATATCCGGCACGGCTGGGGTCGTGTGGAACTGCAGGTCGAGTTCCTTCTCGGCCGCGCGCGGACGCATCATGTCGGCGACATCGGTGAGCACCGATTCCACGCGGAACGCCGTGTTCTCGAACTCGAGCTTGCCCGCATCGATCTTGGAGAAGTCCAGGATGTCGTTGATGAGAACGAGGAGGTGTTCGGCCGAGGCGTTGATCTTGTCGAGATAGTCCTGCTGCGTGGCATTCACCCGCGTTTTGCCCAGGAGCCGGGTCATGCCCAGGATGGCGTTCATGGGCGTGCGGATTTCGTGGCTCACGTTGGCGAGAAAGTCGGCCTTGGCGCGCGTGGCTGCCTCGGCTTCTTCCTTGGCGCGGGTCAGCGCCGCCTCGTCGGCGGCGATGCGGTCCAGCATCCGGTTGTAGGAGTCCGCCACCGCGCCGATCTCATCGTCGGCGAGTTTCTCCACCCGGTGCAGGACGCCGTCGGCGCGCGTTTGCTGGAACGCTTGAAAGAACCGGCGCAGCGGGCGTGCGACCAGCCATCGCTGGGCGGCCACGGCGCTGCCCGCCATGGCGAGCATGAGCAGCGCCACCAAGGCGGTATCGCGCGCGACCTGGCGCCAGACCTCGGCCATGATCCGCGAATCGTCGAAGACCAGGACGACCTGGCCGAGAACGCGGTTCGTGTCCGCCGGATCGAACACCACGTCGCGGCGCATCACACGGGCATCCTCGGGCAGATCGCCCTCCGTCTTGTCCACTTTCGCCAGGGTCTTGCCGCGCTGGTCGCGCACCGTGACCCGGATGAGATCCGGGTCGAAGCTGACCGCCCGGACGATGTGCTCCATGCTGCGCAGGTCGTAGTGCCAGAGGGCGTAGGCCACGGCCGTTTCGTGGAACTTGGTGTATTGCGTTTGTTTCTGCTGGAGCTGGGCCTCGAAGCGCTTGGTCGCGAGATAGGCGAACGAGCCCGAGAGCACCGCGCCCCCGACGAGCAGCGGGATCAGCAGGAAAAGCAGAAAGCGGACCTGGATCGACCGGATGCCCAAGCAACGCCCCCTGGCTTCATCCCCTGCCGTGTGGCGCGCAACACACCTGTCCGGCGGTCGCCGCATGCCCGCGCAACGGTAGCAGGCGTTCTGCACAACTCACAACGCGTGTGTTTTCATTGCCAGCCAGGCCGTGCATATGCAGGCGCGTGACACGCGCAAATGACGTTTGTGAAAGCCCACAGCCGTTTGACTTTCGATTTCGCTAAACCGGTGGGCATGCGCGTGTGCGCCGCATCATCGCGGCGGAACGGGTATCATTTCGTTTACGTTTGTGTTAACACATGATGACGTACAACCGGAACGTATCGCGGTACGCCTGTGCTGCCGCCCGTCCCGGTGCCGTGTGGCACGCGGTTGCGGGAACCCGTCCGGGGGTCCACCCGCGCCGGGCCGGCGACAGGACAGGTCCGTTTATAAGCGTTCGGATATGTGCATAGCTGTATTGCGTGTCGCGGTTGGCGGCCGGTGACGGGTGGCGGGAATCACGCACAATGCCACCGACGCCGGCGGTCGCGACCGTCGCATTAATGTTTTGTATTGATTTTGATGCGACCCTGCTATGCGCACAGTGGCTGAACCGAGGGTTGGGGGCCCGTGCTGATGACGCAGAGACACACGACCGGTCGGCTCGGCATTCAGGGGAAGCTTTTCGCCGCGCTGGCGGTCATCTTCTCCACGACGGTCGCGGCCGGTGTGGTCGCCTATGTCGGTTTCATGCAGGTGGGCGGCACGATCGACAATATCGTCGACCGCCAGAACCCGATCATGACCAGTGCGCTGCAGCTCCGCGCGGACAGCGGCGCGCTCGTGGCCTCTGCGCCCAAATTCATTGCCGCGCGCGACGGCGATGCGCTGGCCACCGCGAGCGAAGAGCTGACGGCGGGCCAGGAGCGCGTCAACGCGCGTCTCGACCAGCTCGCGGCGAACGGCGCCGACGAAGCGCGCGTGGCCAGCCTGCGCGCGAAGGTGGACGAACAGCTCACCGCGCTGCGCCAGTTGCGCACGAAGGTCAAGGCGCGTAACGGCCATCTGGATACACTGACCAGCCAGGTGGCGACCCTGCGCAAACGCCAGAAGGCGCTGAACGACGCGCTTGCGACCCAGGTGGGGGTCGCGCGCGACAATCTCGTCGCGGCGGGCGAGGACGCCGCCTGGCAGACGAGCGATACCATCAAGGATCTTCTGGCCAACGAGTTTACGCGCCTGCGCCTGGCGCTTTCCGTCAACGGTGCGACGAAGAACGCCGCGGTGCTGCTGATGCGCGGGGCTTATGCGGACAAGCCCGAGACGTTGGACAAGCTGAAGAAGCAGTTCCAGGACACTGTCGACGAACTCAAACCGCAGCTCGCGAAGCTCAAGGAGCGTGCGGACCTGGGCATTGTCCCGATCCTTATCAAGTCGAGCCTGGATTACGGCACCGGCAGTAGCAATCTCTTTCGGCTGCGCAAGAACTACCTTACCAGCGAAAGCTCGGACGCGCAGGTCGAGCGGATCCTGACCGGCAAGCGCGACCAGATGATCCGCGACGTGCAGGCTGCGCTGAGCGATGCCGACAAGACCGTGACCAAGATCGTCGCCAACGCGAGCGAAAGCCTGCGCGAAAGTGCCAAGGCCGCGATCGCGGGCAACAGCGAGACCATCCGCGAGCTGGTCAACAAGGACCTGAACACCGTTACCGCGCTTCTCGAGTTCCGCGCCGAGGTGAGCGCCATGGTCGGGCTTCTCACCACGGCGGCCACGGTCAAGGACCCGGACCAGGTTACCCAGCTCAAGGACCGGTATCACGCCCGCATGACCAAGGCGAGCGCCGCCCTGGCCTCGCTGCCCCCCGAACGCCGCCGGGAGATCACTGGCCGCTACGCCGAACTGACCGGCCTCAGCCGCGGCGATACCAGTATTTTCCGCCTGCGCAAGGAGGCGCTGGCGGCGCGCGCCGACGCCAGCGCTGCGCTGGCGAAGAGCCGCGAGGTGGCCGAGGCCCTCTCGGCGTCCGTTGGCGGCTTTGTCGCGGACGCGCGCAAAGGCATGGCGGGCGCGGCCGAGCGCGCCCAGCTCGTGCTCGACCGGGCGGTGCTCCTGCTTGGCGGCATCGTCGCGGCGAGTCTCCTGGTCGCCCTTGCCGTCGCCTTCGGTTATGTGCGCAAGCGGGTGACCCAGCCGCTGATGGACAAGACGCAGGCCATGAACGCGCTGGCCGATGAACAGCTTGACGTCGCCATCTCGGGCACCGGGCGCAACGACGAAATCGGCGCCATCGCCCGTTCCCTGGCGTTCTTCAAGGACCAGCTCGCGCGCAACCACGAGCTGGTCGCCGAGCAGCAGCGCGAAAGCGCGCGCAAGCAGGCGGAAGCGCAGCAGCTCCACGAGGCGACCCAAGCGTTCAAGGGCCGGGCCGAGCGCGCCATCGGCGGGGTGCGCGACCAGGTCGAGCACATCCGCGGGAGTGTCCTCTCCTCGGGCAACCAGATCGAGAAGACCGGTGCGCAATCCTTCGAGGTCGCCGAGGCGGCCGAACGTACGCAGGAAAACGTCGACCTCGTGTCCAGCTCGGTGGATGAACTCGTGCGCTCCAGCCGCGAGATCGGCGAGCGCGTGGAAGAGTCCACGCAGATCGCCAGCCAGGCGGTCGATCAGGTGAACCAGACCAACGAGCAGATCCAGGGCCTCTCCCAGGCCGCCGACAAGATCGGCGACGTGGTCAACCTGATCCAGGATATCGCCGAGCAGACCAACCTCCTGGCGCTCAACGCGACGATCGAGGCCGCGCGCGCCGGCGAGGCGGGCAAGGGATTCGCCGTGGTGGCCAACGAGGTCAAAAACCTCGCCAATCAGACCTCCAAGGCGACCGAGGACATCGCCAACCAGATCAAGGGCATCCAGTCGGCCACCAACGATGCCGTCTCGGCCGTGGAGAACATCGGGTCGACGATCCGCAATATCGACGAGATCGCCACCCGGGTGGCCTCCGCGGTGGAGGAGCAGACCACGGCGACGACCCGGATTTCCGAGAACACCCAGATCCTCGCGCGCGACGCCCATACCGTGAAACAGCACGTGGGCACGATGATTCGGCAGGGCGCGGAAAGTGCATCGGAATCCTTCCACATGGTCTGGTGCGCCGAGGACATCGACGCGCTGATCGAAAACATGAACGGCACCATCGGCGAATTCATCGAGACGGTGACCCAGACCGCGGATATGGAAAGCGCGGCGGCCAATTCGGCTCACGGCCCGGCGTCCGCGTCCGGGGCGCCGGCGCCTGCCGGCGACGCGTCGGCCGGCGGCGAGGGGCAGCGCGCGGCCGCCTAGGGCAAGATCCGATCAGGTTGCCTCACCTGGTCGCTGAATCTTGCCCTACCTACCAAGGGTCGCGTGCGATTCCGCGATCCATCCGGATCGCATCGCACTCTAGTGTACTGCCTCTTGGCGGACCGGCCTGTGGCGTGCATGATCCGGAGGGGGAAGAACCCCAAAGGACGACGCGCGAGGCGCGAGAAAGGGCCGGCTTCGCATGGCCGCGCTGACGACCATCCTGCACGTCGAGGACGAGCCGGACATCCGCGAAATCGCCGCCATCGGGCTGGGCGAGGCGTCCGGTTACGAGGTGCTGAGCTGCGCCACCGCCGCGGAGGCCCTGGCCGCCGTGCGTGGCGAGCGCAAGCCGGACCTCGTGCTGCTGGACGTGATGATGCCCGACATGGACGGCACCGATCTGCTCGCCGCCCTTCGGGCGGAGCCCGGCATGGCGGGGGTGCCCGCGGTGTTCGTGACGGCCAAGACGGAGCCCGCCGAGACCGCGCCGCTCCGGGATGCCGGGGCGGCGGACGTGGTGAGCAAGCCGTTCGATCCCATGACGCTGGGCGAACGGCTGGAGCGGATCTGGGAGCAGCATGCCGGCGGATCGTGACGGCGCGGGCTCGGGCGGCGCCGGCTCGGATGCCGTCCTGCAGGCGCGCCTTGATGCCCTGCGCCGGGCGTTTCTGGATAGAGTGCCGGCCATGGTCGGCGAGCTGCGCGCCGCGGTCGAGGCCCTGGAGGCCGCCGACACCGCGACCTGGGACGAACGGCTCGCCGCCGTGCGCCAGCAGGCGCACCGCACCGCCGGCACGGCGGCGACCTACGGCCTGACCGAGCTTGCCGAGGCGCACCGTGCCGTCGAACGCGCGGCCGGGAAGGGCGGTGCAACCCCCGATCTGGCGGCGATCCGGCGCGCCTATGCCGAGGTCGAACGCGCCGCCGAAGCTGCCGGATCCGCCTCCGGGTGACGCGCCGCGCGGGCGTTATCCGGCCCCGTCCGGCTGGAAGCACAGCTCGACGGTTCGGCCCGCGTCGTAGCGGTTGAGGTCCTCGCAGAACATCGCCGTAAGATAGAGGCCGCGGCCGGACTTGTCCGAGTGGGCGAGGGCGTCCTGACCCCCCGCCAGGGACTGGTGCCAGAGCGTGTCGGGGACGCCGTCGCCCTCGTCGCTGACGCAGATGCGCAAAAGATCCGGCTCACAGCGCGCGCTTACCTCCACGCGCCGGCCCGCCAGGGCGGGGTCGCCGAGGCTTGCCGCCACGGCATCGTCGTAGTCGACGGCCGGATCGTCGCCCTCCAGCGTGCACAGCGAGGGCAGCTCGAGATTGCCGTGAACCAGGGCGTTGGCGAGGGTTTCGTGGAGGGCCGTCTCCACGCGCATGAGCAGTTCATCGCTGCCGCGCGGGCCCAGCGCGTGCATCACGGTCTGTGCGACTGCGCGCGAGGGTGTGGCCATCCGCATAGCGGTCATGGTGGACAGCGACCAGAACACGTCCGTCTCGGCGATCCGGCGCGCCCAGCCCGCGATGCGCTCCGCCGGCGTATCGGCGCCCAGTTCCAGCATCACGTCCACGGCCGGCGGATCGCTCAGGGTATCCGCGATCGGCTCGGGCGACGGGCCGGGGTCGAGGAACATCAACCGCCGCGCCGGGCTGTCCGCCGCGGCGCGCGCGCGATCATCCGCACCGCCGGCCAGGCTGTCCTCGCGGACCTGCACGGCGGCGGCGCGCAAGTCCGCGAGCACGCGCTCGCGCGCGGCCGCAATGGCGGGCAGCGGACTCGGCACGAGCGCGACGTGTTGGCGCGGTGTTCCCGTCATCCGCCGGTCTCCTGCGGGCCGCGCCGCACGTAGATCAGGGTGAGATCGTCCTGTGGTGTGGCGGTGGTCCGGGCATAGAACGCGTCCATCAGCGTGGGCAGCGGATCGTCCGGGTCGCGGGACAGGGCGTCGGTGAGAAAGCGCGCCGGCGCGTCGTCGCCCAGAAGCTCGCCCGTGGACGTGCTCGCCTCGGGCAGCGCATCGCTGTACAGGAAGAGGTAATCGCCCGTGCGCAGCGTTGCCTGGTAGGTGCTGAAGCGTGCCCGGCTGGTGGCGCCGGCGAGGATTCCACGGTTTTCCAGGTAACGCGGCGCCCCCGCGCCGGGCCGGCCGATAATCGGTGGCGGCGCGGCGGCCGAGGCATAGGTGAAGCTGTCCGCGGCAACATCGATCACGCCGTAGAGAATGGTGGCGAACTGGCCCGCCGGGATGCGCGCATGAAAGCGCTGGTTCACCCGGGCCAGGAAATCGGCCGGCGGCAGGGCGTGCATGTCCTCGGACTGGATGATTTCGTGCAGCCGGAAGGTGTTGGCCGCGGCGGCTACGCCGTGGCCCGATATGTCCACGCTGTAGACGGCGAGCTGGCTGTTGTTGAGCGGCTGGAGGCCCCAGAAGTCGCCGGCCAGTTCGGAGGAACTGCGAAAGCGCGAGGAGACCCGGCAGCCGTAGCGCTCGCGGACGTAGGCGATCATCTCGTCCGAGGGGAGCAGCGCGAGCTGGAGTTCCTTGGCCATCTCCAGCTCGCGCGACACGCGCTCGCGGTACAGGTTGAGCTGCTGCACCAGGATCTGGCGCTCGATCAGGCTGCGCGTCTTTTCGATGAGCAGCGGGGCGTCGAACGGCTTGGAAATAAGGCTGTTCGCCCCGGCGCGAATCGCCTCGTTGCGTTCCTGCGATTCGTCGATGCCTGTGGTCACCAGCACCGGCACGTCGGCCAGCGCCGGGGTCTCGCGCATCCGGCGCAGGACATCCAGCCCGCCCACCACCGGCATCTGCAGGTCGAGAATGACGATGTCGGGCGGGCTGGCGTGCAGGCGGTCGAGGCAGGTCTGCCCGTCGGTGGCGGTTTCGATGCGGGAGAAGCCCGCGTGTTCGAGATAGGCCTGCGCCATGGCGCTGATGAACTCGTCGTCATCGACGACGAGGATGCGGGCGTCGTCGATAAGGCCGGGGTCGACCGCGTCGTCGGCGGCCGCCGGCGGGCTCTCGACGGGCCTGGGCTCCATGGCGCGAAGAGCCTTTTAGCTCTCGAAGGGGATCATCTTATCGAACTCGGCGACGGTGAGCATCTTGTACACCTGCCCCTCGCTCGGAATGCGCAGCGACAGGCTGCGGCTGGCCTGCTCCGCAGCCTCCTTCAGGCGCAGCAGGAGCCCCAAGCCGGCGGAGTCGATGAACTCCAGGTTGGTCAGGTCGATGGTTTCGCTGCTGCCGTTCATGTTGCCCAGATCGCGGATCAGATCCCGGCACTTTCCGTGTTCTTTGAACGTCAGGCGCCCGGTGATCGTCACGTTGATCCGGTCGCTTGCCTGCTGGATGTCGTATTCCATCGATCGGCCTCCGGCTGTCCTGTCGCCTCGCGCGTCGCGCGCGTTCTTCCGTCTCCCGCTCGCGGGTTCCGCGCCCGGCTTGCTCGCCGCGGGCGCGGGACCGTGCCGGACGGGGTTGTCTCGTTTTGCCGCCCCAACGTCAAATCGCACGCACGTCGCTGGACCGGCGCCGCACGTTCACTCATCGCGACGCTAGGCATCCCTGCTTAACATTGTCTAAAGATAGCAACGTATTCGAAACATCGCACGAAAGTCGCGTGTGCCCCGGCAGGTGTAACCTTGCTTCCTGCGGCGGCGCCGCCATGTACCGGGGGCGGCGACAGTGGGAGATTTCGGCATGGCGCTGACGAGCTTCCCCAGCGGCGGCACGGCCGTCGTGATCGGCGCGGGTGGCGGCATCGGCGCGGGGTTCGCGCGCGCCCTCGATGCCGACCCGGCCTTTCGCGCCTGCGTGGCCCTGGGCCGGGCGACGCAGCCGCCGCTGGATCTGCTCGACGAGGCGTCCATCGAAGCGGCCGCGCGGCATCTCGCTGCGGCGCACGCGCCGCCCCGGCTGGTCGTCGATGCCACGGGGGTGCTGCACGGCGAGGGGGTGCAGCCCGAAAAGTCCTGGCGCCAGATCACCCCCGAGGGCATGGCGCGCGCCTTCGCCGTGAACGCCACCGGCCCGGCGCTGCTCATCAAGCATCTGTTGCCGCTGTTTCCGCGCGAGGGGCGCGCCGTCTTCGTCACCTTGTCCGCGCGCGTCGGGAGTATCGGCGACAACCGGTACGGCGGCTGGTACGCCTACCGTGCGTCGAAGGCGGCGCTGAATCAGATCGTGCGCACGGCTGCGGTGGAGCTGGCCCGGAAGCGGCCCGACGCGGTGTGCGCCGCGCTGCACCCGGGGACGGTGGACACGCCGCTGACCGCGCCGTTTGGCAAGTCGGGCCTGACGGTGCGCGCGCCGGACGACGCCGTCGCCCGGCTGCTGGCCGTGATCGACCGGCTCATACCCGCGGACAGCGGCGGCTTTTACGACTATGCCGGCGAGGTGATCCCATGGTGACACGGGTGGCTCAGCCCGCGCCCGGTGTCCAGCCGAATTCGACCACGGCCAGCGCCAGGACGAGGTAGCGCGCCGCCTTGCCGATGGTGACGAGCAGCAGGAACGGGCCGAGCGGCGCGCGCAGGGCGCCCGCAACGATGGTCAGCGGATCGCCCAGCCAGGGCGTCCAGGCGAGCAGCAGCGACCAGATGCCGTAGCGCCGGTACCACGCCTCGGCGCGGGCGTAGGTCCGCGCGTCCACGGGAAACCAGCGGCGCGTCTTCACCCGCTCGATGACCAGCCCCATGCCCCAGTTCACCACGGCGCCCAGGACGTTGCCCACGGTCGCCGTCACCACGAGCGGCGCCCACGCCCAGCCGTCCAGAAGCAGCCCGACGAGCACGATCTCGGACTGGAAGGGCAGGATCGTCGCGGCAAGGAACGCGCTCAGGAAGAGACCGCCGTGGGCCGCAAGCAGGGCGAGCATGGAATCCGCGCATACCGTCGAGACTCGATGGGGAACCAAGGCGGGCAACACCACCGGCCGTGTAACGCGATGCCGGCCGCACCGCCACACCTTTGCGCATCCCGGCCCGGCTGATAGACAGACGCCGAAAAGGGGGAAACCCGAGATGCGTCTGCTTTTCGTCTGCACGGGGAACATCTGTCGTTCGCCCACGGCCGAGGCGGTGGTACGCGCCAAGGCCGACGCCGCCGGACTGACCGATCTCACGCTGGATTCCGTGGGCACCACGGGCCACCACGTGGGCGAGCCGCCGGACCCGCGCGCGCGGCTCGCCGCGGAGGCGCGCGGCTACGATCTGTCCGGCCTGCACGCCCGGCAATTGCGCAGCGGCGACGCCGAGCGCTGGGACCTGCTGCTTGCCATGGATCGCGGCCACCTGCGCCAGATGGAGCGCCTGTTCGGGCGCAGGCGGACCGAGCGCCTGCGCCTGTTCATGCAGTTCGCCCCCGATTGGGGCGACGAGGTGCCCGATCCCTATTACGGCGCGGCCGAGGGCTTTACCACCATGATGGACCTGATCGAGGCGGGCGCGGACGCCCTGATCGCCGCCATCCGGCGCGGGGAGCTGGGATGAGCTGGCTGCGCGGCGACGTCGAGCGGCGCATCACGGGGGCCACGGGCCGCGGCGTGGAGAGCGCGCGCCCGCTGCCGGGTGGCTGCATCGCCGAGGTCTACCGTGTCTTCCTGGACGACGACAGCACGGTGGTTATCAAGCTTGCGCGCGGTGGCGGGCTGGCGACCGAGGCGGACATGCTGGGCTACCTCGCCGGCCATTCGCCGTTGCCGGTGCCCGGGCTGATCGTCGCCGAGGACGATCTGCTCATCCTTTCCGACCTGGGTGGCGGCGGCCGCCTGACGGCGGCAAGCGAGCGCGACGCCGCCGAACACATCGCGGCGCTGCACCAGGTTACCGCGCCCAGGTTCGGCTTCGACCGCGACACCCTGATCGGCCCGCTGGTCCAGCCCAACCCGCAGTACGCGAACTGGGTGGATTTCTTCCGCGAGCAGCGCCTGATGTACATGGCGCGCATGGCGCGCGAGCGCGGCCAGCTTTCCCGGCGCACCTTCATGATGGTCAAGGGCCTGGCGGACAAGCTGGAGAGCTATCTCACCGAGCCGCCGCAGCCGGCGCTGATTCACGGCGATCTCTGGACGGGCAACGTGCTCGTTGCGGGCGACCGGATCGCGGGCTTCGTCGATCCGGCCATCTATTTCGCCGATCCGGAGATCGAGCTGGCGTTTTCCACGCTCTTTGGCACCTTCGGCGAGGCGTTCTTCACCCGCTACGCCGAGCTGGCACCGCTGCGCCCGGGCTTCTTCGAGACCAGGCGCGATCTCTACAATCTCTATCCGCTGCTGGTGCACACGGTGCTCTTCGGCGGCGCCTACGCCGCCAGTGTCGAGCGGACCCTGGAGACTTATCTGTGAGCACGCCGGACGCAGCCAGCGGAAACGGGGGCACGCGCGTCGGCGCCGGGATCGCCTCCATGCTCGCCGGGGCGTTCTGCCTGTCCGCCATGGACGCCGTGGCGAAGTGGCTGGGGACGGATTATGCGCTGGCGCAGATCGTGGCCGGGCGCTCGCTCTTCGCCCTGCCGCCGGTGTTCCTCCTGGCCTGGCTGACCGGCGGCTGGGCCGCGCTGCGCACGCGCCGGCCGGGCGTCCAGCTGTTCCGCGGCCTGGTCATGGCGCTGAGTGTCTACGCCTTCTTCGCCGGTTTGCGTCACATGCCCCTGGCGGACGCGTGGGCCGTCGTGTTCACCGCGCCGCTCATCATCACCGCGCTGTCGCCGATTCTGCTGGCAGAGTCCGTGGGCTGGCGGCGCTGGACGGCGGTGCTGACCGGCTTCGCCGGGGTGCTCCTCGTGGTCCGGCCCGGCCTCGGGGCGTTCCAGCCGGCCTCGGGCTACATTCTGCTGGCCGCGCTGGGCTACGCGCTCAATTTCCTGCTCGCCCGGCGCTACGCCGCGGACGAGGGGACGGCCGTAAGCGTGCTCGCCATCATGCTGGTGCCGCTGGCGATCTCGGCGGCGCTCCTGCCCGGGCAGTGGCAGACGCCGCAGGGGCTCGCCTGGGGCCTGTTTCCGCTCATGGGCCTGCTGGGCGGCGCCGCCATGATCTTCCTGACCCAGGCGTTCCGGATCGCGCCGGCGCCCGTGGTGGCGCCGTTCGATTATTCGGCGATGATCTGGGCCGTGCTCTGGGGTTGGCTGATCTGGCGCGACTGGCCCGATGCGGCGACCTGGGCGGGGACGGCGCTGATCGTGGGCGCGGGCATCTACGTCGGCCAGCGCGAGGCGCGCCAGCCCCGGCGGCCGCCCGAGGCGCATTGATCGGCGCAGCCTCACGATCCGACGGTCGCCGGCTCCAGCGGATACTCCGCTTCGGTTCGGTAGATGGGCCCCTTCTGGGTGAGCTTGCTGGAGTACAGCGCGAAGCGGTCCACGGGCACCGGGCCGCTGCGGAAAAGGCTGTGCTGGTGGAGGAAGTTGCCGAATTTGGGCCCGGGCGGTCCCTTGAAGCGCGCGAGCGTGACGTGCGGCCGAAACTTCCGGCCCTCGGGCGGCTGCCCGGCGCGTTGCACGCTCTTCTCCACCTTGGTCTGAAGGCGCGTCAGCGGCTCGGGCGCCTCCACGTGGACGTAAAGGGAATTGATCTTCTTGCCGTTGCCGAAGGTGTGCAGCCCCGCCAGCTCCATCTCGAAGCTGGGCGCCGAGATGGCGTTCAGCTCGGCGTCGACGTCCGCTGCCTCGCGCCCGTCCAGCTCGCCCAGAAAGCGCAGGGTGAGGTGCATGTTCTCGGGGTCGACCCAGCGGGCGTTTTCCAGCCCGCCGCGCATCTGCGCGAGTTGATCGCAGAGCAGCTCGGGAAGGGGAATGGCGACGAAGAGGCGCATGCGTTCAACCCCCTTTTGTTCATCGCTAACAGGCGGGCATCACCCCGGTCAAGCTGGTCCGGGCGGGCCGGCCTGCACCCCTCGTTAACCATGGGGTGTCAGGGTGACATGCTTCAAGTTCCCGGGAATGCGGTGCGATCCGGCAGGGTTCGCCGGCGCCCGAGGGAACCCGTTTGAACCGGGCGGGCGCGTCGATCGGGGCGCACTGCCCGACCGAATCCTGGTTCGGAGGCAAGGGCGCGCATGCGCATCGACGCCGACACGGCCGCCGCCGAGACGGCACTCACCGAGCTGTACCAGCTCGTGCGCGCCGCCGGCGGGGCGTTCCGCCCGGACGCGACGGTCGTGGTGCGCGACGGCGCGATCCGGGTGACCGCCGAGGGTGCGCCGGAAGGCGGCGGGGATGCCGGCCGTCTGCTCCAGGTGCCCACGGCGTGCCTGCCCGCGCTGGCGCCGGACGGGCTCGGGGTGGACGGCGAATCCTTCGTGCTCGCCGGGGAACGCCCCAACGAGCCGGACACGGCGCGGACGGCGCTGGACGCCATGCGCACCCTGTACAACGCCTGCGGCAAGGCGGCGGCATGGCGCGTCACCTCGCCCTGGCTGACCCTCGCGCGCGATCCGGCCCTGCTGGCCGCCCTTGCGGATCTGCGCGCGGGCAACCCGAAGACGGACGGCTATCGCGCGCTGGCCGAGCGCGGCGCCTGGGACCGGCTGCTCGTGGACAGCTTTCTGGGCACGCGGCTGTTCCGGCTGCCGCCGGCGAGCGCGGACGGCCAGGGCGATCCGGCCTCGGGCGAGCCGGTGCTCATGCCCTTCATCGACTTCTTGAACCACGACTTCCGGGCCCGGCCGTACGGCGTCACCGCGGACGCCGACGGCGTGCGCCGGCTGTGGAGTCAGGACGACCGGCCGACGCCGGACGGGCGCGAGTGCCGGGTCCTGTATACCGTGCTCGATCCGCTGGACAGCCTGCTCTTCTACGGCTTTGTGGACGAGACCGCCCCCGTGATGCGCAGTGCGCCGGTCGAGATCGCGCTGCCCGAGGACGTGCGGATCACGGTGAATGCCGGTGCGAGCAGCGCCTTCCGCGGCGAGCTTCCCGCGACGCTCGAGGACGTCCGGCTGTTCGTCCCGCCCGCGCAGGCGTGCGAGGGCGCGCACCTGACGCTGCCCTGGCTGCTCCTGCCGGGGCCGGGCAGCCCCTGGGCGCTGCGCCGGGTCCTGCGCGCGCTGATCTATGCCCTGTGCCCGGAGATGACCGAAACGGCGCGGCGCGCGGCCGTCGCTTCGGCGGAGGAGCAGGTGTTACAGGGCAACCGCGCGGCCCTCGACCGCGCCGGGGACGCGCTGGCCGCGGCGCGCACGGCGTCGCCCGCGGATCCGCCGGCGGGCCGTTCGGCCGCGCTGGATGCCGTCGCGCACGCGCTGGCGCGGCAGCGGGCGCGCCTTGATGCCTACTGCGAGCGGCTCGGCCTGAGCCTGCTCTAATCCTTGGACGGGACCGGATCTGTGTCATGCGCATTGACAGCGACGACCCCGCCGTAACCGACGCGCTGGCCGCGTTGCGCCGTACGGTCCTGGACGACGGCGGTGCCTTCAGCCCGCAGTTGCGGATTGTGGCGCGCGGTGGCGAACTGACTGTCGAAGCCGATCCGGATGCGGACACCGAGGGGCGATTGATGCAGGTCCCCGTGTCCTGTCTGCCGCCGAGTGAGGCGTTCGAGGTTACCGTCGTGGACGGGGAATTCGCGGTGGTCCGGGAGACCGAGACGGTGCCCGAGCCGGCGCGGACGAGCTTTTACCGCATGCTCGATGTCTATAACGCGTGCGGCAAGGCGGCCGCGTGGCGGAAGGCGTCTCCGTGGTTCGCCCTGCGCGCCGATCCGGCCGTTCTCGACGCACTGTTGGATCTGCGCCCGGACGTGCCCAAGGTGGCGAAGCACCGCAAGCTCGCCGAAGCCGGAGACGACGGGGAATTGCTCGTGGCAAGCTTCCTGGGCGCGCGCGTCTTCAACCTTCGGCCCCGTGCCGCGACGCAGGCCGATGCGGAACAAGAGCCGGAAATCTCCGACCGGGCCGACGGCCGACACGTCCTGATGCCCGTCATCGACTTTCTCAACCACGACTTCCGCGCCCGATCGTATCAGATCACCGTGGACGACGACGACGTCCGGCGCCTTTGGACCTACGGCGACCGGCCGGTGGCGGGGAGCCGGGAATGCTTCGTCCGCTATTCGCCCATGGACATGCTGGATGCCTACCTGAACTACGGCTTTGTCGACGAGAGTGTGGCCATGTTCCGGAGCGTTCCTGTCGAGCTGGCGCTGCCCGACGGGACGCGGATCGAAGTGGGCGCACGCGGCGGCCAGGCGTTCCAGGGCAAGCTGCCCGAATTTCTGGAGGACGCGCGCTTCTTCGTGCCGCCCATCCTGGACAGTCGTGGTGCCGGCCATCTTTCGGTGGCGCGCCTGGTGTTGCCCGGTCCGGAGGCGCCGCGGGCGCTGCGCCGGGTCCTGGGGTTCCTGATCGCCACGATCCGGCCCAACCAGGGGCAGGCGGCCCGCCGGGACGCCGTGCTCGCAGCGGAGGCGCAGGTGCTTCGGGCCAATCGGGCGCGCTTCGACGACCTCGTCACCCGCGTGGCCGAAGCGCGGGCACAGCCGCCGCGGCATCCGCCGCCGGGGCGCGCCGAGGCCCTTGCCGCGGTGGATCGCCTCGCGGATCGGGCCAAGGCCTATGTCGATGCCTACGCACACCGCATGGGCCTGACATGACCGCAGCCGCCCGGTGTGTGGTCGCGTGTCTGCTCCTCGCCGCCGCCCCGGCCGCGGCCCTGGAGCCGGCGATCGGCCGGGTGGTGCGCGCGGACGGTGGCGGCTGCACGGGCACGCTCGTGGCGCCGGACCGGGTGCTTACGGCGGCGCATTGCGTGCTCGACGATGAGACGGGGAAGCCGCTTCCCCCGGCGAAACTGCGCTTCCGGGCGGGGGCGGCGGGCGCGCGCGAACGGGCGGCGGCACCCGTGGCCGGCGTTTCGGTCGCCAGCGCCTTCGCCTACCGGCCCGAGCCGTCGCGGCTGCGCCACCTGCGCTGCGATCTGGCGCGGCTTCGGCTGACGCGCCGGCTCGAGGTGACGCCGCTGGCGATCCGCGCCGACCCCGACCCGGACGCAAGCTTCGACGCGGTGGGCTATCCGGGTTACGCGCCCGGCTATCAGCGCAAGCAGTACGGCTGCACCCGTTCCGACCGGGCGGCGCCTGCGGGGCTCTGGCCCACCACCTGCTTCGCCGTGCCGGGTGTCTCGGGTGCGCCGCTGCTCACGCCCACGCGCCCGCCGCGCGTGCTGGGCCTCCTGGTGGCGCGCTGGCAGCGCATTTCCGTCGCCGTGCCGCTGGCGGCAGCGACGGGGTGTGGGATCAGGATTGCCGAGTAGTTTTGGCTATATGAGGCGTCGGGCCTCATGCCTCGACACGCGCCGCTCGCGCGGCGCTACTCGGCACGAGGCTTCCTTTATATGCCTCATCTTGAGTAGGCCCGTAAGGGCCGTGTCGAAAGATGAGGCGGTTTCAGGACCGAATTTATCGAAAGCTTGCCCTTCCGGCCTCACGGACAGGGATAGGTGTAGACGGAATGGATCGCCTCGATCTCCTCCAGCACCGCGTCGGGAAGGGTCAGGTCCTTGGCGGCGATGTTGGTCTTGAGCTGTTCCATCTTGGTCGCGCCGATGATGGCGGCCGTGGTGAAGGGCCGCGAGAGCACGTAGGCGATCGCCATCTGCGCCGG